>NZ_JBHZSG010000088.1:0-1105 GCF_043642205.1 Thalassotalea litorea | reverse complement strand
CCCATCAATTTGATGGGGCTATTGTCGTACGATCCTTTTACCTGTCAACCGATCGATTGCTTATCTGATCGGTGTTAAGCGTTAGCTGGCTTTTTTATGGGTTAGTTATCATGATAAATTTGTTTATGGATTATTCTGAGCCCAGGCTTCTTGCTTAGCTCCACCTGCGATAGCAGCTTTTACTGCGGCTTCCTCACTTAGGCCTGCTTGAACCGCTTTATCTACCACTAATCTCGCATCGACTTTTTCTGAAGAGGATATTGCGATCTCGACCACTTCTTCAGAGTTTTCCGGGAAATTTGAAAATGCATTATTCAAAAGCGACATGAACATATCTGGCAGTTCTTCAAATGCCATGGTCATAATCAACTCAAATGCATCAGGGTTTTCTTTGGCAGCACTATTAATAATGCTATCGGCCATAATTGGTTTGGTGGTTATCGCGACTCGCACAATCTGATCTAATTCATTCGGTCGTAACTTGGCCGCAGTTTTTACGATATCACTGGCATAACCAGGCTCAGCATTAATCGCCGCCGTTATAATGTCGTCACATGCAGCGACTTCATAAGCCAGTGCCATAGATACAACATCATTGCTTGAATGAGGGTTCGTTGACAATGCGCCATGAATTATCTGTTTATACTGCTGTGGATAATTTTTAAAACTGTAATCAAGTATAAAGGCTTCGTGGTGGGGGTAATGTTTTATCAGGCTACTAACACTGCGTTTCATCGAGTTAGTACTGGATAGTTGAGCCTCAAACAGATTTTGAAGTAACAGCTCTTGCTTGCCGGCCTCATTAGCAAAGCTAACAATGCCAAGCGCCAAGTTACTGCATATTAGTAAAACTAAGCAAAATAGGCGTTTCATAGATATATGTTCTTTTAGGTCAATACTTCATACTATGCCCCTCCTATCTAACTACAAGGACAATTAATAATCAACATAAAATCCCTTTTGTTTAATTATTGTCCACTTATGCAAATAAATGAAATAATTTCAAAAAAAGAGTTGACGTCATCGGCAAAATCTCTAAAATGCGCATCCACTTCCACGGGACATCCCAACGAAGTGTTTTGATACGATAACCACAAGGGTTTAA
>NZ_JBHZSG010000087.1:0-1136 GCF_043642205.1 Thalassotalea litorea | reverse complement strand
TCGCGGATTGCGAAGCGTAAACCTTCGTCCATCGCGATTGGGTTGATAAGCTCTACAACAAACTTCAAGTTGTCGCCTGGCATTACCATCTCTACACCTTCAGGAAGCTCTACGGCACCTGTGATGTCCGTCGTACGGAAGTAAAACTGTGGACGATAGCCTTTGAAGAATGGCGTGTGACGACCACCTTCATCTTTCGTCAATACATAAACTTCTGACTCAAACTTTGTGTGTGGCTTGATTGAACCAGGCTTACACAATACTTGACCACGTTGTACTTCATCACGCTTAGTACCACGTAGAAGAACACCACAGTTCTCACCAGCTCGACCTTCGTCAAGAAGCTTACGGAACATCTCTACACCTGTACACGTCGTTGTCGTTGTATCTTTGATACCTACGATTTCTACGTCGTCACCTACGCGGATAATACCACGCTCTACACGACCCGTTACAACCGTACCACGACCCTGGATTGAGAATACATCTTCAATCGGAAGGATGAAATCACCGTCAATCGCACGCTCTGGCTCTGGGATATAAGTATCTAATGCGTTCGCAAGCTCTAGTACTTTCTCTTCCCACTGTGCTTCACCGTTCAATGCACCTAGTGCTGAACCTTGAATTACTGGTAAGTCGTCGCCTGGGAAGTCATATTCTGAAAGAAGCTCACGGACTTCCATCTCTACTAGCTCAAGCAATTCTTCGTCATCTACCATGTCACATTTGTTCATGAATACGATGATGAATGGAACACCAACCTGACGTGAAAGTAGGATGTGCTCACGTGTTTGTGGCATTGGACCATCTGTCGCCGCTACTACTAAGATAGCGCCGTCCATTTGGGCTGCACCTGTAATCATGTTTTTAACATAATCCGCGTGACCTGGACAGTCTACGTGCGCATAGTGACGAGATGCTGTGTCATACTCAATGTGAGAAGTATTGATTGTGATACCACGCTCGCGCTCTTCTGGAGCGTTATCGATTTGTGCGAAATCACGAACTTCACCACCGTGAGTCTTAGTCAATACCGCTGAAATCGCAGCAGTTAGAGTTGTCTTACCGTGGTCAACGTGGCCGATTGTACCTACGTTAACGTGCGGTTTGGAACGTTCAAATTTTTCTTTAGCCAT
>NZ_JBHZSG010000086.1:0-1211 GCF_043642205.1 Thalassotalea litorea | reverse complement strand
TGAGCGAGAAACGGACACTTGCCAATAAAGCAACATTTTAGTAATTGATACTTAACGGACATTCCTTTAATTCAAGCTTTCTTTTAGTAACTCAACTCCGTTTTCTCTAGTTCCCCTGTATACATAAGGAAATGAAATGAAAATTATTTACCCAATTACATTATCACTATTACTGCTAGGGTGCAGTGATTCAGATGAAGAAATGCTGATAAAAAATGTCTCTTTTAATAGTTCTACGATAGAGGCATGCATAACGGAAAGAGCTGATTTTGAGGGCTTTACTAAAGTAGAAGAAATGACTGAAGTTCTGTGTAAAGGAAGCGGTTATGATTTGGGAAATTTGGAAGATTTCAATAACTTTCCCAATTTAACCAGCGTGGCGTTTCATTCAATTGAAAGCCAGAGTGTGGAACTGGACAACAACCTTTACATTGAAAATTTATCAGTAATTTCAGCTAAAAACTTACGTCTGTTTCGAGCTTCGAATTCACCGAGTTTAAGAAAGATTGAATTCCAAAATTCAAACAATTTGTACAGCGTAACTTTGGATGAGCTACCAAACCTGACTGATCTTGAAATTTTCGACGCTAAAATCGAAGTCCTGGATATCGCTAACATAGAGTCTCTGGAGAATCTTACGATGGCGACTTTCTTAAGTTCAGGTGATTACTACGATGTTTTTAGTCCGATTGAATATCTTGATTTGACGTCCAATATCAACTTACAACAGGTTTACCTCCACGACACATCGTTAGAGACATTGCTACTTGACGGTTTAGAATATCTTACTCACCTAAGGGTTACTAAAAGCGAATTAAGGGCACTCGACTTAAATTTAACGAACTTGGAAGAATTAGTGCTCGCCAATAATAGTATTAGCTCGATTAACTCGGATTTCTTGCCTAATATCAAACGCCTAGATTTGAGCCGCAACCAACTAACAACAATAAACTTAGACCTAAACACTAACTTAGAGTATGTGAGGTTATTGGATAATCCATTTTCAGCGGAAACTGTAGCCTATCTCAATACGATTGACTGGATTGACGATTTTCAATTCTAAGCCAAAGATTTAATCCTTAAGATATCTTTTAAGGCGTAAGCCACATCATAACTGATGTGGCTTTTTTATTTATGGTGCCAAACGAACGTCTGCTTTTGCTAATACTCGTGACATGGTGATAGTAAATTGAACTGCTGTTCCTGGCACA
>NZ_JBHZSG010000085.1:0-1223 GCF_043642205.1 Thalassotalea litorea | reverse complement strand
TGTAGTGGCATAGTAATTTTGGCCACCTAATTAGAGGATGTTATGATCCGTTCATAGCAGTATTAGGTGAATTAAATGACTAAGAAGTCGCGTAAGAATTTCAGCCCCGAAGTAAGATTAGAAACCGCCCAATTGGTTCTCGATCATGGTTACACCCATGAAGAAGCAGCCAAGGCGATGAATGTGGGTTATTCAACCATTGGTAAATGGGTGAAGCAATTAAAAGAAGAGCGCCAGGGTAAAACCCCGAAAGCGACACCGATGACGCCAGAGCAGCTTAAAATACGTGAGCTTGAGAAAAAGATAGAGCGCATTGAATTAGAGAAAGAAATTCTAAAAAAGGCTACCGCTCTGTTGATGTCGGATTCACTGAACAATTCGAAATAATCGAAAAACTCAATAAGAGCCAGAAAAGCCGATATCCAGTGAAAGTGTTATGCGATGTCTTTGGTGTTCATCGCAGCAGTTATAAGTATTGGCAACGGCGAGATAAGTCGCCTTCAATTGAGCAACTGACGCTGCTCAATAAAGTAGAAGAAGCACACGAGTTAAGCGGAGGCTCTGCTGGTGCGAGAACCATTAGCGAAATTGTTACTCAAGATGAAAGTGGCATCACGTTAAGTCGTTACCGTGCCAGTAAGCTCATGAAAAAGCTTGGGTTAGTCAGTTGCCAACTGCCTAAACATGCTTATAAGAAAGCATCGAAAGAGCATGTAGCAATACCGAATTTACTAGAGCGACAGTTTGATGTTGTCGAACCAAATCAAGTCTGGTGCGGTGATGTTACTTACATCTGGACAGGATGTCGCTGGGCTTACTTAGCGGTGGTTATCGACCTGTTCGCACGAAAACCTGTTGGTTGGGCCATGTCTCATTCACCAGACAGTGAGTTAACGACGAAGGCTTTAACGATGGCTTATGAGTTAAGAGGACGTCCTGAAAACCTCATGTTTCATAGTGATCAGGGAAGCCATTATACCAGCCGCAAATTCAGGCAAAGGATATGGCGCTTTAAAATAAAACAAAGCATGAGCCGCCGTGGTAATTGCTGGGATAATGCTCCGATGGAGCGTTTCTTCAGAAGTTTAAAAACGGAATGGATACCAACAACGGGTTATCATAGTTTCAAGGAAGCGAAGTTAGAGGTGACGAAATATATAATCGGCTATTACAGCCAGGTTAGGCCACATCAGCATAATGGTGGTTTGTCGCCAAACGAGTCA
>NZ_JBHZSG010000084.1:0-1353 GCF_043642205.1 Thalassotalea litorea | reverse complement strand
TAACACCGATCAGATAAGCAATCGATCGGTTGACAGGTAAAAGGATCGTACGACAATAGCCCCATCAAATTGATGGGGTTATTTTTTTATGCTTTCTAACTGGCTTATTGATACTGAACTATTCGCTGCACCAGATGATTTATCTGTATTTCAAAAAGAATTACCACTAGAGTGGATTGAGCAAGCTCTTAGTGAAACAAATAAAGCGAGTATGCGACGCAGGAAGCTACCTGCTGAGCTTGTTGTATGGCTAGTTGTGGGCATAGGTCTTTATCGAAACCGCCCAATTACAGAGGTTGTCTCAAAACTAGACCTTGTGCTCGCTGATAAGTTTGGCGAATCTGTCGCACCAAGCGCCATCCCTCAGGCAAGGCAGCGGTTATCCGCAAAGCCTCTGGAAGCCCTTTTTAATATTACTACATCACATTGGTGTCAACGCGAAGATTCGACCGACCTTTGGCATGACCTACAGTTATTCTCAATTGATGGCACTACGATGCGTTGTGCGTTTAATGATGCTACTGAAGAGCATTTCGGCTTTATCAGTAACCAACATCAAGCGAAATCCGCTTATCCGATTGCCCGTCTCTGTGCGCTGATGTCGCTGCGTAGCAGGATGATACGAGATGTTAAGTTTGGGCCCTGCCGTAATGGCGAGATCACCTATGCCAAAGGGCTCACTCATTCAGCCCCAGATAGCTCGTTGACCATTTTTGATAGCTGTTATCTCAGTGCTGAGTTGTTGGTAAATTGGCAAAGCGAGGAGAAAAATAAGCATTGGCTAACACCTGTAAAATCAAACACCAGTTATGACGTGATAGAGCAATATTCGGATAATGATTTTCTCGTCGAGATGAAGGTTTCGGGGCATGCCAGAAAAAACGATCCAAGCCTCCCAGAAACCTGGCAAGCAAGGTTAGTTTTGTACCCTGAGCCAGTAGCGGATAACCACATCAAAGGCTTGTTGAGTTCATTGACCGATACCGAAAAGTATTCAACTCAAGATATTCTCGATGTATATTTCGAACGTTGGGAAATAGAAAATGGTTATGGTGAAATAAAACAATTTCAACTCGATGAAAGTATTTTGCTTCGCAGCCAGACAGTTGAAGGCATTTATCAGGAAATCTGGGGCTTACTTATTGCCTACAACTTGATTCGAGTCGAGATAAGCCAAATCGCCAAAGAGGCTGATGTCTCTCCATTGCGGATCAGTTTCGTTATGGCCATGCGCTTTATTCAAGACGAACTGATGTGGTGCGCAATAGCTACACCAGGAAGTATCCCTAAAAAATTAAGGGCCATGCGAGAAAACGTTAAGAAGTTTATCTTGCCCGAAAAAAGAAAACGGCC
>NZ_JBHZSG010000083.1:0-1702 GCF_043642205.1 Thalassotalea litorea | reverse complement strand
TATGGTAAGTGTATTGATGTTGCTGCGCCTGGTCAGGGTTTGGCGACCACAACCAAAAACGGTAGTTACGGTAGTGGTACAGGTACATCGTTTGCGGCACCTGCAACGGCCGGTGTATTAGCATTATTAAAAGCCGCGAATCCAAAAATGAGTAACAAAGAGCTAGAGAGTTTGTTGGAAAACAACGCCGATAACTCAATGTTCTCAGGTAGTTTTAGTACGAAATTTGGTTATGGTCGAATTGATGCTGGTGCGGCATTGCGTGACAGTGTTTATGTCCCAGATCCGGAGCCGGAGTTAGATCAGACGGCGCCAGAGGTGAGTATTACGTCGCCGAAGCAGGACAGTGAAGTGAACGGGTTGTTTTCGGTTGATGTCAATGCGACGGATAACGAAGGCGTGAAAAAAGTCGAATTGTACTTTAATGGCCAACGTGTTGGTGCTGACTTTAGCTCGCCATATTCATTCAGTGTTGATTCGTCAGCGGTAGCGGATGGTGAACATACCTTAACGGCGATTGCGACGGACACGTCAGGTAACGTAACCGAAACCGCGAACCATTATGTGATGGTTAAGAATGCGGATGTGGAAGTTACACCAGATCCGGAGCCGGAAGTGCCAGGTGACGGTAATGCTCCGACAGTAAGCTTTATTTCACCGGATGTAAACGTGACTCAGAGTCAGGAGCTGAACGTTAACATTGACGCTAAAGATTCTGATGGTATTGAAAAGGTTGAGTTGTATTTCCGTGGTCGTTTGGTGAAAACGTTAACGTCATCGCCTTACAGTCATACGATTAACATCTCGAAAATGGGCGCGGGTTATAAAACGTTGCAGGCTATCGCGTTTGATAGCAAAGGTAACTCAACGGCGACAGAAGTGTTTAACGTAATGGTTGATAACACAGCGCCAGAGCCTGAAGTACCGACAGAGCCTGAAGTACCAACAGAGCCTGAAGTACCGACAGAGCCAGAAGACCCAACGGACCCAGAAGTCCCGGGTGTAGATACAGAAGCGCCTTATGTTCAAATCATGAGTCCAACGGCAGGTAGTAAAAACGGTGGTGTTCTGAGTGTTGATGTTGATGCACAGGATAACGTAGCGGTAACGAAAGTAGAGTTATATTTCCGTGGTCGATTAGTACAAACTAAAGAAGCGTACCCATATGAGTTTAGTATTAATATTTCTAAACTGGGTGAAGGTCAGAAGACGCTTAAAGCTGTCGCTTATGATGCTGCAGGTAATGTAGCGGATACAGGAGACCATCACATTTATGTAGACAATTCGATTGACGGTACAGAGCCAGGTGAGCCGACAGAGCCAGAAGTTCCAACTGAACCTGACGTTCCAACGGATCCTGAAGTACCAACGGTACCGGATGATGGCGTAAACCCGACGGTAGAGATTTTGTCACCGTACGCGGACTCTACCCATAGTGGTGAATTGTTTATCGATGTAATGGCGGATGACAGCGACGGAATTGATAAAGTAGAAATCTACTTCCGTGGTCGTCTGGTGAAGACAAAGACAGAATATCCGTATACCCATACGATTAATATTTCGAAATTGTCTGATGGTGTGAAGAGCCTAAAAGCGATTGCTTATGACAAGCAAGGTAACGTGACAGAAACACCAGAAATGAGTATCCGAACGCAACAGTAATGTCGTTCAATCAATGAAAAAGCCCCGCAAGGGGCTTTTT
>NZ_JBHZSG010000082.1:0-1802 GCF_043642205.1 Thalassotalea litorea | reverse complement strand
CAAGAAAAGGACCGTTCGTATCAATAAAACCCGCTACCCCATTCAGAAAAGAGGCTCTTAACTGAATGGTGTTACGCTAACGCGGGCTTTTTTATTTTAGAGAGAAGCTGCGGGGGCGGAGTTTCGTCAATGACGAAAAGATGGAGTTCGAGATAAAAAGCATCTCGAGGACAGAAGGCTATATTGCTTGCTCAGTTTTTGCCACCAACCAGACTCCGTCATTTCCAGGCTTCGAAGAGGCCCTCATACTTCCACCTTCTTCTTCCACCTTCCACCTTCCACCTTCCACCTTCCACCTTCCACCTCAAATTATTTGAAAAATAATTTGCCTACCAAGTTTCCTTTTACCCATTCACGGCTATGCTTAAATAATCCAACCTTTTGCTTAGAAATATGAATAATAAACGCTATTTTTCCATCTGGATCAGCCTGTTATTATGTCCATTTTTGGTGCAGGCTTTGCCTGAAGAAAACACCGAACAATGGCAAATTTCTTTAAACTCGGCACCTACCGGGGCCTGGGTTATTTCTGAAACGCAATTGCTTGATAACTACTTTGAACCCGCAAACCCATTAAACGGCATCCTTGCCTGGGACACGAAAAACAAACACAAAGGTGAAATATTCTTAAGCCAAAATCAAGGCGAGGTTTTGGCAATTGATGGTCCTATTCAGAGTGATTTACAAACTAGCTTTGTTCATATTGGTGGTAATTTAAGACTGAATGACGGACGCGTCCCTTTATATCTTTTAGGTGGCGTAGGTGTGTCTCATATAGAAACCAATACTAATGAATTAGGCAGTTCCACCCGCCCTTCTGCCAATCTCGGTTTGGCAGCAGAGATACCGGTAAACAAAGCAATCAATGTAAAATTCGAAACCCGTGTTATCGCGACATTTTACGAAGGAAACGATGCGATGTTTTGTGATTCCGGGGACTGCGCGATTAATGGCTCATCAAATTTTTGGTATCAGGCCGATGTCAGTGCAGGTGTTGTGTTTAAGTTCTGACCGAACACACCCTTGCAGCTGTATAACAAATCACCAACCGAGCATTTAGCCACATATTTTTACCCTCACAATGGTGACATTAAAATAAAAAATGCTTATACTTGCCGCCACTTTTTGCTATTTTCTTTAGCAAGAACCAAGTTTTGAACCCACGTTCAACTTCTCTGTATGGCCCGTTAGCTCAGTTGGTTAGAGCACCCGACTCATAATCGGTAGGTCCCCTGTTCAAGTCAGGGACGGGCCACCACTCTTTTTTACCAATAAAAACAACACGTTAGCAATAGAAGCTTGGTGATAAATTTATTTCAACCACCACCCGTGGACACCTATTGGGCGCTTTAAGGGTCATCCAGGCCTTAAAATCTACCATCACGATTGAAGTAAGAATACCTCTGAATTACTATGAAATTCTTAAACGAAATTTCATAGGGTAAGCTGTGACCGTAGGTTTTGGGTTTGTAAATGACAAGGATAGGCTCTTAGAGTTTTTCTGTAGCTTTTCTCGGCTAGAGTACGCGCTAAAAGAGAGCGGCTTTTTCAGAGGCAACGATAGGAGGGTAGAAGTAAACTGGGACGACTTCGCCAAATCAATAGACATCAAGTTTAGTGAAATTCATGACAAAGAATTAAAAACCTCGATAGAGTATTTTCAACAACACCCCCCATTAAAGCAAGTGCTTTCGCATGGGTGTATCGAGTGGCATCATGACAAGAGTGTAGTGGTCAAGTTAAATTGGCCACAGTTTTATAGTTTTGCCAGAATCTTTCTTCTGACTCGTTTGGCGACAAAC
>NZ_JBHZSG010000081.1:0-1933 GCF_043642205.1 Thalassotalea litorea | reverse complement strand
CGGTTGACATCAAAACTGGATGACGTAGAATGCGCATCCTGCTTCGGGCAAGGCCTGCAGCGAAACAACGAGATTAACGAATGCGATTAATTCTCGGCTTTTTTAAAAGCACATCTTTAACAATTAGTTATCAAGCAATTTGTGTGGGCACTCACGTTAAGATTGATTTTACCATTAGCTCGTAAGAGCAAATAGAAAAGTCTTAATGATTTGTGACACATGAGTCTTTATTAATTTATTTAATAATACGTTTATATGTCAGTTACCTCTTGTAGGTAACAAGTGATTCATTGAGCAGTATCTTCGGATACACCAAGACAACTTTTTAATTGAAGAGTTTGATCATGGCTCAGATTGAACGCTGGCGGCAGGCTTAACACATGCAAGTCGAGCGGAAACGAAGAAGAACTTGTTCTTCTGGCGTCGAGCGGCGGACGGGTGAGTAATGCTTGGGAATATGCCTTAAGGTGGGGGACAACAGTTGGAAACGACTGCTAATACCGCATAATGTCTACGGACCAAAGGAGGGGATCTTCGGACCTTTCGCCTTTAGATTAGCCCAAGTGAGATTAGCTAGTTGGTGGGGTAATGGCCTACCAAGGCGACGATCTCTAGCTGGTTTGAGAGGATGATCAGCCACACTGGGACTGAGACACGGCCCAGACTCCTACGGGAGGCAGCAGTGGGGAATATTGCACAATGGGGGAAACCCTGATGCAGCCATGCCGCGTGTGTGAAGAAGGCCTTCGGGTTGTAAAGCACTTTCAGCGAGGAGGAAAGGTTAGTAGCTAATAACTGCTAGCTGTGACGTTACTCGCAGAAGAAGCACCGGCTAACTCCGTGCCAGCAGCCGCGGTAATACGGAGGGTGCGAGCGTTAATCGGAATTACTGGGCGTAAAGCGTGCGTAGGCGGTTGTATAAGCGAGATGTGAAAGCCCCGGGCTTAACCTGGGAACTGCATTTCGAACTGTATGACTAGAGTTTTGTAGAGGGTGGTGGAATTTCCAGTGTAGCGGTGAAATGCGTAGAGATTGGAAGGAACATCAGTGGCGAAGGCGGCCACCTGGACAAAAACTGACGCTGAGGCACGAAAGCGTGGGGAGCAAACAGGATTAGATACCCTGGTAGTCCACGCCGTAAACGATGTCAACTAGCTGTCTGTGGACTTGATCCGTGGGTAGCGCAGCTAACGCATTAAGTTGACCGCCTGGGGAGTACGGCCGCAAGGTTAAAACTCAAATGAATTGACGGGGGCCCGCACAAGCGGTGGAGCATGTGGTTTAATTCGATGCAACGCGAAGAACCTTACCATCCCTTGACATCCAGAGAATTTTCTAGAGATAGATTAGTGCCTTCGGGAGCTCTGAGACAGGTGCTGCATGGCTGTCGTCAGCTCGTGTTGTGAAATGTTGGGTTAAGTCCCGCAACGAGCGCAACCCCTATCCTTATTTGCCAGCGAGTAATGTCGGGAACTTTAAGGAGACTGCCGGTGATAAACCGGAGGAAGGTGGGGACGACGTCAAGTCATCATGGCCCTTACGGGATGGGCTACACACGTGCTACAATGGCAGATACAGAGGGCAGCAAGACCGCGAGGTGGAGCGAATCCCACAAAGTTTGTCGTAGTCCGGATCGGAGTCTGCAACTCGACTCCGTGAAGTCGGAATCGCTAGTAATCGTGGATCAGAATGCCACGGTGAATACGTTCCCGGGCCTTGTACACACCGCCCGTCACACCATGGGAGTGGGTTGCAAAAGAAGTAGCTAGTTTAACCTTCGGGGGGACGGTTACCACTTTGTGATTCATGACTGGGGTGAAGTCGTAACAAGGTAACCCTAGGGGAACCTGGGGTTGGATCACCTCCTTACCTTAAGTAAAACAACTTTTCTTGAGTGTTCACACAAATTGCTTTGATAACGAAATTAAGACGA
>NZ_JBHZSG010000080.1:0-3123 GCF_043642205.1 Thalassotalea litorea | reverse complement strand
GCCTACGCACAAGAAGACAATTCAACAGCAAGCAATCAAGATATCGAAGTTATCGAAGTGTCCGGTATTCGCTCTGCACTTACCAATGCTACCGCCGAGAAACAATCTGCTGATAACTTAAAAGAAGTTATTCAAGCCGTTGATATCGGTAAATTACCCGATCAAAACTTAGCCGAAGTACTAGAAAACATCACTGGTGTTCAAATCACCCGTACCGCAGGTGTCGGTACCGGCGTACAAATTCGTGGTACCAATGCTAACCGTGTTGAGATCAACGGGGTTTCTACCGTTGGTGCTGGTGGTGGTCGCAGTGGTATCAATTTTGAAGATGTGAACGCATCCATCATTTCTGCTGTGGAAGTCATTAAAGCACCAGATGCCAAAACTATCGAAGGCTCTGTGGGTGGTACCATCAACCTACGTACCATCCGTCCGTTAGAATTATCCGATACCCTCGGCTCAGTTCGCGTACAAGGTGAACAAAGTAGCTTGAGTGACGAAGGTCTGCAACCTCGTGTTTCCGGTGCCTACGGTGACAACTGGGAAACCGATGCGGGTAAGTTCGGTTTTATCATCACTGGTAGTTACACCGAGCAAGAATCCGTATCTTTCCGTCCGCGTACTGACCGTGACAACATCTCAACCGATGGCACCAATGAGTGGATGGGGATCCAGTTCTTAGTACAAGAGCAGGAAAACTACGATTATGAAACCAAAAACCTGGCAACCACGTTTGAGTGGGCGCCAAATGAAAACCTTAAGTTTCATTTAGATGCCATTTTAAATGACCAACAACGTAGTCAGGATTCATACCGTATCCAGGCCTCGGGCGTTAGTGCATTGAAAAATGACAGTATTCCGTCACAATTCGAAACCATTAACTTTGGTAGCATAAGTGGCGTGAACCTTGGCTCTAAGCAAGCCGCGTTGGTTGGTAACATTGAACCTAACCTGACCGAAGTTGATGACGATGATCCGAATTTACGTTTTTCAAGTGATACCGGCTCTCGTGTAACCGACAGTAAAATGTTTGCGTTCGGCGGTGAATGGCAAGGTGATAACCTAAAAGTCAGCGCGTCTATCTCAAGCTCTTCTTCAGATACTGAGAACCCGAACTTAAGTACCACCATTAACTTTATGAACCCGAACTGTCCACAAGATGGTACCAGTAATGATAACTGTGTGCCTTTCTCGTATGACTTATCCGGTGGCTCTCTGGCATGGGGCATTAACTTTGACTCCCCATATGCGCCAACGGCAGCTCAGTTAACCGATCCTGCCAACATGATCTTAGATCAGGTCGATGTTGGTGCGGATACCACGGAAAACTCCGAAGATGCGTTCCGTATCGATGCCAGCTACTTCATCGATGCCATTGATGTTATCACCTCGGTGGATGTGGGTTATCGTTACAATAAAACATCTCATGAATATCGCGATATTGGCGATAGAATTGGTGGTTTCAGTCAATTAGTTGATAGTCCAAGCGGTGACTTATTTGCAGATTTACTTGTGAAAGGTCCGGACAACTACAATGATGCCGATGGTCGTGATTTGTTTGTCAAAGACTTCTTATTGGTCGACCCGGATAAATCTTTCTCTGATCCTCAATATGTGATCGACACATTACAGAATGCCGTGATTGCTCACGACCCGGACTCTCCGGATATTCTTGACATTCAGGAACGCAAAAATGCATACCGTAAAATCGAAGAAGAAACCCAAGCATTATATGCACAGGTAAACTTTGAATACGGTGACTTTATCCGCGGTAACCTTGGTGTTCGTTATATCGAAACCGACGTTGATTCAACCGGTTATAACCCGGAAGAAATGCTGGAAACCACCAGCGGTAGTTATGACTTCCTATTACCTCGTTTAAACCTTGTGATCGAGCCTACCGATGATTTATTGGTTCGTTTAGGTTACGGTACCGACCTTAGACGTCCTGATTTCGATCAGCTAGGAACAGGTTATACCTTAGACAACCAGGAAAACTCAGCGGTTGCCTTGGGTAACCCAGGACTAGAGCCAGAAGAAGTCGACTCGTTTGATATCAGTGTGGAGTGGTATTTTGCACCGGCAGCAATTGCCAGCGTTGGTTACTTTAAGAAAGAGCGTACCAACATCTTTGGTACTAACTTTGAAGGTGCAGCACTGTATCCATCGAGCACAACCACAGGTGGTTTAGAGCGTGATGCTACGGCCCCATGTGAAGATGGCGGTTTCTTTAACCCACAAGTTGTGCCTAACCAGTTAGGTGATCCGAACTCATTAGGTTTGTGTGTGGATAAAACCACTCCAGGTAACGATCCAGAAACGACGACACAATCTGGTTTTGAATTTGCTTTCCAATATGGACTTGCAGATTTTGAGAAAGACTTAGGTTGGGCATCGGGTTTTGGTGTGATCGCCAACTACACCATCCAGGACTTCTCAGGTGGTTCAGTTGAAGATTGTACCTCAGGTCGTGGTGCGGTTGTACTTGGCGAAGGTATCTGTGCCGAGCGTGGGTTGTTAGATTTCTCAGAAAATGCCTACAACTTTACGCTTTACTATGAAAAGTATGGTCTATCTGCGCGTATGCGTTACACATGGCGTGAAGCGTTCCGTACGCAAGATTTCGCCGGTGGTGCAAACACCAGTGGTAGTAGTACGCTTAGCTTCCCGGTTGTTACCGATGACCGTGGTCAGTTAAATGCGAGTGTAAACTATGACGTGACTGACAACTTCGTAGTCGGTATTGAAGGTGTGAACTTAACCGAAGAGCGCATCGATCAGTACTGTGTTAACCAAGACGCATTGCTTTGTTTCGTAGGTTTACCAGATCGTCGTATTACGATCGGTGCAAGCTACAAGTTCTAATCGCAATCGATTTTAACCATAAATGAAAACTGCCTCTTTATGAGGCAGTTTTTTTATGTCATGGAAAAGGCCGTTGGTACCCGTAAACGGTTAAGGTTGATGGCCAAGGCTCAATCGCCAACACTTTACCTCCAGACTATACCCTCAACAACACAGCCAATCGTGTTTGCAAAGCATTGTCAGCGCCTCTTTCCCGGCCATTCTCAGAGTCTTTAATCAAATAAACCTATAAGCATTAGGAGCCACTAAAACCATTTT
>NZ_JBHZSG010000079.1:0-3151 GCF_043642205.1 Thalassotalea litorea | reverse complement strand
TGCGTGTCAGACAACACAATTCTCTTTGGTGTTGTATGGTTAAGCCTCACGGGCAATTAGTATCAGTTAGCTCAATGCCTCGCAGCACTTACACACCTGACCTATCAACGTTGTAGTCTCCAACGACCCTTTAGGGGACTTAAAGTCCCAGTGAGAACTCATCTCAAAGCCTGCTTCCCGCTTAGATGCTTTCAGCGGTTATCAGTTCCGAACATAGCTACCGGGCAATGCCACTGGCGTGACAACCCGAACACCAGAGGTTCGTCCACTCCGGTCCTCTCGTACTAGGAGCAGCCCTCTTCAATTCTCAAACGCCCACGGCAGATAGGGACCGAACTGTCTCACGACGTTCTAAACCCAGCTCGCGTACCACTTTAAATGGCGAACAGCCATACCCTTGGGACCGACTTCAGCCCCAGGATGTGATGAGCCGACATCGAGGTGCCAAACACCGCCGTCGATATGAACTCTTGGGCGGTATCAGCCTGTTATCCCCGGAGTACCTTTTATCCGTTGAGCGATGGCCCTTCCATACAGAACCACCGGATCACTATGACCTACTTTCGTACCTGCTCGATGTGTCTATCTCGCAGTTAAGCTGGCTTATGCCATTGCACTAACCGTACGATGTCCGACCGTACTTAGCCAACCTTCGTGCTCCTCCGTTACTCTTTGGGAGGAGACCGCCCCAGTCAAACTACCCACCAGACAGTGTCCCCAGCCCCGATTAGGGGCCTAGGTTAGAACATCACGCATACAAGGGTGGTATTTCAAGATTGGCTCCACTCTATCTGGCGACAAAGTTTCAAAGCCTCCCACCTATCCTACACATGTAGGAGCAATGTTCACTGTCAAGCTATAGTAAAGGTTCACGGGGTCTTTCCGTCTAGCCGCGGGTATACGGCATCTTAACCGCAAATTCAATTTCACTGAGTCTCGGGTGGAGACAGTGTGGCCATGATTACGCCATTCGTGCAGGTCGGAACTTACCCGACAAGGAATTTCGCTACCTTAGGACCGTTATAGTTACGGCCGCCGTTTACCGGGGCTTCGATCATGAGCTTCGCTTGCGCTAACCCAATCAATTAACCTTCCGGCACCGGGCAGGCGTCACACCGTATACGTCATCTTTCGATTTTGCACAGTGCTGTGTTTTTAATAAACAGTTCCAGCCACCTGGTTACTTCGACCGACCGAGGCTTAGAGAGCAAGTCTCATCACCCTAGCCGGCGTACCTTCTCCCGAAGTTACGGTACTATTTTGCCTAGTTCCTTCACCCGAGTTCTCTCAAGCGCCTTAGTATTCTCTACCTAACCACCTGTGTCGGTTTGGGGTACGGTTCCTATATATCTGATGCTTAGAAGCTTTTCCTGGAAGTAGGGCATCAACAACTTCGTGTCCGTAGACACTCGTCTCGTATCTCAGCCTTAAGAAGAACCGGATTTACCTAATTCTTCAGCCTACATACTTTCACATGGACAACCAACGCCATGCTTGCCTAGCCTGCTCCGTCCCTCCTTCGCAATATATAGAAGTACAGAAATATTAATCTGTTTCCCATCGACTACGCGTTTCCGCCTCGCCTTAGGGGCCGACTTACCCTGCCCTGATTAACATGGGACAGGAAACCTTGGTCTTTCGGCGTGGGGGTTTTTCACCCCCATTATCGTT
The DNA here is from genome assembly GCF_043642205.1 of Thalassotalea litorea. Classification (GTDB taxonomy): domain Bacteria; phylum Pseudomonadota; class Gammaproteobacteria; order Enterobacterales; family Alteromonadaceae; genus Thalassotalea_A; species Thalassotalea_A litorea. The sequence goes on along the minus strand of NZ_JBHZSG010000079.1, from coordinate 1,480 downwards.
ACTCATGTCAGCATTCGCACTTCTGATACCTCCAGCAAACTTCTCAGTTCACCTTCAACGGCTTACAGAACGCTCCCCTACCACTTAATCCTAAGATTAAATCCGCAGCTTCGGTGCATAGTTTAGCCCCGTTACATCTTCCGCGCAGACCGACTCGACTAGTGAGCTATTACGCTTTCTTTAAAGGGTGGCTGCTTCTAAGCCAACCTCCTAGCTGTCTATGCCTTTCCACATCGTTTCCCACTTAACTATGACTTTGGGACCTTAGCTGGCGGTCTGGGTTGTTTCCCTTTCCACTATGGACGTTAGCACCCACAGTGTGTCTCCCGGATAGCACTCATTGGTATTCGGAGTTTGCAAAGGGTTGGTAAGTCGGGATGACCCCCTAGCCTTAACAGTGCTCTACCCCCAATGGTGTTCGTCCGAGGCTCTACCTAAATAGATTTCGGGGAGAACCAGCTATCTCCCGGCTTGATTAGCCTTTCACTCCGACCCACAGGTCATCACCGCATTTTTCAACATACGTGTGTTCGGTCCTCCAGTTGATGTTACTCAACCTTCAACCTGCCCATGGGTAGATCGCCGGGTTTCGGGTCTATGCCCTGCAACTAAACGCGCAGTTAACACTCGCTTTCGCTACGGCTCCCCTATTCGGTTAACCTAGCTACAGAACATAAGTCGCTGACCCATTATACAAAAGGTACGCAGTCACCCCGAAGGGCTTCCACTGCTTGTACGTATGCGGTTTCAGGTTCTATTTCACTCCCCTCACAGGGGTTCTTTTCGCCTTTCCCTCACGGTACTGGTTCACTATCGGTCAGTTAGGAGTATTTAGCCTTGGAGGATGGTCCCCCCATATTCAGTCAAGATTTCTCGTGTCCCGACCTACTCGATTTCACGGTAAGTTCATTTTCGTGTACGGGGCTATCACCCTGTATCGCTGAGCTTTCCAGCTCATTCCACTAACTTACAAACCGCTTAAGGGCTAATTCCCGTTCGCTCGCCGCTACTAAGGAAATCTCGGTTGATTTCTTTTCCTCGGGGTACTTAGATGTTTCAGTTCTCCCGGTTCGCCTCGTTAAGCTATGAATTCACTTAACGATACCCAGCTTACACTGGGTGGGTTTCCCCATTCGGACATCTGAGCCTATAACGCCTTTTATCGGCTTAACTCAGCTTTTCGCAGATTAACACGTCCTTCATCGCCTCTAACTGCCAAGGCATCCACCACATACGCTTAGTCACTTAACCATACAACCCAAAGAAAACTTTGTTTTGTATGTCTGACAAGTAACGCAATCTAATAGATTACTTGAGTAAGAATTAATAATCATAAAGATTATTAGCCGGATAACTTACGTTATCCGATTTGGTATTTATATTTGACCAACACCTCGCGCGACACGAGTTGTTGAATATAAACACCGGGTTTAATATCAGCTTTCCAAATTGTTAAAGAACATTGAAGATGCACACATTC
>NZ_JBHZSG010000078.1:0-4179 GCF_043642205.1 Thalassotalea litorea | reverse complement strand
GGAAGTATCCCTAAAAAATTAAGGGCCATGCGAGAAAACGTTAAGAAGTTTATCTTGCCCGAAAAAAGAAAACGGCCGAAGAAAAGGACCGTTCGTATCAATAAAACCCGCTACCCCATTCAGAAAAGAGGCTCTTAACTGAATGGTGTTAGACAGTTGTCGGCTTTTTTTGTGGCTAATCGACTTACTTTTAACGATTTTGCATCAATGTTTTTTAATTCCGAGCAACAAGTCGGTGCTAAATACCCGATTATCTCTGCGTTTTGTTTTAACTATTTTTTAATGACAGCGTTGTCATCTTGTGTTTATACTGATAATCCTTTATTAGTTAATTCATAATAAAAATTACTAAATATCTGGTTTTTAACGAATAAGAACCTGAAAATACCAATAGCGACAGTGAGTTATCTTAACGCTGTTGGTAGTCCTATTAAAAAAACAAATGATTTTGAGCAGGAAGACCATGGAATTAAAACCTTTCTATCCGGTAAGTGACAACGCGCAAGCCCATTCGCATCTGAGTGAACAAGAATATAAGCAGATGTATCAACAGTCGATCGAGCAGCCCGACGCTTTTTGGTCAGAGCAAGCCAACAAGTTTATCGACTGGTATCAGCCCTGGGATGAGGTATCTAAGGTCGATTATCATCAAGCACAAATTCAATGGTTTTCCGGCGCTAAATTGAATGTTAGTTATAACTGTATTGACCGTCATTTGCCGGAACGCGCGAAGCAAACCGCAATTATTTTCGAAGGTGATGAGCCGGGCGATAGCCGCCATGTCAGCTATCAGGAGTTGTCCGATCAAGTTAATAAATTTGCCAACGTATTAAAAAACCGTGGCGTGAAAAAAGGCGATCGTGTGTGTATCTACATGCCGATGATTGTTGAAGTTGGCTATGCGATGCTCGCTTGTGCCCGTATCGGTGCGGTGCATTCTGTTGTCTTTGGTGGTTTCTCTACCGAATCGATTAAAACCCGCATTCTAGACGCTGACTGCAAAGTGGTGATCACCGCTGATCAGGGCGTTCGTGGTGGCAAAATCATTCCGCTAAAAAACAATGTCGACGCTGCTGTTGCCGATTGCCCGAACGTACATTCGGTTATCGTCATCGAACGCACTGGCGCGGATGTTCAATGGAACGACAGCATTGATGTTAACTATGAGAAGGCCATGCAACAAGCGGATGCTTATTGCGAGCCGGAAATTATGGACGCTGAAGACCCATTATTTATTCTTTATACCTCGGGCTCTACCGGTAAGCCAAAAGGCGTATTACACACCTGTGGCGGCTATATTCTGTATACGGCGATGACCCACAAATATGTCTTTGATTATCGCGATGGCGAGATCTACTGGTGTACCGCGGACGCGGGTTGGATCACCGGTCACAGTTACATTTTCTATGGTCCGCTTGCCAATGGTGCTACGACGCTCGTTTTTGAAGGTGTACCGACATACCCGGATGCATCACGCTTTTGGCAGGTTATTGAAAAACACAAGGTGAACGTATTCTATACCGCGCCAACCGCTATCCGTGCGTTGATGGGCTTAGGTGATGAGTTGGTGAATAAGCAGGATTTGTCGTCACTGCGCCTGTTAGGAACAGTGGGTGAGCCGATTAATCCAGAAGCCTGGCATTGGTACTATGAAGTGGTCGGTAAAAACAACTGCCCAGTTGTTGATACCTGGTGGCAAACCGAAACTGGTGGCGTACTGATAACAACATTACCCGGCTCTTCCGGGATGAAGCCAGGCGCTGCGGGTCTGCCATTTTTTGGCATTCAACCCGCCATATTAGACGCTGACGGTAATGAGCTGGAAGGGGAATGTCGTGGCCGTTTAGTGTTAAAAGGCAGTTGGCCCGGACAAATGCGCACCGTTTATGGCGACCAACAGCGCTTTTATGATACCTATTTCTCACAATATCCGGGGTATTATTTTGCTGGCGATGGTGCCAAACGTGATAAAGACGATTATTACTGGATTATCGGCCGTATTGACGATGTCCTAAACGTATCCGGACACCGATTGGGTACCGCTGAGATTGAAAGTGCATTGGTACTACATCCGAAAGTTTCAGAAGCTGCAGTTGTGGGCTATCCTCACGATATCAAAGGCCAGGGGGTTTATGCCTACGTTACCTTGATGCAGGGGGAAGAAGGTAGTGAAGCCCTCGATACGGAATTAAAGGCACTGGTTGCGAAAGAGTTGGGAAGCTTTTCCAAGCCAGATTTACTGCAATGGTCGCCGAGCCTGCCAAAAACCCGCTCTGGTAAAATCATGCGTCGAATACTGCGCAAAATTGCGGAGAACGAATTGGATAATCTTGGCGATACGTCCACATTGGCCGACCCCGGCGCTGTGGATGAATTGATTGAGAATCGGTTGATTCGATAGGTTAAAAGGCAGAGCTAACGCTCTGCCTTTTTGCTTTAGAGGGAGACTCCATCGTAGAGAATTTCATCGGTTATGGCCAAGGACGGCTGGTATGCCGAAAATGCAGGAGCAATTTTCGGTTATGGGCAGGTATTTGGGTGACAGACTAACGTCGGTGGGACTGCGTCGAAGTTTTGCCATTTGTTGCAGTGTGTGTAAACCTGTTGCAGTTCATTTCTAGAAGTTTGCGGTTATGTTATCGACCAAAGTAGGGCTTCGAGCATCGATAAAGGGACTTTTTAACGATACATATGCCATTATTCACTCGTTTTCAAAAATCATATAAATTTAGCTGGTTTTTGGTCTTTGTTTCTTGTTTCTGTGTTATCTGGATCGGAATACACTTATACCAAGCAGTAACCGCCTTCCATATTCCAGATCTAAGAACTTCTGTTCCCGTATTTTTTCATACTCATCCATTTTGGTTTGTGTTAGTGGTGATTTTTCATTTTATCGTCTGGATAGTCTCTTTGTTGTATTCAGTTTTAACGTTGATGCATTGGGTTAACCGCAAGTAATAGCTATTAAAAAATACCGGACAGTTAGAGATCCGCCATTACATTCATGATTGACGTTAACTCTCTGAAAAGGTTAACGTCTTTTATCTGAGGGAAGAGTTAATTTACTAAGTTGTTGATAACGATTTAAGGGTTTTATTTTGAGTCAGATCGAAAAAATTTTGAACTTCATTGTCGAAATTGAAAAGTTAAAGAATGTGTATCGAAAAACACGCCCTGTAGGGCTTGATAGATATGAAAACTCTGCAGAGCACAGTTGGCATGTTTGTTTGTGTGCTTTGATGTTAAAAGACTATTCTAATGACGATATAAACATTGATCGCGTAATTAAAATGTTATTAATTCATGATCTTGGAGAAATTGATTGTGGCGATACAATTGTCTACGCAGCTGAAAGTGCGGACCTAAAAGAAAATGAAGCTATAGGTGTTAAACGTATTTTGAAAATGCTTCCTGATCAACAGTTTAAAGAGTATTTAGCCTTGTGGCACGAATTTGAGGCTGGAGAAAGTGCAGATTCTAAATTTGCAAAAGCTATTGATAGAGTACCACCTTTATTACATAACCTGCATGACGAAGGTCATAGTTGGAAAAAGCATAACGTAACCAAAGAACAGGTATTCTCAGTAAATAGCCGTATTGGTGAAGGCAGTGAAGAGCTATGGGGTGTCATTAAGAGAAAACTTGAGGAAGCTGTTTCTTCAGGGACTCTTAAATAAAGAATGATGATTTTGAATGAGCTACAGTCATTCTAGATAATGTAGTAGCACTCAATTAGTCGGGGGAATTTTTATCAATAATATAGGACAGCTTAAAAATTGGTGGATTGAAATACCCAAGAAGCAGAAGTCTGGCTTAATTATTCTTGCAGTATTTTTGTGTGGAGCACTGATAATGGTTTCAGGCATTCAAATAGGGCAAGCCATTGGAAAGCTTTTGTCGCTCGATGGCGGCAAAGAGCGAGCAAGAGTCATTCAATTTCTAATCTGCAAAGCACATAAAAGAACTGGATATTCAAGTGAAGCCAATGAGCAAATCTCGAAAATTTATAATGGGAATTCTGCGCCAGCATAAATGCCTTCAATTTTTATTGCGGTCCATATGTACTATTTTTGCTGCTCTAGTTATATGCAAATTGTTCTTCATAATTGGAGTTGTCGAAAGACCAATGTTTGGTGGTGTAATAGGCCAGATTTTTATGGGATTTGGAGTATCTCTTGG
>NZ_JBHZSG010000077.1:0-6124 GCF_043642205.1 Thalassotalea litorea | reverse complement strand
TCTCTGCAATCAAAGCCTTGTCTAAAAGCCTTTAAATTCTCACTGAGTGAGCAATAATTTAATGTGATTGGTATTAGCACATAACAAAAACGGCAGTTCGGGTCTGCGGATCCGAACACCAAAACCATTCAGCGGTTTCGTCGCCACTATGGTCAGCATGATCTAGCGTTAACGATATAGATATACTTTAAATTCAAATTCAAATAACGAAGAGCGAAGAACGACGAACATTGTTGGCATAGAGGGTATTGTTGAAGTCCCGTGTTGCTATTCTTGCAACACCGAACTTTGTAAAGCATTGGCTGATATTTTTACGTTTGCAGTGCAAAACTACCGTATTAATTCTCAGACTCAACAAATCTCTTAGGACATAGAAAGCCCTTGTTAAACATGGAGTTTTCGGTTCACTTCGAACCGTGTGATGATGCGGATAGTGGGAATTGAAATATCATTATAACCCCATGAAATCAGGGCTTATACTGATCAAGCTAGGCTAACGTTCACTAACAAAAAATTTATTTCTCTTGAATCGCTTTTATAGAGTCATAACTTTGCATTTGAAGGGAAAACTATATTGAGACCTGTTATGCGCGATTATGGATTAAAAAGGCCAATGAAATGAGATGATAGCTAAAATCTGGTTTAGGTAATGAGAGTTACTTTAGATACTCTGGCTATCTAACCTAAGTAACTCTCATCATTTTTAACAGGCAAGTCCGTTCTATGTCTTTAATATGACTCAGTCAAAGCGTAAATCGAACTACCTGCAACTAAAAAGCGAAGTGTTCCGTATCAAGTGCCATCATGCTATTGGCCCCTTGCCTGATACAAGCAGCATGACCTGCCGCCCTTGGTAGTACGCGGTCGAAGTAAAACTGCCCTGTTTGTATTTTAGCCTTGTAAAAATCGACTTCTGAACTGCCTTGCGCAATTGCCTCATTAGCCGTGACCATCATCTTTAACCAATAGTATGCCAGAGTGACATAACCGGCATACATTAAGTAATCAACTGAAGCCGCGCCAATCTCATCGGGGTTTTTCATCGCGTTTGCGCCAATAGTTTCTGTAATATCCTGAAGGTTTTGCAGATATTCGCCAAGTGTCGCGCACATTGGTGTGAATTCAGCAACTGTGGCTGTTTTCGTGACAAAGCCTATAACTTCTTTAGCAAACCCTTTTAACAATTCACCATTCGTACCCAACACTTTTCTGGCCAGTAAATCTAAAGCCTGAATCCCAGTCGTTCCTTCATAGAGGCAGCAAATTTTAGTGTCTCTCATTAGTTGCTCCATACCCCATTCGCTGATGTAACCATGACCACCTAGCACCTGAACACCATGATTTGTTGACTCTAAACCGGTTTCTGTCAAAAATGCTTTGGCGATTGGCGTTAGCAATGCCAATTTAGCTTCAGCGCTAGCAATTTGCTCTGGGTCTATACTGGTATGGGTCAAATCAATAAGTAAGGCTAAGTCAGTAACCAGCGCTCTGCCTCCTTCAGCAAAGCTTTTTTGCGTTAACAGCATGCGGCGAACATCTGGATGGACAATAATTGGATCCGCTGGGCCTGTCGGGTTTTTAGGTCCCGTTAGCGAGCGCATTTGCAATCTGTCTTTCGCGTAAGCCAAGGCCCCCTGAAACGATGCTTCTGACGCAGCTACCCCTTCCAATGCCACCCCAAGACGAGCCGCATTCATAAAGGTAAACATACAGTTCAAGCCTCTGTTAACGTCGCCGATAAGATAGCCTTTGGCGTTATCAAAGTTGATAACACAGGTCGCGCTAGCCTTGATTCCCATTTTGTGTTCAATTGAACCGCAGGACACACCATTGCGATCCGCTCTACTACCGTCCGTATTCACATTGAATTTAGGGACAATAAACAGTGAAATGCCTTTCGTGCCCGCAGGAGCGTCTGGTAGTCGGGCAAGCACAACATGAACGATATTTTCAGATAGGTCATGTTCACCTGCAGAGATGAAAATTTTGCTACCATTGAGATTATAACTGCCATCAGGATTGCACTCAGCCTTGGTTCTTAGCAATCCTAAATCAGTGCCGCAATGAGCTTCTGTTAAGCACATGGTCCCGGTCCACTTACCTTCGACTAAATTCGGTAAAAACATCGATTTTAGTTCTTCTGAGCCGTGCTTTTCGATAGTCGCTATTGCGCCATGACTCAATCCTGGATACATACCAAAACTATGGTTGGCCGCTGCCACCATTTCCGTGACTTGATTGTTTAGCGAGTGAGGGAGTCCCTGACCACCGAACTCGACACTTTGTGCCAATGTCGGCCATCCAGCCTCAATGAATTGCTGGTATGCTTCTTTAAACCCATCAGGCGTGGTTACTTCTCCATCGGTGAAAGTACAGCCTTGTTCATCGCCTATTTGATTAATTGGCGCAATAACTTCTTCGACAAATTTCCCTGCTTCGTTGATGATGGCATCAACCATATCAGCTGTTGCATCCTCATACCCCATCTGCTGGTATTTGCCATTACAGTCAAATAGTTCCTGCATGACAAACTTCATGTCTCTTAACGGCGCTTTATATTCGAGCATTTTTATATTCCTATTTTATTGATTGTTACCGAGCTTAACGTGACAAATATTAAATTTCTGCTGCTAATTCAGCACCTTGTCTAATCGCCCGTTTGGCATCTAATTCTGAAGCTACGTCTGCACCACCAATTAAATGCACCTTTTTACCGGCTTGTTGCACGGCCTGTTGTAGCTCTCTCAATGGCTCCTGACCTGCACAAACAACAATATGATCAACATTCAATACTGTGTCTTCATCGTTGATTTTGATATGCAGACCTGCATCGTCAATTTTCTCGTAGCTAACGTTGTTTATCATTTGCACACGTTTTTGTTTTAGTGCCGCACGGTGTATCCATCCAGTCGTTTTACCTAAATCTTTGCCTACCTTGCTAGCTTTACGTTGTAACAGATAAACTTCTCGCTCAGGAGCTTCAACCTGGCATGGAATTAACGCACCAGGATTTGCAAAATCTTTATCTATGCCCCAGTTTTTCAACCATTTCTCTGGATCCGTTGTGAGGCTGTGCTTCTCGACCAGATACTCAGATACGTCAAAACCTATTCCACCAGCACCGATTACGGCAACCTTTTTGCCTACAGGTACCTTGTCTCTGAGTACATCCAGATACGACAATACCTTTTCATGGTTTACACCTGGAATTGCTGGCATACGGGGTTTAATACCGGTAGCCAGAACTACCTCGTCAAAATCAGATTGCGCCAAGTCTGACGCGTTCACACGGGTATTAAGATGCAGATTTACGCCGGCGTTTTTCAGGCGAACATCAAAATACCGTAAGGTTTCATAAAACTCTTCTTTGCCGGGAATTTGTTTCGCGATGTTAAACTGACCACCAATCTCTGCGGCGTCATCGAATAAATGTACCTCATGACCACGTTCAGCAGCGTAACTGGAAAATGCTAATCCGGCAGGACCGGCTCCCACAACAGCAAGTTTTTTCTTTAATGTGCTGGGGTGGAAATTTAATTCGGTTTCATAGCAAGCGCGCGGATTCACTAAACAGGTAACTCGTTTCTTTTGGAAGATATGATCTAAACAGGCTTGATTACAGCCAATACAGGTATTGATCTCTTGCGGCTTGTTTTCCGCTGCCTTTTGTACGAAATCTGCATCGGCTAAAAATGGACGTGCCATAGAAACCATATCGGCATGACCATCAGCCAGAACTTTTTCAGCAACTTCAGGTGTATTGATACGGTTGGTTGTAATCAAGGGAATAGACACTTGTGACTTCATTTTCTGGGTTATCCAGGTAAATGCAGCCCTTGGAACCGATGTTGCAATTGTTGGCACTCTGGCTTCATGCCAGCCAATACCAGTATTGATGATCGTCGCGCCAGCTTTTTCAATTTCTTTCGCCAAGTACACCACTTCATCCCATGTCGCGCCACCTTCAACCAGATCCAACATGGATAAACGATAAATAATAATAAATTTTTCGCCGACTTTAGCTCGAGTCTGCTTAACGGTTTCAATGGCCAAACGGGCTCGGTTTTCCAGAGAACCACCCCATTCATCGGTGCGATGGTTCGTGCGTTCACAGAAAAACTGATTAATTAAGTAACCTTCCGAGCCCATGATTTCCACACCATCATAGCCGGCTAATTGAGCATAATATGCCGAGTTAGCGTAATCTTTGATGGTCTTCCAAACTTTTCGGCTAGATAAGGCTTTTGGTTTAAACGGGTTGATCGGCGCCTGAATTTTTGACGCTGATACGTTAAAAGGATGATAGCCATAGCGTCCCGTATGTAAAATTTGCATACAGATCAGGCCGCCAGCATTATGCACCGCATCGGTCACGATTTTATGTTTATTTGCATGGCGCTTGCTGCTCATTCGCCCACCAAACGGTGCTACCCATCCCGCAACATTGGGAGCGATCCCGCCGGTAACTATGATGCCAACACCACCTCTGGCTCGTTCAGCATAAAATGCCGCCAGTTTTTCCATACCGCCCTTTTCTTCTTCCAGGCCTAAGTGCATCGATCCCATCAGGGTGCGGTTTCTGACAGTTACCCAGCCTAAATCTAACGGTTCTAAAAGGTTTGGAAAAGGGGTTAATTTATGGCTCATATATTCTCACTCGAAAAAATCTTGACAGCGTCAAGATAACAAACATTTTGACACTGTCAAGATAAATGTCATCATAGTAATGATTTCTAATTAAAGTGATTTATCTACGACGAGAGCGAAATGAGTAAAATTTCATCTTCCTACCATCACGGTGGCTTACGAGAAAAACTGTTAGAGCTAACAGTAAAACTAGTCAATGAATCAGGTACCGATGCGGTATCGATGCGAAAATTAGGCGAACATTTGGGCGTTTCCAGAACGGCTTTGTATCATCACTTTAAAAATAAGGAAGATTTACTGTCCGCGGTTGCCGCTAAAGGTTTTTCTGATTGGAAACATACCTGTGAAAATATGTTTCAAGACGGCGATCAAAGCGAACATGAAAAATTGGCTAACTATATAAAGGGCTATCTCAATTTTGCTATAAGCCATAAACAGGTTTATGAACTGATGTTTGGTAAAGCGTTATGGCTATCAGGACAAAGCTCGGATGAGCTCAAACGAGTCGCTTATAGAAGCTTCGAATATCATTTAGAGCTTATTAAACGTTGGCAACAGGAAGGTATATTATCGGCCAATGAAGACAGCCTGCGGTTAGCACAAGTCAGTTGGGGAGCACTTCATGGTTTGAGCAGGCTATTTATTGATGGTTTGTATATTGAACCAAAAAACCTCGATGCCATGGCCGATACCGTTCTGCGATTACTGACGAATACATAGTTATTGATTGATATTTCAAACGGTCATTAACCTTAGTTTAAGTTTTAAGCAAAAACGTGCAGCGGCATGTTTATTTACACTTAAAAATGATCCGCCCTAATCATTATACTTTGCAGTTAAACCAACAGATGAGCACCAAACCAACAGGCTCAATTTCGAATGCAACTTTGCTGTCTATTGATAGCAATTCAGTCAACACATTAACAAATTTTGGGCTGTGCTCGTTTGATTTGCATGACATTAAGCGGATAAACTTTCTTTGACATTTTAGAGTACCTGTAGACTGGCTAGCGACTAGGTACTTCTTAAAGTACTGCTAAAATTTTCAGTTCTCAACAAATCCAGTGAAATGTCTTAGGACATAAAAAAACCGAAAACCCTTGTTAATAATAGGATTTTCGGCTCTTTTCGGTTCTCTTAGAACCTTGTGATGGTGCGGATGGAGGGACTTGAACATATCGCATATCCAATTGAAATATAAAGCATAACTTAAAAATCAAAATACCAAAAACTCATATAAAAACTCCATTAGAATTCGGCCATTTTGAGAACTGAACCGCCACGATTTAAGCCCCTTTTTACCATTCTATTTTTGTCATTCTTGCTATCAAAAATCCTTGCTCAATTATGCTCACCCACTAGGAAACACCGATCATGTGGCTAGCCTTGAATGACCGTTTTGTGCCAGGAACAGCAGTTCAATTTACTATCACCATGTCACGAGTATTAGCAAAAGCAGACGTTCGTTTGGCACCAT
>NZ_JBHZSG010000076.1:0-6884 GCF_043642205.1 Thalassotalea litorea | reverse complement strand
GTCTTACCGTGGTCAACGTGGCCGATTGTACCTACGTTAACGTGCGGTTTGGAACGTTCAAATTTTTCTTTAGCCATTTTGCTATACCTTAAAGTTTAAACTCTCGGGTGGCACCCGATACAATTGTAATATCGCTTTCACGCACTGGCTCGATGAAGCTGAAAGCTTCGAACCTATTGTTCAACAGCGCAATTACAGCCGAGCCATTTTTTACGGGGCACAATTTAACAAACTCCCGGTAAAATGTCTAAACTTTAGGCTTTTTTTCAACGAAATCAGCCAAAAAAACCTTGTTATGAGTTATTTCCCTGCATTGCGTCCACATTTTTTCTTCGACAAATGGCCAAGTTGATTAATTTTTATCAATTTTAAGATGTTTGTTGATGGCAACTGATGTATAATCCGCGCAAAAATTTTTTAACGTAACTTTTATTTCAATAGAGTAATACAATGGCTGATTTATCAAAATACAGAAATATTGGTATTTTCGCTCACGTTGATGCGGGTAAAACCACAACAACTGAACGTATCCTAAAACTTACAGGTATGATCCACAAGATTGGTGAAGTTCACGATGGTGAATCAACTACCGACTTCATGGAACAGGAAGCTGAGCGTGGTATTACTATCCAGTCTGCTGCTGTAACTTGTGAGTGGAAAAAACATCGCTTTAACGTAATCGATACTCCTGGTCACGTTGACTTCACCGTAGAAGTTTACCGTTCACTAAAAGTACTAGACGGTGGTATCGGCGTATTCTGTGGTTCTGGTGGTGTTGAGCCACAATCAGAAACTAACTGGCGCTATGCGAACGAGTCTAAAGTTGCTCGTTTGATTTTCGTAAACAAACTAGACCGTTTGGGTGCAAACTTCTACCGCGTTAAAGATCAAGTTAAAAACGTACTTGGTGCTAACCCACTCGTTATGACTTTACCAATCGGTGAAGAAGATAACTTCGTAGGTGTTGTCGACGTATTGTCGCAAAAAGCCTATGTTTGGGACGATTCAGGTCAACCTGAAAACTATGAAGTACAAGACATTCCAGCGGACATGGTAGATGATGCTGCCGCGTATCGCGAAGAAATGATCGAAACAGCGCTAGAAGCTGATGACGATCTATTAATGGCATACATGGAAGGTGAAGAACCGACTGAAGAGCAAATCAAAGCCTGTATCCGTAAAGGTACTAACGAATTAATGTTCTTCCCAACATACTGTGGTTCTGCATTTAAGAACAAAGGTATGCAGCTTCTTCTAGACGCCGTTGTTGATTACTTACCAGCACCAACAGAAGTTAACCCACAACCGTTAACTGATGAAGAAGGTGAGCCTACGGGTGAGCACGCTATCGTTGATCCTAACGAACCATTCCGAGCTCTTGCGTTTAAGATCATGGATGACCGTTTCGGTGCATTAACGTTCGTACGTATCTACTCAGGTCGTCTTAAGAAAGGTGACACCATCTTAAACTCATTTACGGGCAAAACTGAGCGTATCGGCCGAATGGTAGAAATGCAGGCAGAAGACCGTACCGAGCTTACTGAAGCACAAGCGGGTGACATTCTTGCAATCGTTGGTATGAAGAATGTTCAAACTGGTCACACATTATGTGACGTGAAACAGCCTTGTACTCTGGAAGCTATGGTATTCCCAGAGCCGGTAATCTCAATCGCAGTTGCACCTAAAGATAAAGGTTCTACTGAGAAGATGGGTATCGCTATCGGTAAGATGGTTGCTGAAGATCCAACGTTCCAGGTTGAGACTGACGAAGATTCAGGCGAAACTATCCTTAAAGGTATGGGTGAGCTTCACTTAGATATCAAAGTCGACATCCTTAAGCGTACTTACGGCGTTGAGCTAGAAGTAGGTAAGCCTCAGGTTGCATACCGTGAAACAATCACGCAAGCCATTGAAGATTCTTACACTCATAAGAAACAATCTGGTGGTTCTGGTCAGTTCGGTAAGATTGATTACCGTATCAAGCCAGGTGAGCCTAACTCTGGTTTCACATTCACGTCATCAGTAGTAGGTGGTAACGTTCCTAAGGAATTCTTCCCGGCAATCGAGAAAGGTTTCAGAGGCATGATGGACGAAGGTGTTCTTGCAGGCTTCCCAGTATTGGACGTTGAAGTTGAACTTTACGATGGTGGTTTCCACGCAGTTGATTCATCAGCAGTCGCGTTTGAAATTGCAGCTAAAGGTGCATTCCGTCAATCAATCCCGAAAGCTGGCCCTCAATTAATTGAGCCAATCATGAAAGTAGACGTATTCACACCAGAAGATCACGTTGGTGATGTTATCGGTGATTTGAACCGTCGTCGTGGTATGATCAAAGACCAAGAAGCTGGCGCTACCGGTGTTCGCATCAAAGCTGACGTACCTCTTTCAGAAATGTTCGGTTATATCGGACACCTACGTACTATGACATCTGGTCGTGGTCAATTCTCAATGGAATTCAGCCACTACAACCCATGTCCTAATAACGTAGCGGAAGAAGTTATCGCTGAAGTTAAAGAGCGTAACGCGAAAAAATAATTGATTGTTTAATCAATAATAAAAGCCCCTTTTCAGGGGCTTTTTTATTACATGGATGTAAGTATACTGCGGCTGTCTGGAACATGGAGCAGTGTATTGCCTATATGGATATAGGTATGTCGACAGTGTCTGGAAGCTAATTTCTACCAGAAACGACGATTAAACGATGCGAGTATAGTTGTGACACTACCGTAAATTTAATGGTTTAGTAAATCACAACTAATAAGAAGCCAGCAAACGCCACAATGCCAGCAGCAAATCCCCTAAATATTAAATGTTGATAATTCAACAACCACTCAACCAAATTGATATAGTTTTGGCGACCTTTAACCGCATCGAAAATAGCGGATGCCAAGACGAGCCAAGCTATCAATTCAATAGCAACAGGTGTTCGGGTATCATCCGCGATTACCATCAGACTCAAACCAATAATGACCCTGAGCATAATCGATATATAATGCACGCTAGAACGTCGATAATGCTTTTCTATCGCGCTAGTTAACACAATGGGTTTTAGCATACCTATCAGTCCGATAACCAAAGAGCAGGTAGCAAAAAGCGTAATAATGAAACTCATCTGAGTTATTCTACTAATTAAAGTTAGAGTTTTAGTATAAGACAAAAAATCAGAACAAAAATAAAAGCTAGCCAACTCAATACGTTGCGATGTCCATAATTTTAACACTGACAAGGTTACCTAAGCTTGAGCAACCGATTAAATCCTGTTTAGTCAATACAGTTTTAATCTGCAACGTATACAATAATCAATTAAATAACGAACCAAAGCCAATGCATTCCATTTAGAATACCTATTAACTTTGATGTAATTTTTCGCGGCGTTCATTTAGCTATACCCCCTAAATAGAAAGGCTTATGACCTAATGAGAATGGATTTCACTACTGATATATGCTTGATTGTTATCAAGTCTATTCGTTGATAATTTAACGTTTAAAATACCCGTGGAAAAACTGTCTGTACTTCTTCAATTTCTTGATTTTTTCAATATGGCACGAGGATTGCTTTTGTTAACATGCTGCTTCATTAAGGTAAATTAACAAAAAGAAACGTCACCTTCCGTTTGTTGACAGGCACTACTTGATGTCTTGTTAATTTCATTTCTTTCCATGTAGTCACATAGTAGCTTATGTGAATGGACAAGAACCAAGGCTTTACTCGATTAGAGAATATTTATTGCCGTAACCAGTTGCTTCATAAAATTTTTTGATGCGACCTTATGAATGTTTTTACCAATATCGAAAATGAGTCATGTTTGATATCACCACACCTTAACAACAAATTGAAGTAGCATTTTGGTCAGAAAGGAGACAATCGACCTTTTCAGGCGGGATGCTAAATAAAGCTCACTAACAATAACTTTCAAAGTTACGGTTAGGAAATAATTTCACTAGGTAAGGAATATATGATGTCTTTAAAAACAGTAATAACCGGACTTCTATTCACAACTTTTTCATTTGTCGCATTTAATGCAAACGCTGCACTAATGAATGTTGGCGGTGTTGAGGTATTCGTAGCGGATGTAGATAAATACGGTAAGGGTGGTGCATCTTCAGGAACGCCTCCTGAGATTTTAAGCTTTGTCAGTGGTGCAAACATCATGGACACAGAAGGCGGCGAGTATGAGTACAAAGTCACCTTTTTATACAAACAAGCCGTATATAACAATGTATTCAATGCCCCTGACGGCCAGACTATCGGTACCGATGCAGCTGAAAATGACATGATTATGGGAACATTTAATGTTAGTCCAGGTTCCTATTTGGCATTTAGCTTTGGCGCAAACTGTAATGGATCTTTTTTAAACTGCAATGATGTTAGTAACGGCAGCAATGTTGAAAGCGAATCCGCAACAGAATCCAATTTTGCCGTCTCTGAAATTGTCACTGAAGGCGACGAGAGTTCATTCTACTTATTCTTGAATGATACCGGTTCAAATCCAGACGGTGACTTTGACGATTTAATCGTCTTTGTGCAACTAACTAAAACTGGTGAGCCCAGTGAAGTTCCAGAGCCATCATCTATTTTACTGATGGCACTAGGCGCACTTGCTTTGGCTCGTTATAAAAAATAGGCCAACACTATTAAGCCGGGAATTCTCCCGGCTTAATCATTACCGCGACTTTGAGTCCAGTATCATACTCATTCCCTGCATATTCGCAGGTACTACAACAACCTGACCTTCGTTCTCTGCAAACTTTTTAAGCGCTTCATTGAGTTCATGCTGAAGATACTCCGGCGTCAGTGACGAATTTATAATAGCATTAGCTTCTGCAATCCCTCTGGCCCGTGCAATCTCGATCTCAGCATCTTTTGCCGCGATTTCTACTTCAACTTTCTTAGCTTCTAATGTTTTTTGCGCTTGAACCGCTTTTTGAATCGCAGCCTCGATAGTTGGATCCGTATTTAACGCTCGGATTGCTACCCTCGTAATGGTAAAAACACCAGGGTCTTTGTCATCGAGCTTTTGCTGAAGTTCACTGGAAATACCCGCGCGCAATTCGTCCCGGTTGCGGTGTAAGTCAAGAGAGTCAATCTTGGTGACCTCCTCGTAGATCACATCTCTGCCCTCCCGATAAACGATCGTATAAGCCGGTAACAGGGCATCTTCACCTTGCGAATAAGAAGCCGCATATTTCACCATAGTTTCTGCAATTTTGGCGGACTCAACTTTGTAAAAAATACTAATATCAAGGTCCTGAAGTCTGAGGTTATCCCGGGCTTTTGGTCGCAGATCATTAAAATCTATGGCTATTTCTTTAGCTGAAAATTCATATGCCTTGGTAAAAATTGGCAATTTCCAGTTAAGCCCAGGCGATACTTCTTCTAAATCAACCGTCCCTAGTGTTTTCTTTACGGCAACATGACCAGTATCGATTATGAACCAACTACTAAAAATAATGACCAATATCAATATGCTGAATATGGCTGACAGAATATTTGAAAGTCTCATCGAGGTTACCCTATGTTGTTATTAATGTGGTGAGTGTCTGCAGAGATTAAGGCGATGTATCAGGCTTAACCGTTTGACAGTGCCAACAGATTTCAAAAGAGCCAGCATTCGACTCTTTGCAGACTGGACAAAACCAATCGTCGCCTGTTTCGTTTTCGGATTTTTTAATTACTGACGTCGCTTTAGCTAACTGTTCTGGATTGACTAACCATAACTCCGGCCAGGTCTCAAACACAGGTACATCGCCACTAGCACCGCCCAAAAACTTATTTTTAATTTGAGTTTCGATACCTTCAATAGCGAGAATATTTTGCATATGCTCAACAAAAAACAAATGAGGATTAGAGTAAAGTTTATGCAAATCAATTCCTTTCAAAAGCCAACCTAACTAGATTAAAGCTTTCCCTGGTGAAAATCTAGCTGATTGACGCAAACGGATTAGTAAATATTGGAGACATATCAGAAACCTTCTATTCGACGCCTAAAGCGTAAGCTTGCTGTAATTAGAAATTGCGAAAAAGAGAATGATAGATAGGATAACGTGTTCTAAAAGATGATTGATTAAAAAATACCTTAGCTTGATTGACTGTACGACTCTAGAAAATCACCAAGTGAATTTACGATAATTCAGAGCATTATCGAAAATTCTAAAAAATGTACATCAGCACATTTTTCTTAACGAATTTCTCATCACAGAA
Organism: Thalassotalea litorea; assembly: GCF_043642205.1. Classification (GTDB taxonomy): domain Bacteria; phylum Pseudomonadota; class Gammaproteobacteria; order Enterobacterales; family Alteromonadaceae; genus Thalassotalea_A; species Thalassotalea_A litorea. Next base: position 682 of record NZ_JBHZSG010000076.1, on the reverse strand, counting down.
CACCGCTCGGTGGTTAGTCTGTTGGTGCACATACAAAAAGAGCAGCCATTGGCTGCTCTTTTTTGATTTGGAGGTTAAAAAATCAATCGATGACCACCATGGATGGTGGAAATGCAGATTATGTAGGAGCAATTAATTGTTATTCGATGATTTTTGATATTTCCACATGGACGTGGAGTATGCCGAAAATGCACAAATACATGGAAGTATGTAGGTAGAATAACGCACTAATACATGGAGGTATGTGGGTAGAATAACGCAGGAGCAGTTATCGAGGAGCAGTTATCGAGGAGCAATTTTCTGTCAACACCTGCGCCTAGACCGACATGGATGTTGGAAATGCAATTAATGCAGGAGCAATCATCTGCCAGTACGACTCTAGAAAATCATAAGATGATTTTACGATAATTCCGAGCATTATCGAAAATTCTAAAAAATGTACATCGGCACATTTTTCTTAACGAATTTTTCATCACGGAACACCGCGAAGGGCTACGTTCAGTAGCGCATAAAAAAAGGCCGCTTAATGCGACCTTTTTTCGGTGACTAACAAAAATTATTCAATAATTTTTGATACAACACCTGCGCCTACTGTACGGCCGCCCTCGCGGATTGCGAAGCGTAAACCTTCGTCCATCGCGATTGGGTTGATAAGCTCTACAACAAACTTCAAGTTGTCGCC
>NZ_JBHZSG010000075.1:0-7073 GCF_043642205.1 Thalassotalea litorea | reverse complement strand
TCTCTGCAATCAAAGCCTTGCCTAAAAGCCTTTAAATTCTCACTGAGTGAGCAATAATTTAATGTGATTGGTATTAGACACCTTGGCAGGTATAGTGCGCTAAGCAATTACGTGTCGAAAAAGGTATGAAAAGGGAAGGCAACCGATGAATAATAATCAGCAATTGAAAAACCTTATTGAATCCATGCTTTTTGTGGCCGATGGCCCGTTATCTGTTAATGCCATACAAACCATATTGGAAGATGACATTGCATTAAGCCGTAAGCAACTGCAATCCATCATAGGAGAATTGCAAGACGATTATGCAAAACGTGGTATTCAGTTGGTTGAAGTGGCCAGTGGTTTTCGATTCCAGGCGGCGAATGAGCACGCCGATCAAATTGCGTTATTATGGAAGGAAAAAGCGCCTCGATATTCGCGCGCTATGTTGGAAACCTTATCGCTCATTGCCTATCGTCAACCTATCACTCGCAGTGAAATCGAAGATATTCGTGGCGTTTCTGTGTCTAGTTATATAATTAAGACATTGCAGGAACGAAACTGGGTAAAAGTGGTGGGTCATAAAGAAGTTCCTGGACGTCCTGCATTGCTGGCAACGACCGACGAATTTCTTGATTATTTTTCATTAAAATCACTGGCGGAATTACCCGAATTAATGCCAGCTTCTGAAATTAACCTGGATACTGAACAGGTTGAACAACAGTTAGAAACCGCAGAGGCTTAAATTGGCTTTTGCCCTAGAGAACATAAATGTCTGAAAAATTGCAAAAAGTGCTGGCTCGTGCTGGCAAAGGCTCCCGTCGTGAGATGGAGGCCATGATCAGCGCCGGTCGAGTCAGCGTTGATGGTAAAGTCGCTTATTTGGGGGATCGTGTAGAAGGCACCGAACAAATACGCCTTGATGGTCACGCGGTAAAAATCTTAGATGCGACTGAACATGTTTGCCGGGTTTTGGTATACAACAAACCGGAAGGGGAAATGTGTACCCGCAAAGATCCGGAAGGACGTCCAACGGTTTTTGATCGGCTGCCGAAAATTATAGGCAGTCGTTGGGTTGCAGTTGGTCGATTGGATATCAATACCTCCGGTATGCTGATTTTCACCAATGATGGTGAACTAGCCAATCGCTTAATGCATCCTTCCCATGAGGTAGAGCGCGAGTATGCGGTGCGCGTATTCGGAGAAATTGATGAAGCCATGTTACAGCGTTTACGCCATGGTGTTCAGCTTGAAGATGGCATGGCCAAGTTCAAGAAAATCACTTACAAAGGTGGAGAAGGTCGCAACCATTGGTTCCATGTGGTGTTGACCGAAGGACGTAATCGTGAAGTCCGTCGTTTGTGGGAAAGTCAGGATGTGCAGGTCTCACGCCTGATCCGGGTGCGATATGGCGATTTAGCGATGGAGCGTCGACTGCCTTTAGGTGGCTGGCTGGAGCTGGGGTTAAAGGACGTTAACTATTATCGCAAACTGGTGCAGTTGCCGGTGGAAACCCAGTCAAAAGTGAAGGTAGATGAAAAGCGTATTGATAATACCAAGAGTCGTAAAATTCGCCGCAATGTGAAGAAACATCAACAACGTCGTCAGGCACCTAAAAAACGCTAGTCAAGGCAATGGGGTCAGATCTTTTCAAGCTATGAGCCCATCGCTGCTACTTTCTGCTGTTTTCCTGGGACTTAGTCATGATCTCTTCGTACATCAAAATGACACCTTTGGCCAATGCATCATATTCCGGATGACGTTTTAACACGGACAGAACCTGATGTCCGTCTTTAAAGGTTTTATCTAAAAAAGCGATTTCTCTGTCATCAAGTACACCGCCGCCATTTACCTTTTCGCGCATCTGTTCAATTTTGGGGTAGGTTATATCTTCAAAGCGCTTAAATAAAACGGCAATAACGCCTTCATCTCTTTCTTCTAAATCCATAACAGCTCCGGAAAATTGAACTTATACCAATCACATTAAATTCGCACTAAGTGAGCAATAATTTAATGTGATTGGAATTACTTAAAAGTATGAGCCGTTTGTATTGGAATTCAAATTTTGCTTAAAGAAACTGACTGGAGCTTGTTGCATTATTCTGATCCAGATTGGGATGACTATAGTGAGCTGTTAGGCGTTCAAGGATATACGCACCTGCGTCATTGGGTCGATTACCTAAATCGACCTAATGCAATATTACCCAGTCATAGAAAAAGTTAATGAATGCAGGCAACTCGGTGAGAGCTACCTGCACTTGAGCGGAAACCAGAAGCTATTGCTTCGCTTTATTGATAAATTCTTCGACTACGTTTGACATATCAAACGACTTACCACCTTGCACTGGCGGGTACTCCGCGAGTGATTGCAAATGTGCCCCCATCAATACACCCATAGGTTGAATAAGCCAGGAAACCTTCTGCAACAAGTGTCCATAGGAATCACTGTTATCGTAAGTTTCAAACGGGTCCATACGAATATTAAATACCAATGGAACCGTTCTTGGGATCACGTTGGCGTAATAGTCTTCTTTGGTGGAAAAATGGAATTTCCATGGACCTATTCGAACCGCAGTAAGTTTTGACTCATAGTAGTGGAATATGTGATTACGGGCTGATTTATCGGATTCCCCCATCCAATAAGGCAGATTGTTTACCCCGTCGATGTACTGTTTCTTTTCGTCCATCATGTCTTTGGCGACGTCTTTAACTCCAGCAGCGGCGGCCAAACTGGTAAACATATCCTGATGCCCCTGAATGCCATTTAAGACAGCTCCTGCTTTAAACTTACCAGGCCAGCGGATCATTGAAGGTACTCTAACGCCACCTTCATAAGTCGTCATTTTTTCGCCCCTGAATGGTGTGGTGGCACCATGCGGCCACGAAGAGTGCTCTGGACCATTGTCGGTGGAATACCAGACGATCGTATTGTCATCGAGTTTGTTGTCTTCGAGAAAATCGAGCACAAGACCGATGTCATGATCGTGTTGCAACATACCAGAACCGTGATAATCCGCCTCTGATGTGTATTGTTCCGCAGCATAACGCCATTTGTCATTCAGGCGGGTGTATAAGTGCATGCGACTGGTGTTAAGCCAGACAAAGAAGGGTTTGCCATCTTTTTTGGCATTCTTCATAAAATCAAACGCTTTGGGAATAACTTCGCCTTCGTCAAAGTTTTTCATGCGCTCCTGCGTTAGTGGTCCGGTATCCTTAATCGTTTGCATGCCAACCATTCCGAATCTTGGATCTTCGGTTTTATCATTCTTATCTGTCGCAAAAGAATGAATGACACCACGAGTACCGAATTTATTTTCATAGGACTCTATGTCACCGGAAAACTGCTTACCAAAGTTTTGATAATCGCGTTGTTCTGATTCTTCCTGAGTATTTAAGTGATATAGATTACCAAAAAACTCGTCGAAACCATGTACCGTTGGTAGGTGCTCATTGCGGTCACCAAGATGGTTTTTACCAAAGTGGCCCGTTGCATAGCCTTCATCTTTCAATACCTCGGCCAGGCTCGGTGATTCTTTTTTCAAGCCTAGCGAATCGCCGGGCTGTCCAACGGTGGTCATCCCTGAGCGAATTGGATACTGACCAGTAATAAAGGCTGCTCGTCCTGCAGTGCAAGAGGGTTGAGCATAATGGTCGGTAAATCGAAGTCCCTCATTGGCGATACGGTCGATATTTGGGGTCGAGTACCCCATAACTCCGAGGCCATAGGAAGTTAAATTCTGCCAGCCAATATCATCGCCCCAAATTACCAGAATATTTGGCTTGTCTGCCGCGAAGAGTGGATTTGACAGCATTATAAATGTAAGTATTAGGCAACTTACAAAGCGTTTTATCTTGAACATCATTGTCTCCTGAATGGATTTGAAGCACCGAACTACCAACGTCGTTTGTTGAATCCATTCAAAAGGTTTCCCAATTAGTTTCTAATCATAGTACAGCCGACTCTAAACAATAGAGTAGAAGCTAAATATTGCTTAATTTTCAGTATAAAGGAGATTTTTTATTTGTCGTGTTGGGGAAATCAAATTTTGTACATGAGAAGTTGCTAACAGGCCGTTAATGACTGTGAGATCAACCTATGGGTATGACCCAAGGTTTTTGCTTTTGCTATGAACCGCGTGTACTCGGAGCTGATGACATCAGCGAGCTGGGAGCGACGAATTATGTCGCGGTTACATATTTTCAGTTCCTGAGAAATTCTGCATGTCAACGTCCATGTCGGCAACCCGGAACAATCTTTGATTGTGTACCCGAAGTGACGTTTTCTGTCACGTGCTTGGAGTATTGGCTGCGATACTTGCTCAGGGAGTCTCTGCTCCCGTTTAGTTCGCTTTGACCCGATATTGGCCTTGTGCTGCCATCATGTGTGAAGCAAAACGTTTATGTTTGCGAGCGTTGAGCCATTCTACCGGGATAATTTCACGGGCTAGTGCTGCTTCAAAAATACGAATAGGGTAGGCGCCATAATAGGCTTTGGTGGCTTGGATATGGGTTTCGTTGTTTGGCGTTAACTTGCAGCGTGACTCGATAAGTTCCTGCTCAATGGTCTCAAGAACCTGCGGCTTTATCTCAACATTTAACCAATCGATAAATCCATTGTATTGTCGGGCTTGAATGAGTTTCCAAACCATAAAGGCGATGATTGCCAGCCCCAGGCTAACCAGTACTACTTCCATTTTGATCTTATCTAAGTTATCTAATCGAGCGTTTCAATGTGAAAAGATGATAACAAAATTAGCATGCAGAGTGGAGAATTCAGTGACCAGAAAAGGCATTAAGATTCACTGCCGTCTGTGAGCAGCTAAAACTGCGCTCTAAATTCCGTATTCCCGAAATTACGCCAATTAATTGCGTTTATTTCGCTTTAAAGTCGGCACCCTCAAGGGAGAGTAATTTTGCCTTTAAATCCAATCCACCGGCATATCCGGTAAGCGTTTTATTAGCACCAATGACGCGGTGACAGGGAATGATGATGGCAATTTTATTTGCACCATTTGCCGTACCTACGGCACGAACGGCTTTCGGATTATCAATACTGTTCGCCAGCTCACCATAACTGCAGGTGTTGCCAAATGGTATTTTCTGTAGAGCTCGCCAAACCTGTTTTTGAAACTGGGTGCCAACGGGCGCCAGTTTGACACTAAATTCCGTACGCTTACCATCGAAGTACTCGGTTAACTGCTGACAAACCTTAGCAAATTTTTCTGGTGCGTGTTGATACTCGGCTTTGATGTCGATAGGTACATTTCCTTGTTGAAAGCTTAGCTCAGTAAGCCCCTGTTCATTGGCCAGCAACGCAATATCGCCAAATTTACTTGTAAAAATATGATAATACATAGTTTTTTCTCTTTTAATTGTCTCTTGTACCAATATTAATTACTAAGCGAATGCCACAAATAAATGGCCGCATAGGCTCGCCATGGTCGCCATTTTTCAGCGCTTTGTAGTATCTCTTTTTTCTTCGGTCTTACCCCATCAACAGCCAGCGCCTTAATAATCCCTAAGTCTTCGGCAGGGAACGCATCGACAACGCCAACACCGCGCATCGCAATATAATGGGCGGTCCAGGGGCCAATGCCTTTTTGTTGACACAATAAATCGACGAACTTTTCAAAATCTACCTGTGGATTAAACCAATGCTGATGTTGCTGGTAAAAGCTCAGCCAGTCCAGCAAGGTAGTTTGGCGTGTGGTGGTAATGCCAAGGTCTTGAAAATCCTTTAGCTCACCAGAATTACCGAAACACTGAGTCATCATAGAATCAATCGTTGGAAACAGGTTATCGACCTTAGCACTTAAGCTGTTGGGAAACGTCACCGGTGTACCAAAACGATTGGCAATCCTGCCAGCAAGGGTTGTTGCCGCTTTTACGGTGATCTGCTGGCCAAGGATGGCACGAATGGTAAATTCAAAAATATCCCAACAACCGGGAAGGCGAAGCCCTGGATTGTCAGCCACAATCGTTGCAAGCCGGTTATCACTGCTTAACGTTTTGCGAATTTGTTCAAGATCACAGTCTAAATCGAGCATATGTCGGACTCGGCGCACGACCTTATCCAGTGCCGAATAATCAGTGAGATAAATTTCTAAATTCAGAGCATTGATATTGAGTTTCTTATCACTGGCATTGGTTACCTTAAACCAGCCTGTAATACCGTCAATTTCTATACTGCGTTGATAACTATTTTCGTCAACATATTCAACCCCCGGAATTTGTCTTCCCCTTAAAAATGACAGCATCGATGGCCAGTTCAAATCGCCTTGATAATTGAGTCGATAGTCATAGCTCTGGGTGTTATCTACCGGTCGATTTTGTTGTTCACGAAGTTCTTTAGGGCTGCAACCATATTGGCTTTTTATGTGTTGATTGAAACTACGGAGATTATTAAACCCGCTCAAATAAGCGACGTCATTAACCGATAAGTCAGAACCAATCAGATATTGACGAGCAAAAATACCACGCTGTTGGTTGATAAAAGCTTTAGGTGTCATCCCAAGGGCGTCCTGACATTGACGTTGTAATTGCCGTTCGCTGATTTGCAGTGATGCGGCAAGGTCTTTTACTTTGAGACCGGGATCTCCTTTAACCTGCTCCAGCATGGATGATAATGTCGAGTGGCGAGATTGCGGCGCTAATTCGGGACGACAGCGTTTGCAGGGACGGTATCCTTGATGCTCAGCTTGTGCGGCACTGAAGTAATAACGAACGTTTTCTTCTTTCGGGGAGCGGGCAGGGCAGATCGGTCGACAATAGATACCTGTACTTAGTACCGCGGTATAAAACTGGCCATCAAAACGTTCATCGCGACTCATGCGAGCGCGGTGACACACATCAGGATCAATAACCGTAAAGTCGTATAACTCTGCGGCTTTCGAGTCAGTATTTGTATCGTCAGTTAAAGGACGATTCATAATCCACCATACTAAAAAAAGCTAAAATAAGGTCAACCAAGTGACCTTATACCAATCCCACTAAGTTTGTGCACAACTCAGAGTTAGGGCCGAGGTTCATTTGCAACATAGATTTTATTGATATAGTCATTCTATATTAATGAAATATAGGGCAGTAAATGGGCC
>NZ_JBHZSG010000074.1:0-7329 GCF_043642205.1 Thalassotalea litorea | reverse complement strand
GCAGAGCGAATACCGGACACTTCGATAACTTCGATATCTTGATTGCTTGCTGTTGAATTGTCTTCTTGTGCGTAGGCGTTAAAACTTCCTAAACTCATGCCAATTGCGATAGCTACTGACGTTTTAGTAAACGTTGAACCTACAAATTTTGTGTTATTCCCCATGACGCTAGACTCCATTATTGTTTTATGTAGTTTGTCTATCAGTTTGAATTGTTGTTTCTTATTTTTTGTTTGTGTAATGTTTTTTGTTTTAATTACTTTCTAACTTTTTACTTACGTCTTTTTTTACAAGTGCTGAGTGCTTTATGATTATTAATTGCACAGTATATTCATACCACACTGTGCAATATTCAATCAATGCTGCCACCTTGTCAAGTGGCCTTACCAATTAATTTTTTAGCTTAGTTCACCGAGTGTTAAATGATCCATGTCGGTAAATTCCTGATTTTCTCCACCCATCGCCCAGATGAAAGTATATGCCGAGGTTCCAACACCACTATGGATTGACCAGCTTGGAGAAACTACAGGTTGCTCTGGGGCTAAAACGAGCGACTTAACTTCATGAGGTTCGCCCATCAGGTGGAAAACTCGTTGCTCTTCTGCCATATCAAAATACATGTAAATTTCCGAACGGCGTGCATGGGTGTGTGGTGGATTCGTGTTCCAAACACTGCCTTTAGCAAGTTCCGTAAAACCCATCACTAACTGGCAGCTATCTACAATACCGGGACAGATGGACTGATAGATAATACGTTCATTACTGGTCTCCTGAGCGCCTAATTCCAGTTTATTCGCATCATTTTTGGTGACTAATTTGGTTGGATATGCCGCATGCGCTGGGTAACTGACCAGATAGAATTTCGCCGGGTTGCTAGCGTTTTCACTCGTGAAGGCAATCTCCTTCGCCCCTTTTCCTACGTATAGGCTGTCTTTATTCGCCATATTGTATGTTTGGCCATCGACAGTAACAGAACCCTTATCGCCAATATTGATAATGCCCAACTCACGGCGTTGACAAAAATAGTCCGCAGCAAGTTCTTTATATACTGGCAAATCAATCGCAGATGCCGTTGGCACAATACCGCCTACGACGCCTCTGTCTATATCGGTATAGGTGATCTTGAGTTCGCCCGCCTGAAACAATCCTTCGATGGTAAATGATTGCTTGAGCTCTTCATTGGTCATGGTTTTGTAACGAACATTATCCGCAGTGTGTAAGATGTTCATATCGTATTCCTTCTATTAATCTTGATATATTACTTGAATTGGAGAATTGAGTTTGGTTATTTCCTTTGCGAGCTTAACCTTAAATTGCTGTAACTCATCACTTCCTCCGATACCTCCCTGCCAGTCGGCAAGAAAGTAGTAGCTAATGGTATTCGTATCCTTACCAAGGATAAGGGTATGGCTATTTTCATCGGTAACCTGGTTTACCAGATCCTCGGTTTTAAAAAATATCGCAAGCCCTAAATTGTCTCCGGCCAGACTTTGCTTGCCGTATGTTGCGAAATAACCCCATGTAGAGTCTTTAGCATCATAAATAATCGGGCTCAAACCATGGTTGACGATGCCGGTCAGCCAATGCTCTAAGGTTTTCGAGCCGACCGCAGTAACTTTAACTTTAGAATCCCCATGGTTGATAGCATATTGCACTGTCGCATTAACGGTGTCGGCTGGTATTTGCCAGTTATCAAAAGACAGCTCAAACGCAGAGGAATTAACGCCACTATGAAGTTTTACCTGCAAGGATTCAAACTGACTCATTCGAGTCATAGAATCCTGTTGCATCGCACCCGGTGTACCAAGACCAAATGAATCTCCAACCTTAAGCACGTCCATGCCCCAGTCATTCATTTCGTGATAGTTACTACCATCGATTCCAATAACCGGTAACACCAACTTTTCCGTTGATTTGCCGAATACATCGAGCGAACCACGGTGATCGAAGTAGTAGCGGTAAGCCATCAGGTTCGATTCGAGACCAATACCTTCGTATTTGAAAAGATGATCCCCAAGGGTATGTTCTTGTGGCAACGTATATCGATTAACGGGTAGATAAGTCCCCCCTACTAATCGTCCCTCGTCATTCATTTTACCACTAACCCTTACAGCAAGTTCAGCCTGCGTCCTAATTGATGGCTCATGTGCTGATGCCGTCTCAGGGTTAAAGTAAATAATAATGCTTTTGCTTTCATTTGCCTCAAAGTCTAACAATAGTTGGATATCACCGGTTTCAAAGTCGCCATTACAATCCGTAGACTGGTGATCCATACCTTGACTACCACTCACAACAAAAACCGATTCAGCAGGAAATGGTAATTCTTGTTTTGGTAGGCAAATTTCCGCATTCGTAACTGGTATGTCCAATTTGTTCTTTGCTACAAACTGAAACTCCTGCCAATTCCCAGCCTCATTAGCAACGCTAAACTGACTGAAAAATATAACAAAACAAGACATAACCTGAAATTTTAAATTCACCATTTTCCCTCCTAGCAATAATCTAGACTTTCGAATCGAGCCAATATACACTAACAAAATTGGCTTTACCACATTACCAATATTAACCAATTTATCAAAAAAGAGTGGGTAGTAAAATGAATCCGTACATTAATTCTTTATTTTCTGTCGAGGGCAAAGTCGCAATTGTCACCGGTGCAAGTCGTGGTTTAGGTCAGGCAATGGCCTTGGCGCTGTCACAAGCTGGCGCGATTGTCGTCGCTGTAGCCAGTTCTGAAAAAAGTCTGGCAAATACCAAAGAAAAACTGTCTGCTCAAAATCCTCAGCATTTATTTCTCCCTTGCGATCAATCCGATGCAGAGCAAATAGCCGATACGGTTAATACCGTATTTCAGACATTTGGTCGCATTGATATATTAGTGAACAATGCAGGTATTATCAGGCGAGCACCGGCCGAAGATCATTCCGATCAAGACTGGTTAGATGTCATGAATACCAATGCCACCGGCGTATTTCGATTTTGTCGAGCGGTGGGAAAGATCATGCTTGAGCAAGGTAATGGCAAAATTATTAATATCGCTTCTTTACTTAGCTTTTCCGGCGGCATTACCGTGCCTTCGTACGCAGCCAGTAAAGGTGCCGTTGCTCAGTTAACTAAAGCATTGGCCAATGAGTGGGCCAATAAAGGTATTCAGATTAATGCCATTGCTCCGGGTTATTTTGCGACAGATAACACCGAACAACTCAGAAATAACAAAGAACGCAATGACAGCATTACCGCCAGGATCCCTGCCGGTGAATGGGGTCAACCTTCGGATTTAAATGGTGCAGCCTTGTTTTTATCCAGTAAAGCTTCTGATTATGTGAATGGCCACATTTTACTTGTTGATGGCGGCTGGATGGCGCGCTAATGACGTTTTGGAGACATCTGGTAAGTCTGAATATTGCCCTGTTATCACTATGGGTTTCATCGGCTTGTGCGGCACAACAATCAAAGTTACTGCTAGCAGAACAACCGCAGCTGGACATCATCAAAAAGGCCTTATCGACCCGTCACCAACAATCACCACAATGGCAAGCTCTGATTAGTGATGCAGAGCAGGCGCTAGCGATGCAACCGCTGAGTGTCACGCAAAGCCCACCTCTGCTACCCGGTGGTAAGCCGAACGATTATTACAGCGTTGGCCCGTATTGGTGGCCTAATCCCCGTACTGCAGATGGTTTACCCTGGATCAAACGCGATGGTGAACGCAACCATCAATTTCGGGGGAAAGACGCTGACAATGAGATGTTTTTCACCCTATCACAAGCCTGTTTCAAGCTGGGGTTAGCCTACTATTATACAGACGAAAAACGCTATGCCGAAAAATTACAGCAATTGGTTGAGTTCTGGTTTTTGAATTCAGATACGGCCATGTCAGCGCACTTAAATTTTGCTCAGGGGGTACCGGGCGTTGCCAGTGGCAGGCCCTATGGCATCATTGAATTTAGGCATTTACTGGTCATCTTAGACAGTCTGACACTGACGAAAAATGCCACCGATGACGACTTTAACCAGGCGTTTAACGGTTGGCTAACGCAGTTTTTGAATTGGCTAAAAACCAGTGAAATAGGCCGTGAACAGAATTCGAAACTGAATAATCATGGCACCTATTATGATGCTTTGGTTGCTGGCAGTCATTTGTATTTAAATGAGTTAGAGCAAGCCAGAGCAGTATTTGAGAACAGTAAAAAGCGCATCATCGCACAAATTAACGAACAGGGTTTACAGCCACACGAACTCAGCCGCACCCGTCCATTTCACTATAGCGCCTTTAATCTACTCGCTTTTACCCAACTCGCTGAAATGGCCTCGCTAGCCGATGTGGATTTATGGCGTTATCCTGACAAACGCGATGCGCGTATTCTTAAAGCATTTGACTACTTATTAGAAAATGCTGACAACCGTGCCTTGTGGCAAGGTAAGTCTGAATCAGAGATTGATACGCGGCATATGATCGTGCCAGCGTTAAGGATCTATGGTCACCGTTCTGGTGAAACTCAATCCGGCAACAAGCAATCCAGCAACAAGCAATTGCCACTCATACCAAACCATTTGATCAATACAACTGCAGCTCAGGAGATAACCATGTGTAAACTACTGTTTTCTTATGAGCTCAACCTGACAAAACAAGATGTAGGTTCAGGTAAGTTTGCCTGCACACTGTAATGAGGGATAATTTATGACACCAAAGATCTTAATCCGCACAATATGGATCATTGGTTTAATCTTGGCGTCGATGAATACTTTTGCCAGCGATGACAAAACCATTAATATCAATCAAGACTGGCAGTACCTGCAAGAAAACCATGCGAACGTATCGCAAGCGTTAAACAGTAAAAATTGGCAACCCATTCAATTGCCGCACACCTGGAATCGCACCGATACGGTCGATGCACAGCCCGGCTACCGACGAGATGCGAGCTGGTACAAAAAACGATTAGAACTTTCCAACGCCAAGCGCCAATTCTTATATTTTGAAGGCGCAAATACGCAAGCTGACGTTTATGTGAATGGGAAACTGGCCGGGACAAATATCGGTGGCTACATCGGCTTTACCTTTGAAATTACCGATTATGTTAACCGCGACAAAATTGCCAACATCATGGTGCGTGTCAGCAACGCATACAACCCAGATATTATTCCATCGCAAAAGTCCGATTTTTTTATCTTTGGCGGTTTGACGCGTGATGTCTGGCTGATTGAAAGTGACGACGTATATCTAGAAAACCTGACAGTCACAACCCCAAAGGTCTCCCATGAACTGGTCGAGGCAGTCGCAGAGCTGAATTTCGATTCGACGAAAAGCTACCCACAATCGACGTTGGTCGCCGAAATCTTTGACCCGACAGATAAAATGATTAGTAAAACGCACACCAACATCGCTATCAATCAAGGCGCTCAAAGCCTCACCCTCGCTTTGAACAAAATTACCAACCCTGCCCTCTGGTCAGTTGATTCACCTGACTTGTATCGTGTAAAAGTCACATTATCGGATAACGACAGGGTGCTTGCGAGTAAAGAAGTGACAACTGGGTTTCGTTGGTTTGAACACAAAGAAGGTAAAGGGTTTTTCTTAAATGGTGAAAGAGTCTTGTTACGAGGTACGCATCGACATGAAGAGCATGCAGGATTCGGTGCAGCTTTGTCCAATATCCAACACCGAAAAGACTTAGAGCAAATAAAAAACATTGGCGCAAATTTTGTCCGCCTTGGCCACTACCCGCAAGATCCAGAAGTCTACAAAGCTGCCAATGAACTCGGTTTAATTGTTTGGGATGAATTACCTTGGTGCCGCGGAGGCAAAGGTGGAGAAACCTGGGAAGCCAATACAGAGTCACTGTTAACGCGACAAATACAGCAGAATCGCAACCACCCGAGCATTGCATTCTGGTCGATTGGTAATGAAATGTACTGGGAAGAAGATTTTCCCGGAGGTGGCGCTGAAGACGTTGTCACCCCTTACGTGCAAAAGCTTAACGATTTAATCAAAGATATTGATCCATCAAGGTTTACGACATTACGAAAATATTACCCCGGGGCAGATATTGTTGATATTTTTTCGCCCTCAATTTGGGCGGGATGGTACGGCGGAGCTTACGGTCAATACGAGGAAGCACTGCAATCTTCAATGGAAAAATATCCGGCCCTTATCCATATGGAATACGGAGGTTCCAGTCATGTTGGCCGCCATGAAGAATCACCGATTGACGAATTAGGCATTCGTGATGCACAAGTCTCAGTTTCAGAAGCGATGAATCAAGCGATTGTCAAAAGTGTTGCCAAGGATTCAAACTGGAACGAAAACTACATGGTCAATTTGTTTGACTGGCACCTGAGCGTTTCAGAACGATTCCCGGGATTTATCGGCAATGCCCAGTGGGCTTTTAAAGATTTTGGAACACCGCTTCGACCGGAAAATCCAATCCCCTACGTAAATCAAAAGGGTCTGGTTGATCGAGCCGGTAACCCCAAAGACAGCTATTACGTGTTCGCCAGTTATTGGCAAAAAACACCTATGTGTTACATCGAGTCGAAAACCTGGACGGTACGGTATGGGCCCAAAGCGGGTCGAAACGTTAAAGTTTACTGTAATACCGAACAGGCGGAATTGTATCTCAATGGTGAAACGCTCGGCAAAAAAGACCGCATCCACGGTCAATATCCTGCCCATGGGCTAGTCTGGAAAGTGCCTTTCTCTGAAGGTAAAAACCAACTTTACGTAAAAGGGTTTAATGACGGTAACATGGTCATCGAAGATAGCCTAGCGCTCGAGTACCAAGTAGGCACGCACGATAAACCTAAAAAGGTTGCGTTAAGCTCTGAGCGAGTTTCTGAAAATTTATATCTGGTAACCGCATCGATTATTGATAGTGATGGACGACTCGTTACCGATTATGAAGACAGAGGTTACTTTTCTTCACTCGATAGCAATGCAAAGCTTATCGAAAATCAGGGGACGCCAAACGGCTCCAGTAGTATTGAATTGGCCAACGGCATGGCACGCATTTTGGTACAAAAAACCTCGAATGCGCAAGCCGTTATCGAATTTAAAACTCAAAACTTTAAAGGACAATACGTCCGCATCGATTAATCAAGGTGCGAGTAAGACGGAGTAAACACCCGATAAACTCTTACTCGCATTTTTCCTTCTCTACATGCTCTCTCTACTTGCGCTCTTTTCTGTCAAAAATACAATTGCCTGAGAGATAGGGGCAGCACGAAACATACCCCCATGATAAGGGTTTGCTATGTAATACCAATCCCATTAAGTTTGTGCACAACTCAGAGTTAGGGCAGAGGTTCAGTTACAACATAGATTTCGTTGAT
>NZ_JBHZSG010000073.1:0-7723 GCF_043642205.1 Thalassotalea litorea | reverse complement strand
AACGAAATCTATGTTGTAACTGAACCTCTGCCCTAACTCTGAGTTGTGCACAAACTTAATGGGATTGGTATTACTGTGATAAATAACGAGGGGGAGTTGTATGGCCGAACAATTGGGGGCAGGGCAGGTAATTTTTTGCCGTTTTTTTGTGCTTCATGAGGCTTAGTTAGCCGGTATTTCAGGTAATCGCCAGTCACGTTTTAACGATTCGTACTGAGCCTTGGTCAGGGTAACCATCAGCGGATTTTTATCTTTATCTAACCAGGCTAATAACTTATCCATAGCTGTTTCGTCCATAGCGGTACAGCCAAGTGTCGGACTGGAGTCAGAGCGCCACAAATGGATAAAAATACAACTGCCGCTACCGGCGAGATTATCTGGGTTGTGGTGAACAAAAATGCCTTTTTTATAAACCTGATCATTTTTATGAATGTCCCGGCGCATTGGCTCGGAATTTCCTGCCAATGCTTGTTCGCCAACAACTTTAGTATCGGCGATCTGGTTGTATAACGGTGAACCGCCCACATCCATGCAAAAGTGGCTCGCGGTCATAGGTTCGTAATTCAAGCCGGTTGGTAAATCTGGTAAATAACCAAACGCGGTACCAAGTCGAAATACACCCGCCGGTGCTTTACCATCACCTTCTTGCTTTTGTTTTCCGGGTTGTTCCGGGTGCAGTCCTTTACCCCAGGCAATTCCGGTTTTGCCAACGACAATATCGGTTTCAATATTGGCAGATTTCCAGGTGGTGGGGTTGTTTTGTGTCTCGATTTGTTTTTCGAAGCTAAATAACTTTCCCTGAATCGCGTTTTCATCATCAGTGATCACCATAACGACTTGGTCACTATCTAATTCCGGCAACAAGAAATCCGGCTTGGCGAGGGTCGACAACACTGCTTGTTCACTAACTAATTCGTCTGATATATCCTGCCATTGCATATCATAACGCCATTGATTGAAATACAGGTTGCCACCTTGCCACTCCACCTCACCGCGTTGAGAGTCCACCGTTTCAGAGCGAAAGTGTTGTTTCGCCTGCTCAAATCCCTGAGAGTAATCATCATTGAAAATCAAACGATAAGAATCGATTCCGCTTAAATAAAACCACTTTAACGCCTCTTCATCGCTGTCCAAAACCCCATGGGTAACATCCATAGGAACCCAACCATAGGGCGCGAAATAGACCATACCCCAGTCATGCATGGTATCAAATTTTTTGGGGGAGAATTCCCAACCCGACTGCCAGCGAGCGGGTATGCCGTTGTATCGCAATAATGTGATCAGCAACATGGTTTGTTGTCCACAATCGGCGTGACCGGCGGTCATGGCATATTCGCTAATGTTGGGAATGGTTGAATACTCTATCGCCGTTGCCCAAGGGATATTATCCACATAGGTGAAAAGCTTTTGCGCGATTTTATAGGGGTTGGTCTCATCGCCTACAATGCGTTCAGAAAGTGCCTGGATTTCTGGGGTAAAGACCACATGCGGAGGACGTTGTTGCAAATATTCCATTAACGCATCATCGGGCATCACAGCCGTGACTTGTTCAGGTTCGACAGGCACAGACACGGCATAGGTATCGTACTCATATTCGACCCAAAATTCCGTTGGTTTATCTTCAACCGCTGGAGTTTCAAAATATATGGTTCTTTGCAGGCTTTCCTCTGAAGCAATTTGATGGACTTTCGGACTGGAGTCCAGATAGCGAATATTTTCCTGACGGCCTTCGATGTTACGAGGGAAGGGGATCCAGGCTTTTACCATTTCTCCCTGTGGTACCGCATTGGCGTTAACCGTCAAACTGTACCTGATTTTAAAACGTTTCTTTTCAACTTGAGTGTTTGCAACGTCGACCTGACTGACAATATCTTTGTGATGCTGGTGCAAAGCATATAACGGGGCTCTGTCAGTAAACGGTACATAGCCTTTGCGTCGTTTTAACGCCTGTTCATCCAATTGAAATAAGTTGTATCCGGCGCTGCGAAAATATTTGGTCTGCCCATCAATAATACGATGCTCCAATAAGCCTTCGGATTGCCATTTGGCTAGCTCCTGATCGCTGACTTTGCCAATGTGTTTCTCGATATATGCGCGAATATCACTTAAATCGGCACTGAAATCCTGCTCAATTCGGTCCATCCTTTCCAGTTCAAACTGTAACCCTTCTCGCTGTTTTACGGAAAGTTTTTTCCCTTCCAGTTGCTGTTGAATGCTGGCTCTTGCCTCGGCAAATTTGCCCGCTTTTATCAGAGATTGTTGTTGGCTCACTTTGGTTGGTTTTTCATTTAATCCATGTTGTTGGGTATCATCGCACCCCTGCACCAAGGCAACGGCATTCAGTATGGTTAAAAATAACAAGGATTTAAATCGTTTACACTCAGGCATGATAGCTACAGCTCCGTGTCTACAGGTAGGTTAATGATTGAATCGATTCAATCCCCAGCCCTGGAGATTGATTTAATGAAATGGCGGCATCGTGAAATTCAACAGAGCCTGCCACGGGGTTGAATTGACATAAGCTTGGTGAATCCAGATCAATTTTTGTGATCACCTGGTGTCGGGACGCTGCCACATGTGCGGCTGCGGCGACACCTATACTACTTTCCAGCATGCAGCCCATCATACAGGGCATTCGAAAAGCGGTTGCCGCATCGGCAATATGAAGTGCCTTGGAGATCCCACCAGCTTTCATCAATTTTATATTGATGATATCACAACCCTGATTCTGCATCAGATGCAATGACTGGGCGAAAGAGAACGCCGTTTCGTCCGCCATCACCGGCGTATGCAATTGTTCAGTGCAGTGTTTCAGGCCTGAAATATCATCGGCGGCAACTGGTTGTTCAATCAGTTCAAATTCAATGCCGGCCCGATTCATGGCACTAATAGCCTGAATACATTGCTTCGCGCTCCAGCCTTGATTTGCATCCAGACGTAATCGAATATCGGGTCCAACGGCTTTGGCAACGGCACCGATGCGATCGATATCCAGTTGCAAATCTTTTCCTACTTTTAATTTTAAGGTGTCATAACCAAGATCCACGGCCTTGATGGCGTCACTAACCATTTCGTCGGGATGGTTAACACTAATGGTAATATCCGTGTGCAATTGCGAAATGCCACCGCCAAGCGCTTGATACAAAGGTAAGCCCAGACTTTGCGACCAAAGGTCATAAATGGCAATTTCAACGGCGGCTTTAGCACTGCTGTTGTGGATCATTGCTTTGTCGATCAGCTGACAAATATCATTCAAATCGCGGATATGCTTGCCAAGGATAGCAGGCCAGATAAAGTCCCTGATTGCGGCCATGATAGAGGCATGGGTATCCCCGGTTATTACCGCCGTTGCCGGCGCTGAGCCATAGCCGATCATGCCATTGTCCAGTTCAAGCTCCACCACCACATCATCGACATGATCAACACTGCGTAGCGCGGTTTTAAAGGGGGTAACCAGAGGTACCTTTAATCGGCCCAGACGAAATTTTGTCAGACGTCCTTGATCAAGCCGTGATTTAGTTAGATTCATAATAGCGAATTTTCTTAATGTTATATAAAGAATTGATGTAACCTTTGAAAGGTAAAAGCGGCGTGACGGAAACACCGTTGAGTATGCCTTTTACTTTATTGCCCTGATGATCCACATAGCCCATTCCATAGACATCGTGGATTATAAAGGGGTTGCCGTCGTGATAGCCAAGAAACATAGCGACATGGCCTGGTAAATACAGTAAATCTCCTACTTCGAGATTGGCCAGCTCCGGTAATTTTTGCGACGCGGTTACCGATTTATCAAAACGAAGGTTATTGCCATAACTGTCGCTACCCTGTTGTCCGGAATTTCGCGGCATAACAATACCAAAGGTTTTATATATTTCGCCGACAAAGCCGGTGCAGTCACGGCCATTATAGTCATGACCCCAGCCATAGCGCTCACCGAGAAACTTAAATGCCTGGTTGATAACATTTTCCTGGGTAAATGGTAGATAGCCAACATTAACATCGGCACTTCTTGGGATCAAAGTGGGTTCAATTTTAAGTTGGCCATTATCTTGTCGGGTCGGCATTTTTACGATATAACCGGTGTAAGGGTTGTGGCGATTTAACTGGTATTTTGCAAACTCGCTGTGGCTAATGATAGGCAGTGATACGCCCATATCTAACTGCAGCTGCGATGTTTTATCATTCACAGGGTTGAAGGTTGTAAAGACTTTATCACCAGTGATGACTAATCGATTTTGTTGCGTATGGAAATCTTCAGCCTGAGCTCGGCTGGCAAAAGCGATATCCTTGTCCTGAACCCAGGCCCGATAGTTATAGCTACGGACAAAATGCCACTTGCCATCTTTTGAAGTGTGGACAACCGCTAATAGTTCGCCGGGAAAAGCGCCGGTTTCCTGAAAACGATCCAAGTCGAGATCCATGTTGGCATTAAATACCCTATCCAATGTTGGGTAGGTTCGTAAGCTGGTTCGTTTCGTTACCAGAGCAAAACGAACGTTTTGGTATCCTTTCAGAGCGTCCAAATTCATTAAATCATCATAAGCCTGATAATGGCTTTGGCTCAGTCTTTCGCCATTAGCAAAGAAACGTTCTGAGCTTGCGGGCTTACTGATGGCGCGAACAAACTTTTCAATAGTATCGGCAGCAAGACGATCAGGAAAACTTAAGGGTTGCTTTAAATAGGTACCACGATTGAATTGTTCGGTGTTAAACGCTTGAATTTGACTGGCAGTCATTAGCACGCTATTGGCATTGCTACCTTGCTGTTTACGCAAAGATTGCTGCCAAAATTCAGGGGTTAACTTTAACGTATCGATGTCGATGACATTGCTATATAAGTTACCTGAAAAATTATCGGACAAAGCGCTATTGTCGGCACTTGTGGCATGATTCATTATCATACCGTGAGCAATAACAAGGATCAGCCAGAATTTACTTGCTAGTGTTGAACCCGGTTTTGCTGTTAATCGTCTCATATTCATCGCATACATCGTTCTTGTTATCATTGAGAAACCCGTTTGTTGGCGGCTAATTCATCAATTTTGGTTGATATTGTGTTGCTTTGTGATTCAATCTTATCAGAAACATGGACTTGATAATTATTGTTTCATGGCTATCACGACAGCGTGGTATACCCTAAAAATCTTTAATTTCAGTGTATACCTATTTTTATGCTATTGGTTCGGCGCTACCTGGCAATGGTTGCCAATCCATCCTCCGATTTGGTGTATCGCAAAGGATACGTTTCCCTCGTCAGGCGTTTTTCATTTAACCGATTCACGTCTTAGATTCATCTGAATCGGGGATATCATTATTGTAAGAATAATGCTTTCTTATTGTAAAATGCAATGGTAATAAATTATTCTTGTTATGCGAAGGCATTGCGATATCCAAATGCTCGCGCTTCATGCACAGGATAAAAGTGTTTGAGCAAAGTCTTGACCAAGGATATCATTGTCGATTAACAGAATTGAATGGCGCCGTGTCGCTTGCGCGAGCGAAATGTGGTGGTAAGTCATTCAAAATAAAAAAACATTCAGGAGTTGTTGTGTCAGATTGGATTTCGGTAATACCCCCCTTAGTGGCCATCATTATGGTGCTTTGGAAAAAAGAAGTAATTCTGGCACTGTTGCTTGCCATCGCCAGTTCTGAGCTATTGATGCTGATGTCGGATGCGGGGACGTCAGAATCGCTGTTAACGTTTGGTATTGCCAGCGTAGAGCGAGTCGTCGGCGTATTTCAATCAGATGGCAATACCCGAATTCTGGTGTTTTCTTTACTTGTTGGTGCCTTATTGGCCTTTATGCGTGAATCAGGCGGGGTAACAGCAACGGTAAATTTTCTGATCCGTAAAGGCGTAAGTGGCAGTGCAAGACGGTCGCGTTTTTTAGCGTTTTTCACTGGGGTTGTGATCTTTATCGAATCAAACCTGAGTGTCCTAATGGCGGGGATTATTTCCCGGGGATTGTTTGATAAATTCGAAATGAGCCGGGCACGACTAGCATATATTATTGATTCCACCTCCGCCCCCATTTGTATTCTATTGCTGATGAACGGGTGGGGTGCCTATGTGTTAGGTTTATTAGGTAACTATGAGTTAGAACAATCCCTGGTCGGTATTCTGATCGCCACTATTCCGTTGAATTTTTATGCGCTGATCACGTTAGCGGTCGTTGTCTACACCTGTTGGACTGACAAGCTTCACGGCCCATTAAAACAAGCAGAGATTGAGCAACAACGCAGTCATAAGCACATTGAGCTTGATGTAAAACCGTCCAAGCCTGCTTTTATGTTAGTACCACTGCTGACCATGTCTCTATCCATGGTGTTCTTTATGTTTTTCACCGGTGGCGGTGATTTTACCCAGGGTTCCGGTTCTAAATCGGTGTTATATGCCACCACGTTAGCGTGTTTAGTGGCCTATACCATGATGGTTGGTTCGAAGCGATTTAAGCATGTTGAAATGACGAAGATTGGCTTTAAAGGGATGTCCGAGCTTTTACCTTTAGTTTGTATTGTTTTATTTTCTCTGGCGCTTGGCGCAAGCTTAAAGCAACTAGGTACGGGAGCATTTATTTCTGGTCTGGTTGCGGACAATCTACCACTGTTTTTAGTACCTGCGATGTTATTTATTGCTGGCGGGTTAATGTCATTTACCACGGGAACGTCCTGGGGGACATTTGCTCTGTTGATCCCTATTGGCATGCCATTGGTGATCAATCTTGATTTGCCTGCACCTTTGCTGTTGGCAGCAATTTTAGGAGGAGGTGTGTTCGGTGATCATTGTTCGCCCATTTCCGATACGACCGCGGTCAGTGCCGTCGCATCCGGATGCGATTTACTTGACCATGTCCGAACCCAGTTACCTTATGCATTGTTTGCGGGCGGCTTGACGGTTGCCGCATATATTATTACCGGACTAATGGTGATAGGAGCATAGTTATGGGCCGGGGTAAGACAGTTATTAATTTTTCGTGGATGCTTGCCAGTTTGATTGGCGTTGGTCAATCATTTGCCGCAGATGCGGGGAAACAACACTTTGTGGATATCAAAACGGTTGCACATCAGGTGCAGTACGATATTAGATACGCAGGCACGAATAATTTTGTCGGACAGACCATTGACGGGTATTTGAGCCAAAAGTGTTTTATCCATCGCGATGCCTTACCGGCAATAAAGAATATGGTTAATGAACTGGCAGCACAAAACATGACATTAAAATTTTTTGACTGCTACCGTCCCGAAAAAGCCGTTGCCCATTTTATGCGCTGGGCGCGGGATGCGGATGATATTAAAACCAAAGAACAGTATTATCCAAATCTGCCAAAATCGGCATTGGTCGGCCCCTACATCGCGGAACGATCCGGCCATAGCCGCGGTTTTTCTATCGACGTCACGCTGGTTAAACTCGACCAACATGGTGAGTATCAAGAGTTGGATATGGGCTCAGCCTATGATTTGTTCGACCCGATTTCTAATACCGATAATCCGGCTATCAACGAGCGACAACAGGCGAATCGAACTCTCTTAAAGAACCTGATGAAAACCCACGGCTTTACAGACTACCCAATGGAATGGTGGCATTTTAGTTACGCAAGCATTAGCGACCATCAAAAGCAGCAATATTACAATTTTAATGTTCAGTAATACCAATCACATTAAGTTTGTGCACAACTCAGAGTTAGGGCAGAGGTTCAGTTACCACATAGATTTTATTGAT
>NZ_JBHZSG010000072.1:0-7946 GCF_043642205.1 Thalassotalea litorea | reverse complement strand
TATCAATAAAATCTATGTGGTAACTGAACCTCTGCCCTAACTCTGAGTTGTGCACAAACTTAATGGGATTGGTATTAGGATAATTAATTTACTTGACGGTGTGCAGGGAAAAATTTACATTGTTGAACGAAGATATTCGTGAAGTAATAGTGACGCAATGATATTAAAAACAATGTTAAAAAGAATTTTTGTGCTTTTACCACTCGTAGTCAGCGCGACGTTTGCCAGCGCTGAACCAGCCCAGGCATCCGATGCCATTGTGGACATCCCATTAACCCATGATGCGAAAGTATTCTCTCGTTATGATGATGATTACCCAGCCATTTTGACGTTTTTTAGTCAATTGTCTGAATCTGAAATTAAATCGTTCTACGATGCCGAACTTGGTGAACCAACGTCCGCGAAAACCGTCTATGGTCGCCTGGAACTTAAATACTCTCAAAATGACAGATCCTATCGCGTGATCATCGACTCTTTGCAAGAGAATCATCGCGAAGTGGATGTATTGGTTAGCGAATAAGCCAATACCTTTGCCAGTAATCTGGCGTTAAATACCCTGCCCCCACAAAATTTCCCACTACCAGACTGCGGTCTGGTAGTTACTATGCCCATTCTGAATGGACTCAATGCCCATCAGAGTTGATATCAATATCTGTTCAAAAAGGAATAAACCATGAATAAAACCATGAAAGCGTCTGCTTTATCTATCGCTTTGGCATCTTCTGTTCTTTCTGGTTGTGTAACGACAGTTGACCCATACACTGGCGAAGAAACTGTATCCAACACCACCGTTGGCACTACCGTTGGCGCGGTGGCAGGTTCACTGCTTGGTGTTGCGATTGGCGATAACAAAGAGTCTGCAGCCATCGGCGGCGTTGTCGGCTCTGCAATCGGTGCGGGCATCGGCTATAACATGGATCAGCAAGAAGCAATATTGCGTCAAAAATTGCAAAACTCCGGTGTTAAAGTTGTGCGCCAGCAAGACGGTTCTATCAAACTAATCATGCCGTCAAATATTACCTTTGGCAATGATGAAACCATGGTAAACCCGGCGTTTGTGAATACCTTGGATGCCATTGCTGAAGTGTTAAAACAAAACGATAACACCCGCATTCAGGTGATCGGTCATACCGATAGCATTGGTCAGGAGCAATACAATCAAGGATTATCCCTTAAGCGTGCAGCAGCGGTAGCGACAGAAATGCGTGTGCTGGGTGTTGCGGCAAATCGCATTGTTTCTCTGGGCATGGGAGAAAGCCAACCTCTGGCAGATAACAAGTATGCCAACGGTCGGGCGTTAAACCGTCGCGTAGAACTATATATCGTACCTTCCGCGTAAGCTCAAACGAACAAAGTGAAACGCGCCGTAAACATTCTTTCGAAAGTTGTTTGCAAAAAATTTGCGGTGAAAGCAGATTGCAAAAGCCCCAGTTTACATTTTTAAACTGGGGCTTTTTCATTTACGATTATTAAATCGATTTATCTACGTTATATTGGTTAGATTAATTCACTAAATTACTTAGTCAGAATATCGTCAATCGTGCCTTGAGCTAACGGATGGTAGCCTGGACGCGCCTTCTGATAAACCGGTCTGACCCAAGCCAGTCCTGCATCGCTTTCTGCCAGCTTTTGATATAGCGGTACAATCAGCTTACGTCGACCAATATCGATTAAGTAATCTTCCAACTCAGGTTTGATCACATCATAACCGTTATTTAGCGCCAACAAGTACCAGGCATGGGCGATTTCTGCATTTTGGCTGTGGGTTAAATCAAACGCCGAATCGAGTTCCTGCATCTTTGCCAACGCCAAATCGCGTGGCAGCTCATTGATAAAAAATAACCACTCATGAACCGTCCAGTCATCGGTTGGGATCGTATCTAAGGATTGTTTGCCCTGTTGCCAGGAAGATGAATGACGCTCGACTTTCGTAAACACGTCCGACGTTGGATTGGGTGCGGTTTTTGGCAGCCCTTCGCCAAACACCCATTCATCAACTTCAGCTTTGCTCACGATACCCGGATATTTATTGATCAGGTTATTGTTTAAGTACTGAAGAAAGTCTTTAGTACCAATACTTTGGAAACTAAAATGATTAAAATACGCTAGCACAAAGGGATCAAAGCGTTCGCGCCCGAATCGTTGCTCCAAAAACATCAAAAATAACTGACCTTTGACATAAGGCACGTTAGAAAAAGCCGCGTCAGGATCACGGCCTTGTAAATCCAGATATAAAATTGAATCATTGGCTGGCAATGTCTGGATATCGCTTTTCAGGCTGGCAACGCCAAGCACCTGTTCCATAACGGCTCGTTCTTTGGAAAACACCGCTTCCATGATGCGGTTTTCCACATAGAAGGTAAATCCTTCATTCAACCATAGATCACGCCACGTCGCATTGGTGACCAGATTACCAGACCAGGAGTGAGCCAGTTCATGGGCGATAAGATTTACCAGTGATTTATCACCTGCCACTACCGTCGGTGTAATAAACGATAGCCGTGGGTTTTCCATTCCCCCAAATGGGAAGCTTGGCGGCAACATCAATAAATCGTATCGACCCCATCGATATTCCCCGTAAAGTTTTTCAGAAGCGGTGATCATATCCTGGGTATCATCAAACTCCGCCGCGGATGCTTTAAGAATATAGTTTTCCGCGTACACACCGGTTTGTTCGCTCATGGCTTGAAATTCAAGATCGCCAACGGCTATGGCAATCAAATACGCAGGAATGGCTTGCGGCATGGTAAATTGATAATCACCATCGCGTGCGGTTCCCGGCTCATTGTTGGCGCTCATCACCGCTAGCAGGGATTTATCGGTGTTAATTTGTGCGGTATAGGTCATACGAACCGCGGGTGTATCCTGAATCGGGATCCAACTACGGGCATGAATCGCCTGGTTTTGGCTGAACATAAATGGCAGTTTTTTACCGGCGGTCTGCTCTGGCGTCAACCATTGTAACCCCGAGGCCTGAGGTTGAGATTTGTAGGTCACCAATAGCTTATCGGCCTGAAAATCTGGTTTAACCGTTAACTTGGCACCCATTACGTCGTCGCGTTTACCCAGCTTAAAGTTAACTTTTTGCCAGTCGCCCTCACCTTGTTTGGCTTTTACCTGATCAACAACCAAATCCCGGGTATCGAGATACAAGGTTTTGGCATCTTTATCTGACCAGTCCAAGGTAAGCTCAGCGGAGCCAACTAACGCCTTTTGCTCAAAATCTACGGTTAAATCCAGATGCACGTGTGACACTTTCACCTGATCATAATTGGCATAGGTCAGGTCATCATCGACCTTGGCAAATCCAGGTACAACCAACATCAGGTTGATGCTCAGTACCGCTATCACGCGCGTTAAATTGCGACTTTTAAATAACAACATGTTTGACTAAATCCTTGCAACGCTTGTTGATGTCGTTTTGTTTATGCGTATTTTTCACATATTAAACAAAACCTTTGCGATAAGTTTACTGAGGAAGTTCCAGCTTGCAAGCTTTGTGAATGATTACCAACTCGACATTCAGAACATTTGTAAACAAAAGCATTGGCCTTACTCTTCGCTTTTCTGCGATAATTGCCAATCAGAAATTAATGAAAGAACGTATTAACATCATGAGCGACACCCAAAAATCTCTGTTTGCACAACGATTTCGCGGATATTTACCGGTGGTTATCGACGTTGAAACCGCCGGTTTTAATGCTGCCACTGACGCATTGCTGGAAATCGCCGCCAGCATATTGCAAATGGATGAGACAACGGGTTTGTTGTCTTTAAAGGAAACCCTGCACTTTCATGTTAACCCTTTTGAAGGCGCCAACCTGGAACCGGCTGCGCTGGAATTTACCGGCATTGACCCGACAAATCCATTGCGTGGTGCCGTGGATGAAGATGTCGCGTTAAAAGCCATTTTCAAAGCCGTGCGCAAAGCGATGAAAGCCGTTGGTTGTCAGCGAGCCATAATGGTCGCCCATAATGCCGCATTTGATTTAGGATTTGTAAATGCCGCCACCGAGCGCGCGTCGATAAAACGCAGTCCTTTTCACCCGTTTGTCACCTTTGATACGGCAACCTTATCTGGCCTGGCATTAGGCCAGACGGTGCTGGCAAAAGCTGCGGTTGCGGCCAATCTGGAGTTCGATAACCGCGAAGCCCATTCAGCCCTTTACGATACCGAAAAAACCGCTGAACTATTTTGTTATATCGTGAATCGTTGGCAGGAACTTGGCGGCTGGCCATTACCGGAAGTGGCAGCAGAAGAAGCTGGAGAAGCAGAAAACGCAGAGCAAAAGCAGAACGAATCAGATAGCGAATAACTGGACTGGCTGATTCGTCTGAGGGCGAGTTATGGTTTCTTGACGGGGGAAGGCTGATCAGTGTTAGGTTTTCTTACCCAGCCAATGCTTAACAAATATCTAGAACCTTTTTTGATTTTAGATACTTGGTGCTCACTATTATCCGGGCGAAATAATTTAATCCGCCTGGTTTGAAAAATTGCATTTTCACAGCTGAATACACCACCTTCATCTGCATTTTTTAAAACAATATTTAACCGGTAATGTTGTCCTGAATCGACTTTGTCGGTATGTGGGGCTATTTCACTACCCAGAGGAAATTTAAGCAAATACAGATCAAATGTTATTGGCCATGTTGCGCCACACAATAACATTTTATCGTAGCCCGATTTTTGCCTACCTCGTTCCCAACGAAATAATTTACTCAAAAAAGACATGCGAACTCTCAAAATATCAACGCCTTGTTCAACGGTGCGTCAACTTGTCACTTGTTTGGCGTTGTTGCAGAACAAGTGACAAGTTAATGAATTCGCCGCCGAAACTTCTATATATTCGTTTGGAAAGCCCCAGTTTTCTTTTTCTTTCTTTGTGAAACTATGCAGAAAACTGCCATACCCAATAGAAACAATGCCGTTACCACCGGAACGGGTAAATTCAATATATTACCAATAGCTGCCGCCACAATAACACTATAAGCCAATAGCATTCGATAACGGTGTCGAGCCAAACGCTGCGATCTTGACGGTGATAAAACTCGGCCAAATTGAATATCACCAATAGCTAGCGTGGCCAGTAAAGCTAAATGAATCATCAGCACTACAACACGCATTGGTATTGATAAATTTTGCACAATTAATGGAGCTAGCAAGAAAATAAGGCAAGCAACTACCGGCAAATAAATAAACGCTAGAGCTTTTCTAAGGCGCTCATATTTTTCAAAAGCAAGTATTGCAGAGAAAACTAAATAAATAGCAAGAGTCGCATCGATTGCTGAAAGTAAGGTCAACGGTTGCTGATAGAAAAAATAGTAAGCAGTTAAGCACGCCACTAATGTTGATAATGCAAAAACTCTCCCCATTCTGACGTGAGTCACGGAACCTTTTACGGACTTAAGCGCAATCGTTCCTGCGATTAAGGCAAGAAAACCGATAATTACATGCCCCAAGTAACTATACGGTTCAAATTGTGTTATTTGATCTAACATGAATTCACCTTTATTCTATTTCTTAGTACCTATTTAGCCGAGCCTACCTCTTTTTCAATAGCATAAATATCATCGTCTATCGTTTGAACCCGTTCTTCAAAGATAGCTCTCGCATCATGTAATCCACGGTTGTAGTAATACGCGCCTAGTTCTTTAGAAAAGAAGTCTAATAGAAATTCTGCATCAAATTGACCTAATTCTTGATCTAATTCCATATTAAAATAAGATTGTAGCTTTTCAACCATTGCTTCCTTTTCTGTGTTTGTGAACTCGATATCTGACATTTATGATGATCTATCCTTAGGTTTATTACGCCCGCTTAAGCGGACGGAAATTGTTGGCTAACATTTTTTAGGAACGAACTATAGCCAACTGTTGTCCTGATTAATTTTCTTGTTAGGTGTAAATTTGCATAAGGCTAATGCCCAACATCGAACAACCTAAGAATAGGTATACGCAGATTCCAAACCAAAATAAGGCCGGAGAATCTGAACGTTTTGAAGTAAAACCTTTGACTTCAACTTCACCTTTTTTAATTGCGTACGCGCTGTAAGTTAAAGATAGTGCCCCAAGTGACACAAGAAAAACTCTAGCGACAAAGTCACCATAACCTTCGACTTTAGGAGCTAGAACAAGAGCTGCTAATGTCGCAACAATCCCGATCACAAACACTATTTTTAATACTTTCGGGCTACTCAAATTCAATTACACCTAACGCCCCAAGCAGGGATTTTATGAGTGTTTTTCAGCGAGTGAAATTCCCGCTGACTTGGCTTGTTATAAGTAAATTTACTCACAATGCTCAATCTTTTGAGTTAGATATTCAGATTTAATGTAACCCATTGGTTTTCCACCTGTTTCGGTTGAAGCAAGATATAACCAAAACAAATTTAAATCTCTTGAATCAAGACCGATAGTTAACTCAATAGACTGTCCGTTAACTTCGGCTTTTAGGCTTTCATATCTTGTTGGGCTAGAACCACTTACCTTGGTATAAAAAACATCATCAAAAGCACTTTGAATTGGGGGGATATCCAGAGCTTGTTTATCACACAAAACGACAATTGCACCACTAGTGAGTGTAGCAACTTTGAAAGGCTCCAAAATGGAATCAGAAATTGATTTTAAATAGATCATAAAGACGATGACAAGAACAACCATTATCGGCATTCCAATGGCAATAATCTTTAGCATCCGTTTATCTTTTAAAGATTGATTATCCATTTCTAGAATTTATCCATTTACTTATAACGCCTCACCAAGAGGCCAATATCAGTTGGTTAAAATAAGCGACGAAGGAGCAAAAACCAACTGTTATTTGTCCTTTTGAGTGACTTGTTATATGGCGATCCCACTACACTATATTTTGGTTTCCTAATTGCGGAATAAAAGTGTTCAAAAACTCTATATCTCTTGTTTTTAATTTATATTGAAAAAAGTTACTTTCTCGTAAATTTACAAACGCATATTCATCAGGGGTATTAATAAAACCTTGAGTCGTAAATTCGGTAAATACTCCCAGGCATTTATTGTGCTGTTTTTTTGATAATGTAGATGTATTCGAAGTAACATAATCTTTAAGTGTTGCGGCAGAAACCCTTTGGTATGAACCAAGAGAGCTTTGGATTATAGGCATAGTTGTGGGGTTTATCACATCAGTCAAATTTAGTGCTATAAAGCTCCTAGATCTGGAAGATGTATCCCCTGTAATACGTACTTTTGTTTGCGAATTTGCTTCTTTTACTCTCTTTTCTAATTGTTTTTCAGATTTTATTCTTTTACATTCTACATAGAGACGTCTGCCGTCAATCTCAACAACTATATCGGTAATTGTTCTCAAGTCGACATCATACCCAGCTTTTATAAACCGTGAAGCCATAGATAACTCAAAAGCGAAGTCCCTAGATTGATCTGTTTTACTACCATTGCGAAATTTTTGACCTGCTACAGACTTTTTAATAGTATCTAAAGCTTGGGCGCTATTAAAGCTATCAAATGCGTTCTTTACTCTTATTAAGTCATTTGCTTCTAGCTGCGCATTAAAAAAAGTTTTTACACTTTCTTTTGCATTTTCTTTTCCGCCACCTTTAATAAACTCACTAAAGTCTTTTTCATAATCACCAAATCGAGTTCTTTTAAATTCAATGCCTAGGTCACTAATCCACTCACAAGCATTTTTATACTCTTCTTCAATTGTGCGACTTTCTAATATGTACTTTTCAGTATCGTGGTCAATATATAACAAAACATAACCTTAGTAAGGGAGACTAATCATTAGCCATATAACGCCTCATTAAGAGGCAATAAAAAAGTTGGTTAAAATAAGCGAGGCACGAGCAAAAACCAACTGTTTTTTGTCCTGCTTTAATGACTTGTATGGATAATAATCCCATCTTTTTTAATTCTTTTAAAACGTTTTCGGGTAAGGTGAGACCCAGGCTTTAGCT
>NZ_JBHZSG010000071.1:0-9004 GCF_043642205.1 Thalassotalea litorea | reverse complement strand
TTAATCTCGTTGTTTCGCTGCAGGCCTTGCCCGAAGCAGGATGCGCATTCTACGTCATCCAGTTTTGATGTCAACCGATTTTTGATAATTATTTCGAAAAAGTTGTTTTCGAACATTTACCAGTTTCGGTTGAGATAACCGGGTTAAACCCTGGTGGTTATCGTATCAAAACACTTCGTTGGTTTTGTTAACGACTTAAGTTGTCGCTTAACCCCGTGGAAGTGGATGCGCATTTTAGGGATTTTCCCGACAAGGTCAACACCCAAATCAATAAAAATCACAAAAAAACGATCGTTTGCTTAAAAATAAATCGATCCGTATAAAATACATTCGCAAAAGCCTTATAAAAGCATAGTCAGGTCTTTCAAAAGATCGAAAAATATCTTAACGTTCCGTCATCTGATCGATTAAAACCGTATAGGTTTTAAGGTTTTTTAACGCCTAGTATTGCCATTTGTAAAGGTGTTGTTAACATAGGGTTGGATTAGAACATTAAAAATACAATAAAAATCAGGTAATAATCATGAAATCTCCTTTAGTCCTCACATCCGCCCTGATAGCAACAGGTTGCGCATTGGTTGGTTACTTCGTCGGTGGAGCATTAGATAATGTTGACGCCATTTCCTTAACTGTTGGTTTATTTATTGGCGCTTTAGTTGCACCTGTTATTACCAACTTATTATCAAGTGAAGAACAAACACCCGCTATTAAAACCCTTTATGTCGGAAATTTACCTTATCGCGCTAATGAAGCTGCGATTCGCAGTCTGTTTTCTGACTATGGGGAAGTACATTCGGTACGTTTAATGAAAGATAAGCAAACCGGTAAGCGCAGAGGGTTCGGTTTCGTTGAAATGTCTGCCTCTGATGCTGATGGTGCGATTGACTCTTTAAACGATACAGAATTTCAACAAAGAACATTGAAAGTCAGAGAAGCGAAAGAACGCCCTGAGCCTTCTCAACATAACGACTAGGTTAATCCCGCTAACGGTTTTTAACCATGCCATAAATAAAAAGGGTCCCGATGTAATACATGGGACCCTTTTTTAGTATCTGAACAATATTGTCAGAGCAGTTTGGATTATTCACTTTCCCGGGCAATTGCGCGATACGCAATATCGGTACGATAGCTCATACCTTGCCAGCTAATTTCCTGCAATAACTGATACGCCGATAATTGTGCTTCGGTTACCGAATTACCTAATGCTGTCGCACAAAGAACTCGCCCACCCGCGGTAACAACGTGACCGTCTTTCATCGCCGTGCCGGCATGGAATGTTTTTCTGTCCGACAGAGTATTGGTCTCTAACCCGGAAATGGCATCCCCTTTTGGATAACTGGCAGGATAGCCATTTGCCGCTAAGACCACACCTACGGCAGCGCGTGAATCAAACTCGGCGGTACACTGATCCAAGTTACCTGCACAGGCTTTAAGACAAAGGTCTACCAGGTCCGATTGCAATCGCATCATAATTGGCTGTGTTTCCGGATCACCGAAGCGACAGTTGTATTCGATCACTTTCGGTGTACCATCGGCAGATATCATCAAGCCGGCATACAAGAAGCCCGTGTAAGGTGCATCTTCTTTTGCCATACCTTCGACGGTCGGCACAATAACTTCATCCATAATTCGATTATGAATTTCAGGCGTTACAACCGGCGCCGGGGAATAAGCTCCCATGCCACCCGTGTTTGGACCTTGATCGCCATTTAGAGCACGCTTATGATCCTGGCTTGTCGCCATTGGAAGGATATTCTTACCGTCAACCATAACGATAAAACTTGCTTCTTCACCATCTAAGAACTCTTCGATCACCACACGATGACCAGCATCGCCGAATGCGTTCCCCGCCAACATATCCTTGATAGCATCTTCCGCTTCTTGCAATGTCATAGCAACAATAACCCCTTTACCTGCAGCAAGGCCATCAGCCTTGACAACAATAGGAGCGCCCATTTTGCGAACATAGGCAATGGCAGGATCGATTTCAGTAAAGTTAGCGTAGTCTGCCGTAGGGATATTATGGCGCGCCAAAAAGTCTTTGGTAAACGCTTTTGACCCTTCCAACTGTGCTGCTTTCGCCGAAGGACCGAAAATCGTCAATCCCACTTGCTGAAATGCATCAACAACGCCATCAACAAGAGGTTGCTCTGGGCCGACGATGGTTAGTTCGATACTCTGTTGCTGGGCAAATTCAACTAAAGCAGGAATGTCACCAACCGAGATGTCGACATTCTCTAACTTAGCTTCGGTAGCAGTTCCTGCATTTCCCGGGGCAACAAAGACTTTTTCTACACCTGCGGAATGGGACGCTTTCCATGCTAATGCGTGTTCGCGTCCGCCACTACCTATCACTAATATTTTCATTACTACTTGTTCCTACAATAAGACCGACTTATTTAGTCGGCTTTACAAATTTTAAAGTCATGCGATCACTTTCGCCGATAGCAAGATACTTCTCACGGTCCTCATCACCTAAACGCAATACCGGTGGTAAAGTCCAAACGCCTTTTGGATGTTGGGCGTTATCTTTAGGGTTAGCATTAACTTCACTGGTATCTGCAAGTTCAAAACCCGCAGCCTGAGCTTGTTCAATGGCTAACGACTGTGAATAGTAGCCATCTGCATGATCCAGGCTTTCTGGCAATCTATGTTCAACCACACCTAACACACCACCGGGTTTCAAAGCTGTATATGCATCAGCAAATACTTGCTCAACGCCCATTTTTCCCCAGTTGTGAAGATTACGGAACGTTAATACCAGATCAGCCGTACCTGCCGGAGCCAATTCGCTTGCTTCTTTTGGCATAAAGTCGGTAAGTTTAACTTCGCTAAAAACAGCATCAGATGACAGTTTCTTCTCTAGCGCTTTGCGTGAACGGCTATAATAATCTTCTTTGCCGGTATCAGGGTAATGAGCACCATAAAGAACACCACTACCTTTTAAAGCCGGCGCCAAAATTTCAGTATACCAACCGCCACCAGGTGCAATCTCAACAACCGTCATGTCCTCTTTAAATCCGAAAAATTCCAAGGTTTGTTTTGGGTGACGATATTCGTCGCGAGCCTTATTTTTTTCAGAACGATGGTCACCGGCGATGGCGTCATCCAATTTATCAAAGGCAAACGCGGTGTTCGCTGTGGCGCCGATTAAGGCAACGGATAGTAGAGATGCTTTTACTACGGATTTCATTATTGTCATTTTTTCTTCCATATTCAGTTGATTCTCGATCAAGCGTATTATCATTAGACCATGTTGGTAAACTGATGTTATTACAACTTGATTAATAAGTATTTGAATTAAACGAACATTCAAACACTAAAGTTCAATAGTATATAGCACAAACCCGGTGGAAAGGTAGTGTGATCATTGCTGTACAATGACCACACGTTATCAAAGAGTGGGGATTAGTGTCTGAAGTGACGCATACCGGTGAAGACCATGGTCATGCCATGCTCATCAGCTGCGGCGATAACCTCTTCATCACGCATTGAACCACCCGGCTGGATAACCGCAGTAATACCCGCTGCGGCAGCAGCATCGATACCATCACGGAATGGGAAGAAGGCGTCAGATGCCATCACTGAACCTGGCACTTCTAAACCTTCGTCCGCAGCTTTAATACCCGCAATTTTCGCTGAGTAAACGCGGCTCATTTGGCCAGCACCAACACCCACTGTCATCTGATTTTTCACGTAGACAA
This sequence comes from Thalassotalea litorea, assembly GCF_043642205.1. Taxonomy (GTDB): domain Bacteria; phylum Pseudomonadota; class Gammaproteobacteria; order Enterobacterales; family Alteromonadaceae; genus Thalassotalea_A; species Thalassotalea_A litorea. The sequence goes on along the minus strand of NZ_JBHZSG010000071.1, from coordinate 5,300 downwards.
TGGCATTGGATTTAACAAACTTGGCAACCTTCCAGCTGAACAATAAGTCTTTTAACTCTTCTTCAGATGGTTGACGCTTACTGACTACTTTAAGATCTTCCATAGTCACCATACCCTGGTCACGGTCCTGAACCAGTAAACCGCCATTCACGCGCTTCAGTTCATAACCGTCGGTATGAGTATCCCACTGGCCACACTCAAGTAGACGAACATTTGGTTTCGCAGATACAATCTGTGCCGCGCCGCTAGAAACTGAAGGAGCAATGATAACTTCAACGAACTGACGAGAAACAATGGCTTCTGCAGTATCTGCGTCTAGTTCACGGTTAAACGCAATGATGCCACCGAACGCTGACGTTGGGTCGGTTTTGAATGCCGCATCATAGGCCGCATGGATATTATCGCCGATGGCAACGCCACATGGGTTGGCATGTTTTACAATGACACACGCAGGTTCTGCAAATTCTTTCACACACTCTAACGCGGCATCAGTATCAGCAATGTTGTTGTATGAAAGAGCTTTACCCTGAAGTTGCGTTGCGGTAGAAACCGACGCTTCCTGTGGCTCGGCTTCAACATAAAACGCGGCGTCCTGATGTGAATTCTCACCGTAACGTAAATCTTGTTTTTTGATAAACTGGCTATTGAAGGTACGTGGGAATTTCGTCGCTTCGGCATCTTCTACATCGTGTGCAGGAAGCATTTTTCCGAAGTAGTTAGCAATCATGCCATCATAGCTCGCTGTGTGCTCATAAGCAGCAATTGCTAAATCGAAACGGGTTTGATAAGTCAATGAGCCGTTGTTTGCGTTCATCTCAGCTAAAACACGATCGTAATCTTTAGCGTTAACAACGATGGTTACATCTTTATGGTTTTTGGCTGCCGCTCGAACCATGGTCGGGCCGCCGATATCGATGTTTTCAATCGCATCTTCTAAACTGCAATCTTCGTTCGCAACCGTTTTTGCAAACGGGTAAAGGTTAACCACAACCATATCGATAGCCTGGATGTTGTTTTCGCTCATTACGGCTTCATCAAGATCGCGACGGGCAAGGATGCCACCATGAACTTTCGGGTGTAGCGTTTTTACACGCCCGTCCATGATTTCCGGGTGACCAGTGTAATCTGACACTTCAGTTACCTGAATGCCATTATCAGCCAATAACTTGGCCGTTCCACCGGTAGATAAAATATCTACACCTTGTTGCGCTAGATTGCGCGCGAACTCAACGATGCCAGTTTTATCAGAAACGCTTAACAGGGCGCGTCTTATTGGGCGAGGAGTATCCATAATAATCTTGTTTACCTTTTACGTGATTACAGGTTGATTAAAGTTAAGTTTACGTTATTGCCAGCAAAATACGTTGCGGCGAATAAGTAGGATTTTGCCTTTGTTGACAGGCGAAAAAACTACCCGTACCGCGTCCTGCTATCCGGGCATACATCCTTGAATATACCCGTACCGCGTCCTGCTAACCGGGCATACATACATCCATGTAATAACCCTCTGTTGCTACCATCCATGGTGCCAGAGGATAAGTACATCCCTTTAACAAACCCTCTGTTGCTACCATCCATGGTGCCAGAGGATAAGTACATCCCTGTACAAAAAAAGCACCCGAAGGTGCTTTTTCATGCAGGCGAACCTGCGCGTGGTTAGTTCATGCCGTACTTTTTAAGTTTCTTACGCAAAGTACCGCGGTTGATGCCAAGCAAGTTTGCTGCGCGCGTTTGATTACCGCGTGTATATTGCATTACTTCTTCTAACATCGGAGCTTCGATTTCTGAAAGTACCAGGTCGTACATATCGTCTACATCGTTACCATTTAATTGCGACAGGTAATTTTTAATCGCGATTTTAGCTTGAGAACGTAAAGGTGATGCCTTGGTCTGAGTTTGCTGGTCACCGATAACAAATGGAGAAGAAATATTTTGTTCAAACATAAAGTTCAGACTCTTTTATTAAGTTAATTGGTCAAAAAACATATTCAATGCGTTAAGTTGCTCTTCAGGCAATTCAAGGGCATTAAATATAGGCCGAAATTCTTTTGCCTGGTCATGCGCTTGCAAGTACCAGGATACGTGTTTACGAGCGATCCTTACTCCCATAAATTCACCATAAAACGTGTGCAGCTCTTTAACATGCCCGAGTAAAATGGCTTTCACTTCTTCCACATCAGGTGGTGTCAGTGTTTCACCTGTAGCCAGATAATGATTTATCTCACGGAAAATCCATGGGCGCCCCTGTGCTGCTCGGCCAATCATGACCGCATCTGCACCGGTATAGTCCAGCACCTGTTTGGCTTTTTCCGCGGATGTCACATCACCATTGGCGACAACCGGGATTGTTACTGCTTGTTTAATTGCTCTTATTGTATCGTATTCCGCATTGCCTTTATAAAAGTCACAACGGGTACGACCATGCACTGCCAGTGCCTGAATTCCATTTCCCTGAGCAATTTTTGCTATCTCAACACCATTACGTGTGTTATCACACCAACCGGTGCGAATTTTCAACGTTACCGGAACATCCACTGCCTTTACGACCGCATCTACAATGCGTTGCACCTGTTCCGGCTCTTTTAATAATGCTGAGCCAGCGAGCTTTTTATTTACCTTCTTCGCAGGACATCCCATATTGATATCAATAATCTGCGCACCATTGTCGACATTTACCTGAGCGGCGTAAGCCATTTCATCAGGGTCTGAGCCAGCAATTTGCACAGAGCGGATCCCTACTTCATCACCGTGTTGCATGCGCAAACGAGACTTATCTGACTTCCAAACCTTAGGATTAGAAGACAGCATTTCCGACACAGCTAAACCAGCCCCTAAACGACAGCATAATTGTCGAAAAGGACGATCGGTAATCCCCGCCATCGGAGCCAGGATCACATTATTTTCTAACTGATAAGGACCAATGTTCACGTTGATGGTTTTTTGAGCTCATGTTCAAAAGGGCGCTAAGTTTACGTGTTTTTAGCGCCAATGAAAAGACTATAAAATGTACGAAAGGGTATTTTTTTGTACTTTTTTTTATTGACATTTTAGCAAACAGGTTAGACCTGACGTGATGTTCAGGCAGTTTGTGCGGCACTCATGCTTTTTGCACAAAAATACAACAAGTCAGGTGTTTTTCATAAATGGGTTAACGACGGACACCATCTAATCGCACCCATTCATCTTTAACCGTGATCGGGTTCATCTGGCAATACTGGCTATAAACCTGGCTAAGGGCCTCTCCCTGCTCTTCCAAAATTCCCGACAACGCCAGCAAACCATCGCGCTTCGCGTAACTGGTAATAATGGTGGCAAGCTCCTTCAGCGGGCCGGCAAGAATGTTGGCGACAACAATATCTGCCTGTAAGCTTGGTTGATCTTCTGGTAGATACAAAGATAAACGGTCAGCAACCCCATTGCGCTGGGCATTGGCTTTACTGGCTTGCAAAGCTTGAGGGTCGATATCAATGCCGATCACGCGCTCGGCCCCCAGCTTCAGTGCTGCCAGAGATAAGATCCCCGAACCACAACCAAAATCGACAACCGTTTTGCCCGTTAAATCAAGACTATCTAGCCAGGTAAGGCATAAGGCGGTAGTTGGGTGGGTCCCGGTACCAAATGCCAGACCAGGATCGAGCATGACATTTACCGCATCCGGATCAGGCACTTCGCGCCAGCTCGGACAAATCCATAAACGCTCGCCAAACTTCATCGGATGAAAGTTATCCATCCATTCGCGCTCCCAGTCCTTGTCTTCGAGCTGCTCCAGCTTGTAGCGCATATCCTGTTTGTCCGGGTGGATGGATTGCAGGTAAGAAATAACGTTTTCCATATCATGGCTGGCATCATACAAGCCCATGACTACCGTATTACTCCAGTATGTCACTTCGTCGCCGGGCAATGGTTCGTAAATTGGGGTATCTTGAGCATCAACAAAGGTTACCGCCTGAGCACCGCATGCAGATAACCAATCAGAATACTTTTCGGCAGTCTCTTCATTGGCTGCCAGTCTTAATTGAATCCAGGGCATTATCGCTCTCTAAAAGAAATGAATGCTTAAGTTTACCATGTCCGTGTGCATAGTTGATCACTCCAGATAAACTTAGATAAAAAGTTTTTAGTCAATCCCACCGTCAGTACAAGATATTCGGATTGGTTATTTTACCGTGTGTAAAAATCTGCGATGATAAGAGACAACTAGCCTTTATATACACATTCAGTATGCAATATTTTCCAATTTTTCTGGACTCAGACAAGCTCTCGGTGGTCATCATCGGTGGAGGCAGTGTTGCCGCGAGAAAAATCGAACTGGTTTGCAAAACATCAGCAAACGTTAGAGTGGTGTCTCCCGAAATTAATCAGACGGTAGAAGCTTTGATCCGACGACACAACATTGACTGGCAACAAACCTGCTATGACAACACCCAGATCAAAGACGCCAATCTTGTTATCGCAGCCACCAATGACAGTCAGGTAAATGCGCAGATAAGTGAAGATGCAAAGGCCTTAAATATCTTGGTAAATGTCGTCGATGCACCTCAGTTGTGCTCTTATATTACCCCCGCAATTATTGACAGAGAGCCGATGTTGATTGCGCTTTCAAGCTCTGGCAGTGCGCCAATTTTACTACAGATGCTAAAAACGCAAATCGAGCAGGTGTTACCAAATCACTATGGAAAACTCGCCCAGTTTTGTGGCTCGAAAAGACACCAGGTTCAACAATATATTGATGACTTCGCCACGAGAAAAGTGTTCTGGCAAGAAACACTCACGGGTGATATTGCACAATTGATCCTTGCGGATGATCTGCAGCTTGCTCAGCAACGGTTTGAGCAACGCCTGCAAAGCTACCAGCGACAAAACGTCCTAAAATCTGGGGATTTATCCATTGTGGTCAGTCAGGACAATAATCCGGACTTACTGACACTAGCCGCCTATCAGGTTATGCAATTAGCCGATACGATATATCTCGAGCCGCATCTGGATCGAAACTTCTATGAATTTGCACGCCGCGATAGCGAAAAGGCACCACGTTTTGACATCGATGAAATACACAAAACCGTTGCGTCTGGTCAACGCGTTGTGGTGATCACTGACAATCCAGATCGCCTCACCCAACAAGGGCTGAAAAACGCGCGTGTATATTCAAGTGGCAGATTAGCGTAATCGGTCTTGTTAACGTGCAAGACCTGTTACCAATCACATTAAATTATTGCTCACTCGGTGAGAATTTAAAGGCTTTTAGGCAAGGCTTTGATTGCAGAGAATGGTCGCTCCATTATCTCAAAATCGGTCAAAAT
>NZ_JBHZSG010000070.1:0-9072 GCF_043642205.1 Thalassotalea litorea | reverse complement strand
TTTGGCATCGTATGTAGTGATATCAATGGCAGGTATTAAACCCAAACGACACAGTGAAATTAGTAGATTTGGTTTATCCACGGAAGTGGATGTACCAATCTGACGTTTGTTTTCAATCAACAGAGTAAATTAGCCTTTAGCGGAGACTGGATACAGGGGAGAATTTAGAATGGTATAGAAAATCCGGACCGTTTTTAACAGCCCGGACTTCCAATATATTGACGAGACGATGAAAACTTAAGAAGAGACGGGCAATGCTGCGATAACACCATTAGCATTAATCGAGCACATTTTTTCGCATATATTAATTTGAATAAATGAACGCTGTTTAATCGCCAGTGGAAAGAGTCCTTTAATTTCTAACATTTTTGCCAGTTTCGCACTCGTACTTATGGTCGGGTCAGACATTATCGAGGTCAATGGTTCGGCAAGAGGGTCTGAAACCTCATATGAGCTTCCATCTTCACTTTTGCCTTTTAAATAGCACAGCCAGGCCGCGATTACGAAGCACAACGGTTCCGACAAGTGATCTTTAGCTAATAACTCTTCCAGTGGCGCAAATATCCGCTGCGGAAGCTTCTGCGAGCCATCGGTCGCAACTTGTTGAGTTTCATATTGAATTTGTTTATTCGAGAATCTATCAATAATGGTTGCGCCATAGTCATCAAAATCAAAGGTCATTTTATCTTGCAACGACAATTTCATTTCAGCCATCAATGACGTTACGAAGCTGCGTAGTCTTTCATTAGCAACGGCCTCGTGAATATACTTATGGCCGTAGAGTTTCCCCAGATAGGCAAGAGCAGAGTGACTACCATTTAGATAGCGCAATTTCAGATTTTCGTATTGTTCAACGTCGTCAACAAACAATACTCCTGCCAATTCCCAAGGAGGCCTTTCGGTTTTAAATTTGTCTTCGATTACCCACTGCCTGAACGGCTCACTGCTAACGAGTGCATTATCAACGTATTGATAGGTTTTGCTATGTTGCTCGATATCCTGGACCTGCACGGCAGGGACGATTCTATCGACCATGCTGTTGCAAAACGATAAGTTTGTGTCTATCCACTCAGCGAGATCATTACTGACTAACTTAGCAAAGTCTATTAGGGCTTTTTTTGCCAACTGACTGTTATTCGGCAAGTTGTCACAGCTAATGAAGGCAAACCCCGGTAAGCCTTGTTGGTGGCGGTTGACGCATGCTTTAACCACAAAGCCTATCATGGTTTTTGGTGAGTCCAGGTTAGCCAAATCATGGTGAATATCCGGGTGTTGCAGATTTAGGCCAGTGTTGCCCGGTAACAAACAATACCCTTTCTCGGTTATCGTTGTCGTTACCACTTTGATATTCGGGTCACTCAATGCATCAATAACGGCCTGAGGATCTTCTGGTGCCACTAGCACCGTTTGCAAAGCACCGATAATACGTGCACTCTCTATCGCATTGGAGCGCTCAATCGCGGTATACAAGTAATCCTGTTGCTTTAATAAATCACGATTTTTAGCACTGCGTAAACTTACCGCAATGATCTTATAATCCCCAGGACTTTTAGCCATCATATCATCGGTAAATGTCGCTTGATGGGCTTTATGGAAAGCACCGATTCCTATGTGGACAATACCGGCCTTACGTGCTCTAAAATCATAGCTTGGGCGGGATACGTCCGCAGTTATCTTGGATAGCGAATTTTGATTTAGCTGAAGAGTCATGGTTTAAACTTATAAGCCTTATTAACAAGGTGATAGGTAAGATCCGTCGCGACATCAACCGCTTCTTCTTCGCTCATACGATGTTCCGCGACAAGCCGAGCTAAACATCTACTGTCAATTCTTCTAGCAACATCGTGCCTGGCAGGAATCGATAAAAATGCTCTGGTATCATCATTAAATCCAACGGTGTTGTAAAACCCCGCGGTTTCAATGATTTGCTCCTTAAAACGTATCATCCCTTCAGGGCTGTCATGGAACCACCAGGAGGGCCCTGCTTTTACCGCGGGGTAGTGACCTGCCAACGGGGCTATTTCCCGGGAATATGTTGTTTCATCCAAGGTAAATAAAATAATGTTTAGCTCAGGATGATTACCGTATTTGCTTAATAAAGGCTGAAGTGCTTTTACAAATTCAATCGCAACCGGTAAATCGGCACCTTTATCTGCGCCAAATTCGTGATATACCGGTGCATTATGGTTACGAAAGCAACCGTGGTGTAATTGCATCGTTAAGCCATCTTCGATACTCATTGCTGCCATTTCGGTCATCATCTGACCACGGAATAGCTCTGCGTCTTCAGGTGAAAATGCAAAAGATCGAATTTTTTGAAACAGAGATTCTTTCTGCGAACTTGACAGGTCGGCGGTGAATGCCGTTGGATGACTGTGATCGGTTGCGGTAGCACCATGTTCAACGAAATACTCTCGGCGTTTTTTTATCGCCTTGAGATAGTCCTGGAAATGAGAAATTTCCATATCGACGGCACTGGCTAGCGCTTTGAAACTGTCTCTAAATTTTGGGTGTTCGGGATCGGTGAGATTATCTGGTCGGAACGTAGTTATCACTCGCCCTTGCCAATCACTTTGCTGAATTGTTTTATGATGTTTCAGCTTGTCGAGTGGTTGCTCTGTGGTCGCTAGCGTTTCGATATTAAAGCGTTCAAATAGTGCTCTGGGCTTAAACGCGTCCGTAGCTAATTGTTGATTGATCGTATCAAAATAGGTATCCGCAGTGGCACCAGATAAAGGCTGAGAAATGTTGAAGACTTCGGCAAAAACATAATCTAACCACATGCGGCTTGGCGTGCCACGAAACAGATAATAATTATCGGCGAACACTTTCCAGACTTGATGCGATTGCTCGAGGTTTAGCGTTCCTTGACCGACTCCTAATGTTGATAAGCCGATCCCCTGACTATACAACATCCTGAATACATAATGATCAGGTACTATCAGCAATTCTGCAGCATTACTAAAGTTTTGATTGTTAGCAAACCAAGAAGGATCGGTATGCCCGTGTGGACTTACAATCGGTAAATCTTTGATAGCCTGATAAATGGTTCTGGCAATTGCCCGTTGACTGCTGTCGCTGGAAAATAACCGATCAGGATGTAAGTAACTCGACATTAAATGCCACCTTATCTAATGTGTTCTAACGTATGAATCACGCCGCGTAGCTCTGCTAAACCTTTCATTCTACCCTGATAGGAGTAACCTGGTTTAACGTCTTTTGCACCGATTTCATCGGCCATTAAATGTCCATGATCTGGACGCATTGGTATCTGAACACCTGTCGTTTTCTCCGCACTAAGCAGTGCCTGAATTAACCCAACCATGTCGTTATCACCATTTAGGTGTTCTGATTCATAGAATGAACCATCTTGTTCACGAATCACGTTTCTTAGGTGCACAAAATAAATACGTTCCGCAAAAGTGTTCGCCATACATACCAGATCATTATCGCCACGCGCTCCATAGGAACCGGCACATAATGTTAAGCCATTCGCGGGGCTTGGAACAGCATCCAGCAACTGTTGAGCATCTTCCTGAGTTGAAACAACTCGGGGAAGGCCAAATAAAGAAAATGGCGGATCGTCTGGGTGGATACACATTTTTATACCGGCTGATTCAGCCGCAGGTATGATGTCTTTTAAGAAAGTGAATAGATTTTCACGGAGTCCTTCAGTTCCCAAGCGAATAAATTCTTCGATAGCGATTAAAATCGAGGCTCTGCTGTACGAGCCTTCGCCACCGGGCAAACCGGCAATAATATTATCTTCTAATTGCTGAATTTGTTCTGCACTCATGGTATCAAGGCGCTGTTTAGCTTTGGTAACCAACTCGGTGGCATAGCTACGTTCAGCATCTTTTCTTTTCAATACAAATACGTCATAGGCGACGAAATCTGTCATTTCAAATCGCAACGCATAACTGGCATTTTCCAGTTTGTAATTTAAGTTCGTGCGAGTCCAGTCAACAACGGGCATAAAGTTATAACATACGGTATCAATTCCGGCCTTACCCAAATTAATCAACGTTTGTTTGTAATTTTCAATATGTTTCTGATAGTTTCCTGTACGAGTTTTGATGTTGTTATGAACCGGGACACTTTCAACCACACTCCATTCTAGACCTGCTTTTTGGATCTGTGCTTTACGTTTTTTTATGGCATCTAATGGCCATAACTCACCCGTTGGAATTTCATGCATGGCAGTGACAATGCCGGTAGCACCAGCTTGTACAATCATCTCGAGCGAAATTGAGTCACTAGGCCCAAACCAGCGCCACGTTTCTTTCATAATTAATCATCCACTAAAAATTTAATAAAATGGCTTATCGATATATCCAAGTATACATTAACCGATACCAATATTGGTAAGGCCACTTGCCCATTTAACCATAGAGATTAGTCGTTTGGCAAATATTAAGTTGCAATAACAAACCGGATAAGGCCTGATATCTGGTGGTGCTAATAGCAAAGATTGTGAAACCAAAGCTCTGAGTTTTTATGGCCTGAGAGTTAGTCATTTAATTATTATTCGTCCAATACTCACGTTAAATCGAAGGTGAAAATGGTTCTTTATTATAGGATGAGTTTTAAATTGATGGTGGGTTTGACGAATCTTTACAAGAAAACTCAGTCCCGAGGCGTTGATGATAAATTATGTGTTTAGGATTGCCGTCCAATGTTTTTCTAAAAGCGGAAAGGCCACTTTCGAAACAAGTGGCCTGTAGAGTTATTTATTGCTAGCGAAATAGGTCGAGGCTGCTTCGGAGGCACTTTCAATGTGTGACTTCATCGCAATGCGTGCCTTTTCAGGGTTTCGTATTTCTAAGGCTGACACTATGCGTTTATGCTGGTTTATCGATGGGTGAATGCCTTCTTCCCGCAATCTAGCCATAAAGGATTTACTCAAAGCAGACTGATTTCTCAATTCCCATAACCATTTTACGATAGCACTAAGCGCTGAGTTTTGGCTAGCTTCAGCGATCAGCAGGTGAAATTTCATATCGGCTTGTTCACTGGCGTCTGGGCGCTTTTCCTCTTCTTCCATTTCCTTTATGGTGTCGCGTAATTCCTGCAATTGTTCATCGGTAATTCTTGCTGCAGCCAGTGCGCAAGCTTCTGCTTCGACGATATAGCGCGTATCCAGAATCTCAAAAGGGCCAACGCCTTCATCTGATAAAAACAACTCAGGTTTTTGGTCAATAACGTAAATACCAGAGCCAGTTCTGATTTCAATGATGCCTGCGATTTCCAGGGCTATCATTGCTTCTCGAATTGTGGGTCGGCTTACGCCAATTCTTTCGGCAAGAACACGTTCAGATGGTAACTTGTCACCGGTTTTTATATTACCTTCTTTTACCAACTTTGAAATCTGTTCGGCCACCTTAACGTATAACCTTTCAGTTTTTATCGTTTCAAGTTCCACAATGTTTTCCTTTTTGCCGTTATTTATGTGGGATAAGCCATTAAAAACTCATGTTAACAGAGAAATTATGTTAACAATATGATGAACTCAATAAAATAGTTGAAATTTTACTGACGCGCATAATACTATGGTCAAGTGGCAAGACCAATTAAAAGTAACATAATTCCCGTTATATTAGCGATATGTGATAAAGATGATTGGCCATTAAAAAACTAAAATAAGAGGCTGTTATGCTTATACAGAAATGCAAACGCTTAAGTCGGATCTTGGTATTCGTGGCGTTTTTGCCATTTTTATACAGTTGTTCTGACAGCAATGTTGAACACAAAACTATCAGGCTTGCACATGGGCTTGATGTCAATCACCCCGTACATCTGGCCTTGGTGCATTTTCAACAACGACTAGAAGCCTTATCTGAAGGAACGATAAAGGTGACCGTATTTCCTGCCGGTCAATTAGGCTCTGAGCGGGAAATCATCGAGTTGATTCAATTTGGTACCATTGGTATGACGAAAGTATCTGCCAGCTCGCTAGAGGCATTCGTGCCGAATATGAAAGTGTTTGGATTGCCGTATTTGTTTCAGGACCAGCAACACTTTTGGCGGGTGTTGAATGGGCCTATCGGTGAGTCTTTACTTTCAGAGGGGGAACGATTTCGTATCAAGGGGCTTGGATATTTTGATGCTGGAAGTCGTAGTTTTTATGCCACTGAAAAATCCATACAAACGCCGGCCGATTTAGCAGGCCTTAAAATTCGTGTCATGAACAGTCAAAGTGCTGTGAACATGGTAAATACCATGGGCGGTTCCGCAACCCCGGTTTCTTGGGGGGAACTCTACACTGCATTACAACAAGGTGTCGTAGACGGCGCGGAGAACAACCCACCGAGTTTCTATTTTTCAAAACATTATGAGGTCAGCAAATACTACGTTCTTGATGAGCACACCTCTATCCCTGATGTCATCATTATCGGAACGCACTTATGGCAACAGCTTTCAGCACAACAAAAACAATGGGTTGAAGTCGCAATGCAGCAAGCAACCGAATATCAAATAGAGCTATGGCAAAAATCGACCAATGATGCATTGGCGAAAGTCAAAGATTATGGTGTTGAAGTGGTTTATCCTGACAAAACGCCTTTTCGAGACAGTGTCAAAAGCGTATATGAGAAAATCGATGATAAGGACATTCTTCAGCTAATTGCTGACATTAAAGCTGAGGAGAAAAATTAATATGTGGTTTTCTAATACGATGTTAAAGCTAGAGCAACTTTTAAGTCGAGTCGTAGTTACATTGCTGGTGCTGTTGATAATCGATGTGTCCTGGCAAGTTCTGACACGTTTTCTATTTCCTCAACCGAGCTCATTTACAGAAGAGGTTGCTCGTTTTTTATTGATTTGGATAAGTTTATTAGGCGCTGCCGTCGCTTATCGCTTCAAAGATCATTTAGGTTTTGACTTGTTAGTGCAAAAATTACCCAAAAAGCATCATGGAAAAGTTTCCGCGTTTAACGCGATAGTAACGATTCTGTTTGCCGTTTTTGTGTTGCTTATCGGCGGAGGAAATGTGGTCTATGTCGTGTATACCCTAGAGCAGTATTCGTCCGTACTCGGACTAAACATGGCCTATGTTTATCTGGTTATTCCTATCGCTGGCCTTGTTTTTCTGATGTTCGCCATCGATAACCTGATCCGTTTAATGAATGTATCTCACCCACCTGGTGGTTCAGATCCTGTTGATAATCATGGCCAGGGGGCATAATCATGACTGAACTGATTCTTTTTACGCTATTTTGTCTGCTGTTATTGGCAAATCAATCTATCGCCATCGCTATTATTGTCGCGACATTTGCATCTATGATCTTGACCATAGACGTCTTGCCTGCGGCTACAACTGTTGCCCAGCGCCTGGCAGCAGGCGTCGATAGTTTTGCGTTGCTAGCGGTACCATTTTTTATCCTGTCGGGCTACCTGATGGGGAGCGGCGGTATCGCCAGTCGCCTTATCGACTTTGCCATGTCTTTAGTCGGTAAGTTACCCGGCGGTTTGGCGTATGTGAATGTGATCGCCTGTACACTATTTGGTTCGATTTCAGGTTCAGCTGTCGCGTCCACTTCTGCCGTTGGTGGTTTTATGATCCCTGAAATGGAAAAATCAGGTTATACCCGATCGTTCAGCTCCGCTGTCACGGTAACCGCTTCAACCGTAGGAATGTTGATCCCGCCCAGTAATATTTTAATTATTTATTCCCTAGCCAGTGGTGGTGTTTCAATCGCTGCGTTGTTTATCGGTGGCTATTTACCCGGTTTATTAGTGACTTTTTTATTGATGACTGCGGCAGCCATACACTTGAAACGTACCAATCAAATACCTGCTCGTGCTGTGGATATTAAGCCATTTATCACGGCCTTTGTTGGCGCCTTACCGAGCCTGGCTTTGGTGGTATTAGTTATTGGTGGCATTATTGGCGGTTTCTTTACGCCGACGGAAGCCGGCGCCGTTGCGGTAATTTACTCATTTATTTTGGCGTTTTACGTATATCGTCAGTTGTCTGCAAAAGATCTTTATCCGTTGTTTTTACAGGCGGTACGAACGACCTCGATCGTTATGTTATTAATCGCAGCATCATCAGCAATGTCCTGGCTATTGTCTTATCAGTCTATCCCTCAGGCGATTTCTGAATTTATGCTGGCTTTATCTAATAACCCTTTATACATCCTGTTAATTATCAATTTGGTGTTGTTAGTTATTGGAACGTTTATGGACATGACGCCTGCGGTATTGATCTTTACGCCAATATTCTTACCGGTAGCGGAATCTCTGGGTATTTCACCATTGCACTTTGGCATTATGATGATTTTAAATCTGTCTATTGGGTTATGCACGCCACCTGTTGGTAGTGTATTGTTTGTTGGTTGTAGTATCGGCAAAATTAGCATCGCAGAGATTATTAAACCTATATTACCTCTATATGTGGCCATGGTCATTGCGTTAATTTGTGTCACTGCGTTCCCACAAATTAGTGAGTTTTTACCCGGTGTATTTGGCTTATAGAGTGGTATTTAAAATCCCCGATGTTAGCGTTTATAAGTCGTACAAGGACGACTATTTGATGCACTAAAGTTCACCGGAATAACATAACAATGATTGTACTGAATCATTCGATGAGTGATTCGGTACAATAGGTTTATCGATTAAGACGGTTAACTAAAAATTGATGCGCAAATGCTTACGTTTAGATTTGCGCGTTAACTTTCACCGTCAGGTTTGATGCCCTGGTGATGGCCTCTTATGCCCTAGTTATACCTTTGCTTATCAAGTTGGTGAAGGTTATAAAAGGCACTTACTCACTAAATAATCGACAAATTCCTTCTATCTGTATCAACAATACCGTTTAGCGTTTTATGCCTTATTCTTTCCCATGTCTTTTTTATTCCGCACTTGCTTTATTAACAGTAGGTTATGAGCATCGAACCTGGATGGATGTTATTCGAAACTGAATAATGCTGGATGACATACAGGAATCCTGGTTATCGATTGATGTGAGTACGGTGCTTTCTGGTTTACTCGATATCCGTTAAGAATGTTTGCCCCTTAAGTGCTGTTGCAGGTAATTTTACTGTCTTTGATATCACTACATAAGACGCCAGT
>NZ_JBHZSG010000069.1:0-9442 GCF_043642205.1 Thalassotalea litorea | reverse complement strand
CTCTGCAATCAAAGCCTTGCCTAAAAGCCTTTAAATTCTCACTGAGTGAGCAATAATTTAATGTGATTGGTATTACCACAGTGAAGAGGCATTAACCCTCATCACTTAATCATTAAATTTCAGGCATAAAAAAACCGGCTATTAAGCCGGTTTTTCTAATCACGAAAACTTATAATGCTTTGATTGCAGCATTCAAGCGGCTCTTAGCACGAGCAGCTTTGTTTTTGTGAACCAAGCCTTTACCAGCTAAACGATCCAGAATTGGAGCGGTAGCGGCAAACTCTTGAGTTGCAACTTCTTTGTTACCCGCTTCGATAGCAGCGATAACTTTTTTCATGTAGGTGCGCATCATAGAGCGGCGACTTGCATTGTGTTGGCGACGCTTCTCAGCTTGGATAGCGCGCTTCTTAGCAGACTTAGAGTTAGCCAAGGTAAACTCCTAAATATTTAAATAAGATAGCCATAATTTAAGGCGGTGAAATATGCCTGTTTTTTCCGCGCATGTCAAATGTTTTATGGTAATCATGAAATAATCACAAACAATTATTTCGTATGAGACGTAAACAGGACATACCGATGATGACGGTTAATCAATATTCATCGTCACAATCACCTTATCATAAGGCTCAAACAGGGATGACAGCACCCAGGATGAAAGTGATTATACGGCAATCCTGCTCAGGGTTCGAGTAATTGTTACCATTCTCTAACGAAAAGGCATGAGAAAACCCTACCTGAAAATTCAAATACCAAAACAAAGATAAAAATAACACCTTCGCCGCACCATATTGAGAGCAGGTTCATGGTCGCATTCAAAAAACGGAAAACACAAAACCGAGAATAGAAAGCCGAGAACACAAAGTGACGTGAATATCATTGACCAAATATTACAGAGTCGATTATCTACCCCAATTGAGTCTGTGAGTTTAACCTCAGATATACTATTCAACTCTTGTGCGTGATAGCATATCTAAATAGACGGAGCTAGCAGCTTCATAGGTATAACAACAGGAGCTTAATCGTTTGAGTAAACGATTATTACAATCAGGCATTATTGTCAGTGCTATGACCCTGATATCTCGGATCCTGGGACTTGTCAGGGATGTGGTGATCGCCCGTTTTATGGGGACCGATGCTGGCGCCGACGTGTTTTTCTTTGCCAATAAAATTCCCAATTTTTTACGTCGGCTTTTCGCCGAGGGTGCTTTCGCTCAGGCCTTTGTTCCGGTATTAAGTGAATATCAGGAGCAAGCGGATTCGCAACAGCAAACTCGTGAACTTATCGCCAAAGTTAGCGGTACTTTGGGGGTGTTGCTGACGATCGTGACCTTAGTCGGTGTGATCGCCTCTCCCGTTCTGGTGGCCTTATTTGGTTTTGGCTGGTTTCTTGATTGGATCCAGGGGGGGCCAGGTGCTGAAAAATTTGAACTCGCCTCGTTGTTGTTAAAAATAACCTTTCCCTATCTTTGGTTTATCAGCCTGACAGCACTGGCTGGGGCAATACTCAATACCATAGGGAAATTTGCTGCAGCGGCGTTTACCCCAGTGCTGTTGAACGTGAGCATCATCATAGCCGCGATGATTGGAGCCGATTATTTTGCTGAACCCGCATTTGCCCTTGCCTGGGGGGTATTTTTTGGCGGTCTTATTCAGTTTTTATTTCAAATTCCTTTTCTGTTAAAAGCCAATGCGTTGGTTAAACCGAGTTGGGGTTGGCGTCATCCCGGTGTACAGAAAATTCGAAAATTGATCATTCCCGCTCTTTTTGGAGTGTCGGTAACACAAATTAACCTATTGCTTGATACACTCATTGCCAGTTTCCTGGTAACCGGGTCTATCAGTTGGCTGTATTACGCAGACCGCTTACTGGAATTTCCATTGGGGTTATTCGGTATTGGCATTGCAACGGTGATCCTGCCAAGCCTGTCTAGGCTTCACTCAAAGCAAAACCCTCAGGAGTTTTCATCAACCTTGTCCTGGGCGCTGCGTGTCGTCAGTTTATTGGGCTGGCCGGCATTGGCGGGGCTGATGATTCTGGCTCAACCGATTATCATGGTGTTGTTTATGCGCGGCGAGTTTAGCCAGCATGACGTTTCCCAGGTTTCCATGGCACTTTACGCCTACTTGTGTGGCTTGCTCAGCTTTATGTTTATTAAAGTGCTGGCGCCCGGCTATTACGCCCGTCAGGATACCAAAACACCGGTTAAAATTGGCATTAAGGCGATGGTTGCCAACATGGCGTTTAACCTGGCGTTGGCACCGGTATTTGGATATGTGGGACTGGCTTTGGCAACCGCAATGTCGGCAACATTAAATGCGTTCCTACTGTACCGGGGGTTGAAGGCTCTTGGGATATATCAGATGTCCAAGGATACCATAGTGATTATTGCCAAAATGATTTTTGCGACCCTGGTGATGAGTGCGGTTTTATGGCAGGTCACACCGTCATTTAATGATTGGCTAAGTGCAGGGCTATTGACACAGGTAGTTTGGCTTAGCGGGCTAATTTTCCTCAGCGCATTCGTTTATCTGCTGTGTCTTGTTGTTATCGGCATACGTGTTCGTCATTTTCTGGTTAAAAGCGCGTAATTTAGTAAGAATTAGTTTGTTCAATGTGCTGATTATTAATGCACACTGATATATAATTCGGCGGTTTTTAACGATAAAAGGCACAGAGTCGGCTAAAATTCCGGCGATGTAGGGTAAACAGTTTACATGCAGTTGCTTCGAGGCATTCACAATATTCGTAAATACCACCATGGGTGCGTACTCACGATTGGAAATTTTGACGGTGTCCATTTAGGGCACCAGCGCGTGATCTCGGCGCTTGTAGACAAAGCCAAACAACTCAATGCGATCCCTGCGGTCATGGTGTTCGAGCCACAACCTCAGGAGCTGTTTAATCCCCAACACGCGCCAGCCAGGCTCTCACGGTTACGTGATAAATATCATCTGCTTAGTCAATTGGGCGTGAAACGATTGATATGCGTCAATTTCAATCGCGAATTTGCCAGTCAAAGCGCAGAAGATTTTATCGAAAACCTGTTAGTCGATAAACTTGGTATAAAGCACCTGATCATCGGCGATGATTTTCGTTTTGGCAAAAATCGTCAAGGTGATTTTTCGATGTTACAGAATGCTAGCAAACGATTCGGTTTCTCGGTAACGGATACGGCGAGTTATAAGCTGTTAGACTGTCGTATATCCAGTACGGCGATACGAGAAGCATTATATCGAGATGACTTAACAGAAGCACAACGCATGTTAGGTCGCCCTTATTCGATTATGGGACGTGTTGTCCATGGCGATAAACGGGGACGTCGGTTGGGGTTTCCAACCGCGAATGTGTTACTAAAACGCTGTGTCTCACCCGTTAATGGTGTGTATGCGGTAAAAATCTTTGTCGCCGGTGAAACCCATTATGGGGTTGCCAATATTGGTTCAAGACCGACCATTAATGGTGAGCGCCAGCAGCTCGAAGTCCATATTTTTGATTTCAAGCGCGATCTATACGGTCAACAAATAGAAATAGCACTGTTGCAAAAATTGCGACAGGAAGTGCGATTTAATTCCGTCGATGAATTAAGTCAGCAAATACAGAAAGATAGTGAGCAGGCCCGCACCGTTGTGCGGATTCTTGTTAATGCCGAACGAAACGGATAATGAAGTCAATGAGTGATTATAAACATACGTTAAACTTACCTGAAACTGGATTCCCTATGCGTGGTAATTTGCCGCAGCGGGAACCAAAAGTACTAAAAGAGTGGGCTGAAAAAGATCTGTATGGTCAGATTCGCCAGGCCAAAAAAGGTAAAAAATCATTCATTTTGCATGATGGACCTCCTTATGCAAATGGTAATATCCACCTTGGCCATGCGGTAAATAAAATCCTGAAGGATATTATCGTTAAAGCCAAAACCTTGTCGGATTTCAACTCCCCTTATGTTCCGGGGTGGGATTGTCACGGCTTACCGATTGAATTGGTGGTTGAGAAAAAGTTTGGCAAACCTGGCAAGAAATTAAATGCGGCAGAGTTTCGTCAAAAATGTCGTGATTATGCGTTAAAGCAGGTTGATGGTCAGCGTGAAGACTTTAAACGTCTCGGTGTGTTTGCCGATTGGGACAAACCGTATCTGACCATGGATTTTGATACCGAAGCTAATATCATCCGCGCGTTAGCAAAAATTACCGATAATGGTCACCTGCATCAGGGCTTTAAACCTGTGCATTGGTGTACCGATTGTGGTTCTGCGTTAGCGGAAGCGGAAGTGGAATATAAAGACAAAGTTTCTCCCGCCATCGATGTGAAATTTACCGCTAGCGACGATATCGCCAATAAATTCTCGCACCCACAAGGGCACAGCGGTGAAGGGGCTATCGGTATCGTTATCTGGACCACAACGCCTTGGACGTTACCTGCAAACCGCGCAGTGTCTGTACACCCTGAGTTGCAATACTCGTTAGTACAGATAGAAACAGAGCAAGGAATGCAACGTTTGATTTTAGCCACAGATCTGGTTAAAGACTGTATGGATCGTTTTGGCATTGCTAAATATCATGCGCTTGGGTTCTGCTCCGGTAGCGAACTGGAAAATATCCACGTTCAACACCCATTCTACGACATTACGGTACCTATTATTTTAGGTGAACACGTAACGACCGATTCCGGTACCGGTTGTGTTCACACAGCCCCTGGTCATGGTGTTGACGATTTTAATGTCGGTAAACAGTATGATCTGGAAGTTGCCAACCCAGTTGGTGCTAATGGTGTTTATCTTCCGGATACGGAATTATTTGCCAATCAGCACGTCTTTAAAGCCAATGACAATGTCATTGAGGTGCTTAAAGAAAAAGGCGCATTGATGCATCATCATGCCTATGAGCATTCTTATCCACATTGCTGGCGTCATAAGACTCCTATTATCTTCCGTGCAACCCCACAATGGTTTATCAGCATGGATCAGAATGGTTTGCGCCAACAATCTCTGGCAGAGATCGAAAAAACACAATGGATCCCTGACTGGGGTCAAAGTCGAATTGAAAGCATGGTAGAAGGACGTCCGGACTGGTGTATTTCGCGTCAACGTACCTGGGGCGTACCCATTGCCTTATTTGTGCATAAAGATACCAATGCCTTACACCCGGATTCGGTGGCGTTGATGGAACAGGTTGCCCAACGCGTTGAAAAAGCAGGGATCCAGGCCTGGTTTGATATGGAAACCGAAGAATTGCTTGGTAGCGAAGCTCAGGATTATATCAAAATCACGGATACGCTTGATGTCTGGTTTGATTCTGGTGTCTCTCACTATTCGGTGATTGATGCCCGCGAAGAATTTGATAAGAAAGCCGATTTATATCTGGAAGGTAGTGATCAACATCGTGGTTGGTTTATGTCGTCAATGATGTCTTCAGTAGCCATGAATGGCAGTGCCCCATATTCGCAGGTTCTGACTCACGGTTTTACCGTAGATGTTAAGGGGCACAAGATGTCCAAATCTTTAGGCAATGTGATCACCCCGGCTGAAATTACCAATAAATTAGGGGCGGATATCCTGCGCCTGTGGGTTGCATCCGTCAACTATACCCAGGAAATTACCGTTTCCGATGAAATTTTCAAACGTCAGGCTGATGCCTATCGCCGAATTCGTAATACTTCGCGATTCCTATTGGCCAACATGAGTGGTTTTGAACCGGCACAGCATACCGTCGCGTTTGATGACATGGTTGCACTGGATCGTTGGGTTGTGGGTAAAGCTGCACAATTGCAGGGTGAAATCATCGAAGCTTACGAAAACTATGAGTTTCATGCGGTGGTTCAAAAAATCATGAACTTCTGTACCACCGAGTTAGGTGGCTTCTATCTGGATATCATCAAAGATCGTCAATACACGGCCAAAGAAGACAGTAATGCTCGCCGTTCTTGTCAAACCGCATTGTATTTGATTGCGGAAGCTATGGTTCGCTGGATGGCACCGGTGTTATCGTTTACGGCTCAGGAAATCTGGCAAGCCTTGCCTGGCAAGCGTGACGAATTCGTATTCACCGGTGAATGGTTTACCGGTCTACAGGCGTTGTCTGAAGATACTGAATTGAATAACGATTACTGGCAGTCATTGTTAGCGGTTCGTACCGAAGTCAACAAAGCGCTTGAACAAGCACGTCGTGACGAAGTCGTCGGGGCAACCTTGCAGGCGGATGTCACCTTGTATGCGGACGCGAAACTGGCGCAACAATTAAACGCCATGGGGGATGAATTACGCTTTGTATTGATTACCTCTAAAGCGACCGTTAAGGAAGTTGTTGGCGCACCACAAGACGCACAAGCGACTGAGCTTGACGGCTTATGGCTTAACATCAAAGCCTCTGAAGGTAAAAAGTGTGAGCGTTGTTGGCACTATACCGACGATGTTGGCACCCACGAATCGCATAGTGATTTATGTGGCCGTTGTATTACCAATGTCGATGGCGAAGGCGAAACCCGCGAGTTTGCCTAAACGTTTAGCTAAATAGCAGAGAATAATAATGAATATTAAAGGTTCTGGCCTGAAGTGGTTGTGGCTTACGCTAATCATGTTAGTGGTTGATCAGGTAACCAAACAACTGGTTGTCGCATCAATGGCATTATATCAATCCATTGAGATATTACCCTTTTTTAATTTTACTTACGTCCATAATACGGGTGCGGCGTTCAGTTTTCTGGCTGATGCCGGTGGTTGGCAGCGCTGGTTTTTTAGTGCCATCGCCATTGGCGTGAGTAGTTTGCTGGTTTTCTGGATGGCAAAAGCTAAGCCGGAAGAGCGATTGATCAGTATTAGCTATGCGTTGATCATCTCGGGCGCGCTGGGCAATTTAATCGATCGAATGGCATTTGGTTATGTGATCGATTTTCTGGATTTTTACGTCGGTAACAAACACTGGCCGGCGTTTAATATTGCCGATTCAGCCATCTTCGTGGGTGCAGCTTTGATGATTTTTGAAGCCTTTACCAGCGATGATGACAGTGATAATAAGCGTGAAAAGAAAAACGCTTAACCCAGATTTTTTGTGATTTGCCGATGCAATCGGTGAGATTGCGAGCAAATTTAAAAACGTTGTAAACACAACGAAAGATTGAGTGGAGATAGGTATGTCGAGCAGTGTTATTGCCAATGATTCTACCGTATTAATGCATATTACAATGAAGTTGGCAGATGGTTCTGCTGCGGATAGCACCAAGGTAAATAATAAACCGGCGAAGGTGATTATGGGCGACAACAGCCTGTCTCCGGCGTTTGAAGCGCAATTGCTTGGTTTGAGTGCTGGGGATAACAAGGAGTTTACACTCGAAGCGAAAGACGCGTTTGGTGAAGTGAACCCGGATAATATCCATTATTTGGATCGCAGTAAATTTAATAGCGAGACACCTGCCGAGGTTGGTAGCATCATAACCTTCAGTCAACCGGGCGGAGACCTACCTGGCATTATCCGGGAAGTGAATGATTTATCCGTCACTGTGGACTTTAACCATCCACTTGCAGGACAAGCGATAACATTCGTTGTAGATGTAGTAGATATCCTCTGATCTTGATATAACAGAGATAAGGATTGGTAACGAGACCATTATGGAAATTATTCTAGCGAACCCCAGAGGTTTTTGTGCAGGCGTTGATCGGGCAATCAGTATTGTTGATCGCGCATTAGATTTATTTGATGCGCCAATCTATGTGCGCCATGAAGTCGTTCATAACAAGTTTGTGGTCAACGGCTTAAAACAGCGTGGTGCGATTTTTGTCGACGAATTGAATGAAGTTCCTGATGACAATACCGTCATTTTTTCCGCTCACGGTGTATCCAAGGCGGTGCGCCAGGAAGCGAAAAATCGCGGCCTGAAAGTCTTTGATGCTACCTGTCCTTTGGTAACCAAAGTCCATATGGAAGTTACCCGCGCGTCCCGTAAAAATCACGAATGCGTTCTCATCGGCCATGCCGGTCACCCGGAAGTTGAAGGAACTATGGGGCAGTATGAGAGCGACGTTGGTGGTATTTATCTGGTGGAATCAGTGGATGATGTGGCAACCCTGGAAGTGAAAAATCCCGATGTGCTGTTTTTCTGTAGCCAGACGACGTTATCGGTTGATGATACCTCGGAAGTGGTTGACGCCTTGAAAGCCAAATTTCCAAATATTGAAGGTCCTCGTAAAGATGATATTTGCTATGCCACGCAAAATCGTCAGGATGCGGTGCGCTCCATTGCCAGTAAAACCGATCTGCTATTGGTGGTTGGTGCAAAAAATAGCTCGAACTCAAACCGGTTACGAGAGTTGGCGGAAAAAATGGGGACGACCTCTTACCTGATTGATGGCGCTGACGATATTGAGCTTTCCTGGTTGCAGGGTATCGAAAAGGTTGGAGTAACCGCTGGCGCGTCGGCCCCAGAAGTTTTGGTGTCTAACGTGGTCAATAAATTGAAAGAATTCGGTGGTACCGTGGTTGTAGAAAACCCGGGTCGTGCGGAAACAACGGTGTTTGCCGTGCCGGCCGAACTGCGTTGATCTGCAAGGTGTTTAACCTTACGTAATCAATATCCGGGCTCCGGAGTCCATTCTAAAACCACGCTATGATGCGTGGTTTTGTATTTTTAGGGCGAAACAAAGTAATTTCACTAACCTTCAAAGAGCACCATACGGAACATGGAACTCAACATTGAATATGCCCCGACACAAAACACCAAAACCTCAACAAACCCAAAAGCGAAATCGTCCGCAAATTATCCACCATGCCAAACAGGATAGTTATGACCAAAATTACAGGAATCCCACGGGAACCGGTGATAAACAGCATGGGGGAATTAGTCTGGTTGAGCTTATGGTGGTGATAGCCTTGATTATGATCTTATCGCTTATTGCTGTCCCTGGGGTCCAGGGCATATATCAAAACCAGCTTTCCCGAACCGAGATGGAACGATGGCGTGGTATTTTGCAGCTGGCCAGGCAAAGTGCGATTTCCTACCAGCAACGGGTAACGGTATGTCCTAGTACCGATAAAGCTGTTTGTGGTGGCCTATGGCATCAGGGAGGCCTGGTATTTGTGGATAAAGATCTTAACCATGACTTTTCTCACGGCGATATTCTGATACGTACCATCCACGATTCAACAAAAAGCTTTGTGCTCGACTGGCGATCTTTTCAAGGGACCAACTACCTGCAATTTGAACCCAGTGGTTTTACCAACGCTCACAATGGCACCTTAACCATTTGCTCTGAGCAATCATCACGATATCACCGGGCGATTATTATTAGCCGTTCGGGACGAGTACGAATAGCCAGAGACTATGACGCTGATGGGGTGTATGAAACCAGTCCAGGTTCTTTAATCGACTGTAACTAATACCAATCCCATTAAGTTTGTGCACAACTCAGAGTTAGGGCAGAGGTTCAGTTACAATATAGATTTCGTTGATATA
>NZ_JBHZSG010000068.1:0-10596 GCF_043642205.1 Thalassotalea litorea | reverse complement strand
TAATATAGAATGACTATATCAATAAAATCTATGTTGTAACTGAACCTCTGCCCTAACTCTGAGTTGTGCACAAACTTGATGTGATTGGTATAACGCTTGAATTGGCATTTGATCCTCTTAGATCAAATGCCTGGTTAAAAACCATGGATTCGCTCTGAAAATTCAGCGACGCCATGGTTTTTTTTTGCTCAAAAAGTTAATCACACAAACTGTGGATAACATTGTGCATTAGCTTGTGAGAGATGAACTCAGCTCAGTAAAACAGGCTGTTTTAGCGGTTGTCTGTTTTCTGTACAGCCCGAGAGCATTGGTTTTCCATTAAACGAAAGCTGGTTAATCCTTGATACGCAAAACATCGTTAAACATCGGCAAAAAAGCAGGATCTAACGGAAAATATTCGGCGATCTTCAACAACACAACGGGCTTTTTCAAAGCAACTTAACTAATGGCAAGTAAGGGGTTTTATGGTATGCTACGCGCTAATTTTTTATTAGCGGGTATCGATATGGATCTGGTTAAAAGCCTGCATTTCACTCTGGCGATGACAAGCATATTAATGTTCAGTTATCGTTTTGTGTTATTGATGCGCAAACCCGAGCAGCTTAACCAAAAGTGGCTAAAAATATTACCTCATGTGGTGGATACATTTTTACTGATCACCGGTATCACGTTAATGATATCGTTCGCATTTTATCCCACGCAACATGATTGGATGCTGGAAAAACTATTGGCGTTATTTGCCTATATTTTTACCGGATTTTACACCTTGAAATGGGCTCGGACTGACGCCATGAAGTATCTGGGTTACCTGGGCGCCTTAGGATGGTTTGTTTTGATCATCAAACTCGCCATGACCCACCAGACCATGTTTTTGTAAATCGTGCTCAGAAACGTTCTCTTCGTCATCGGGTTCCTTAATAATTACCAGTAGTAGAAGTAATGAAAGAATTGTTAATTTCGGAATTGATGCCGGAAAAAGTAAACTTGTTAGATAGTCTATGTTTGTTGGAACAAGAGATATTCAACCAGCAACCGCGGCGGACCGAGCAGGTTAGCCAGTTGGCTGATCTGCTAATTTCAGAACTCAGCAATATTGAAGATCCGCTTGATCAGGCTGAGAAAATTCTGGATGTACTGTTTGTGCAGAAACTAATGGCAGATACTCCTAAATCGTTTTATGGGGTTGCCAATCATCGTCTTGACTATGGTCTGGATTTTATTGATATGGCGCCAACGTTGAAAGTCATCGTGTTGCTACATGTGATCCGCTGTACTGGCTTAGACGTCGATGTCGTGTTTATTCCGGATGAAATGATGGTGCGAATTACCTGTGATGATACTTATGCGGTGATTTTTGATTGCGTAACCGGCGATCCGATTAACTGGCAAGAATTAGATCAACGACTTAATCAAGTCAGCCCAAATGATTCGCAGTTGCCGCTTCAAGGTGTTGAAGATAATAAGCTGATCAGTCAATATCTGACGTCATTGAAAAACGCCTTGATTCGCGAGCAGCAGTTTACGCAAGCCTTAGTATGCGTGGATATTCTTCTGGCCATGACGCCGGACGATCCCTACCAGCGTCGAGATCGGGGATTTTTATTGCAGCAAATGGATTGTTTTAAAGTCGCCTTTGATGATTATCGTTACTTTGTTGAGCGCTGCCCGAAAGATCCGGCGGCTAAAATGTTGCAAATGCAACTTGACCTGTTTACCGAAACGGAAGTCGTTTTACATTAATTCAGCCAGAGTGCGCATACACAAGTAGACAAGCGCTCGGCGATGCATAAAAAAAGAAATAATCGGGAGAAGTTATGGAACACACCGCTTTAATTACCAATGACGCGACCATTCTGGGTTTGCTCGCATTGATGCTTGGCGCCGTATTTTATACAGCAAATAGTGCCAAGCCAGGTTGGCAGAAATTTTATGCAGTCGTACCTGCGGTATTGCTGTGTTACTTCCTACCATCGTTATTGAATACCTTTGGTGTGATCAATGGCGAAGAATCCAACCTGTATTACGTGACATCGCGATTTTTACTGCCAACCTGTCTGGTGTTACTTACCTTAAGCGTGGATTTAAAAGCAATTGCCGGACTTGGCTGGCGTGCGGTCGCCATGTTCTTTGCGGGAACCTTCGGTATTATAATCGGCGGTCCAATTGCACTAATGGCGGTTGGTAGCGTTTATCCAGAATTGTTAGGTGGCAATGGCCCTGATGCCGTTTGGCGTGGCCTGACAACGGTAGCCGGCTCCTGGATAGGTGGTGGCGCCAACCAGGCAGCGATGAAAGAAATCTACGATGTTGGCGATGACATTTTCTCGGCCATGATCACCGTTGATGTTATTGTTGCCAATCTGTGGATGGCGGTTTTGCTGATTATGTCAGCCAATGCCAAACAGCTTGATGCAAAATCCGGTGCTGAAACCGGAGCGATTCGCGAACTTCAGGAAAAAGTTGAACAATTTCAGGATAAGCATACTAAAGTTCCGGCGCTGCCTGATTTAATGGTGATACTAGCCATTGGTCTGGGGGTAACAGGCTTCGCGCACTTATTTGCGGATACCATCACCCCATTTTTTGTTGAAAATTATCCTGAGCTGAAAAAGCTAAGCTTTCACAGTAAATTTTTCTGGATGATCGTATTCGCCACTACCGTCGGCATTACCCTGTCGTTCACCAAGGCGAGAAACCTTGAAGGGGTAGGGGCGTCTAAAATTGGTTCAGCGATGCTTTACTTATTAATTGCGTCCATCGGAATGAAAATGGACGTCACTATGATCAAAGACGCACCATTGTATTTTGCTGTAGGTGCGGTCTGGATGATCATTCATGCGTTACTGATGTTGGTGGTTGCTCGTTTGATTAAGGCACCATTATTCTTTATGGCGGTGGGTAGTCAGGCGAACGTTGGCGGTGCGGCATCAGCGCCGATCGTTGCTTCCGCCTTCCATCCTTCACTTGCGCCGGTTGGCGTATTATTAGCCGTTCTCGGTTACACTGTAGGTACATTTGCCGCCTGGTTCTGCGGCCAAATCCTGCAGTCTATTGCTTAATTTGAGGTTTTTATGAGTCAACAATCGATTTCTGTCGCCAATTTAAACGTAGCCAATGATAAGCCATTCGTTTTATTCGGCGGGATGAATGTTCTCGAGTCACGGGATTTGGCAATGCAGATTGCCGAGCGTTATGTGGAAGTGACCACGGAGCTTGGCATTCCTTATGTATTTAAAGCATCATTTGATAAAGCCAATCGTTCTTCCATTAACTCTTATCGTGGACCCGGTATGGAAGAAGGTTTGAAGATTTTTGAAGAAATTAAAAATACCTTCAATATTCCGGTGATCACCGATGTTCACGAACCTCATCAGGCACAACCTGTTGCTGAGGTCGTTGACGTGATCCAGTTGCCGGCGTTTTTGGCACGACAGACCGATCTGGTGGTTGCGATGGCAAAGACCGGCGCGGTGATCAATGTCAAAAAACCCCAGTTTCTGGCGGCTCATGAAATGCGTCATATCATCAAGAAATTTTCTGAAGCGGGCAATGAGCAGATAATTCTTTGTGAACGTGGAAGTTGTTACGGTTATAACAACCTGGTCGTTGACATGTTAGCGATGGATGAAATGAAGACCATGGCACCGGTTATCTTTGACGCCACTCACGCGTTACAAAAACCCGGTGGACGTTCTGATTCAGCCGATGGTCGTCGTGCACAAGCCGCGCAATTGGCTCGCTCTGGCATGGCGTTGGGCATTGGTGGGCTGTTTATCGAGGCGCATCCGGATCCAGACAATGCAAAATGTGACGGCCCTTGTGCATTACCGTTACATGCCTTAAAGCCGTATCTGGAACAAATGCAGGCCGTCGATCAACTCGTAAAGTCTTTTCCGAAATTGATCACCGACTAATAGCCATATTTGCTGCAGTTAATAAATAAAGCCGGCTTGTAGCCGGCTTTGCTGTTTTTTACGTCTGTAGCCTTATATAATTCATGAATTATTCATTAGAATTTCTAATCCATGGCGACACGTCTTCCACCGCTTAATGCGCTTAAAGCTTTTGAGGCTTCAGCCAGGCATTTGAGTTTTACTAAAGCTGCGGATGAGCTGTTTGTTACTCAGGCCGCGGTATCTCATCAAATAAAGTCCCTGGAAAATCACTTGGGCATAAAGTTATTTATGCGTAAGAACCGCGCGTTACTATTGACCGAAGAAGGTCAAAGTTATTATTTGGACATTAAAGACATATTCACCGCATTGCAGGACGCAACTCAACGCTTGCTGGCCCGGAATTCAAAAGGAGCGATAACGGTAAGTCTGCATCCTAGTTTAGCCATTCAATGGCTGGTACCCAGGCTGAGTGATTTCAGCCGTTTATATCCCGATATTGATGTCAGGATCAGCGCCGATGATCGTGATGAAGATACCCTGACCGATGATGTGGATATTGCCTTTTATTATGGTCGAGGTAACTGGCCGGGGGTTATTGCCGATAGAATGATGACCGAGTATTTGCAGCCGGTTTGTGCACCGAGCTTGCTGGAAGATTTGAGTAAGCATGGTCAACTGGCGGCAATTGAAGATTTAAGCGGTCAGACATTGTTGCATGACACCTCACGGCGTGACTGGAAACGTTTTTTTAAAAATGTCGGGATCCATTCTCGCAACGTTGATCAGGGGCCGATATTTTCCCATTCCGCATTGGTACTACAAGCGGCGATCCATGGTCAGGGCATCGCACTGGGTCATAATTTATTAGCCAAACCGGAAATTGAAGCCGGGCGCTTGATAGCACCATTTTCAGAAGTGTTAGTGAACAAAGATGCGTTTTACATTGTGTGTCGTTCGCCCTTGCAAGAAGGTGGCCGTATTGCACAGTTTCGAGAATGGGTGCTGGACACCGTCGCCGAAGAAGAACAAGCCATCGACGAGGATAAAATAAATTAATGCATAAGCTTTTTGATTTTACCGCTACAACGGATTTTGAACCTGACTCGGTTGCTTTCGATAATGCGGTTGGTAACCCCGTAGCCACTCTAATTTTTGCCCATGGGGCAGGTGCAGATAAGGATAGCGTTTTTATTCGTTCAGTGATTGAACAACTAAACCAGGGCGGGATGCAGGTGTTAAGTTTTAATTTCCCGTACATGCAACAGCGAAAGCTTGATGGTAAGCGCCGCCCACCGAATCGTATGCCGATATTACAACAACACTTTAAGGCTATGATTGATGCCTATCAGGACAATATACCGTTGCTGATAGGGGGTAAGTCCATGGGATCTCGGGTAGCAATGACGTTAATCGAATCCTCAAATGTCGTTGCCGGTTTTTGTTTTGGTTATCCATTTCATCCGCAAAATAAGCCAGAGAAATTGCGCCTTGAACCTTTGCAACAACAGGATAAGCCGGTTTTGATTTTACAGGGGCAAAGAGATGCACTGGGGAATGAGGCGGAGATTGAATCCTATCATTTGACGGATAACATTGAGGTTAAGTTCTATGTGGACGGTGATCA
Organism: Thalassotalea litorea; assembly: GCF_043642205.1. Classification (GTDB taxonomy): domain Bacteria; phylum Pseudomonadota; class Gammaproteobacteria; order Enterobacterales; family Alteromonadaceae; genus Thalassotalea_A; species Thalassotalea_A litorea. The sequence goes on along the minus strand of NZ_JBHZSG010000068.1, from coordinate 5,076 downwards.
CGATTTAAAACCCAGATTAAAATCGGGTTTTCGTCATCAACAACATATTGATCAAAGTTGTCAGGACTTACTGACCTTTATTTCTCAGGTTACCAAGAAAGAGGAAGGGTAATGTTCACACGAAAGATATTCCCGTTGTTTGCTGGCATCAATGGCGCCGTTTGGTTAGTGATATGTGCCTGGTTAGTTCATGGTGCAGGCAACTATTCAGACAAAGACATTAGCTCCCTTGCCATCGCCACGTTGTTTGCATTCATTCACTCTTTGTTATTAATGCAACTGGGATTTACGCCAAAAGAAAATAGCCATTACCTGCTAAACTGCGCTGGAATATTGCTTATTGTTGGGATTTTTTTGTTTTGTTTTATTATTTTATTCAAAGTCGTCTGGCCGGGCAGTATAATTGCCGCCCTATCATCACTGACACCAATTGGTGGTCTGGCGTTAATTAGCGCTTGGTTATTGATTGCCTTACAAGGTTTTTTAAAAAAATGACTGCAATCGTACTATATTGTCGCCCCGGTTTTGAAAACGAATGCGCGGCTGAAATTCAGGAAAAAGCGGGCTGGAATGACGTGTTTGGCTATATCAAACTGAAAAAGAACCAAGGGCTGGTCGAATTTCACCTGTACGATGCGGAGCAGGGGGATACCTTGCTGCAAAAGTTACCACTTAAGCGTCTGATTTTTGCCAGACAGTGGTTTCTCACACTCGGTGAGGTTATCGACTTGCCTGACTATCAGCGGGTAGAGGCTATTTCTGAAGCGTTAGGTAGCGAATTTCGTTATGAAGAGTTAAGGGTTGAATCATTGGATACCAATGATGGTAAGGCCTTGAGTAAATTCATTCGTAAACTCTCCGTGCCATTGCGACAGGCGTTGCGCAAATCAGAGGTTCTGGCTCCCAAACAAAGTGATGAATATGTGCAGGGGGCAGCGGTATTGCATGCCCTGTTCTTTAGTGGTCAGCAGGTGCAATTAGGGTATTCCTATGCCAGCAACACGTCACCGCATCCTATGGGGATCCCAAGGCTTAAGTTTCCCAGTGCGGCTCCAAGTCGTTCAACATTAAAGCTAGACGAAGCATTTCTTCATTTCATTCCCAAGGCTGAACGGGAAGAGCGTCTGACTTCAGGGTTAAATGCTACGGACTTAGGCTCCGCACCAGGTGGCTGGACTTATCAGTTAGTACGCCGTGGCATGATGGTCAAAGCCGTTGATAATGGTCCTATGGCGGATTCCTTGATGGAAACCGGGCAGGTCAAACATTACCAACAAGATGGTTTTAAGTTCCGTCCCAGTAAGAAAAATAATTACTGGCTGGTGTGTGACATGATTGAAAATCCGATCAAAGTTGCCAAGCTGATGGCAAGCTGGGTGATTGACGGCGACTGTAAAGAAGCGATGTTTAATTTAAAACTACTACCCGGAAAAGGACGTTATCAGCAGGTTGAGAAAGGCCTGAAACTTATCAAAGATATGCTTAGCGAACACGATATTTGGTATGAGATGTATGCCAAGCATTTATATTATGACCGTGAAGAAGTTACGGTTCATGTGCGGGCGTTAGGGAAGAGGTGATTGCGGGCGCATTAGCGCCCTCATGGTGGCAGACTTCAGGTTTCCGGACTCAGAAAAAGCAACTCAAAAACGCCACTCCGAGCAAAAAATCGAAGATTGTTTCGAGTTGCCGACACGGACGTTGGTATGCAGTATTTGTCAGGAACTGAATTACTGTACCCGCGACACAAAGTGTCGCTTCGAGTGAAAAACAAACCAACTGCGTCATGCCGTGATACTACACGGCATCTAGGGCGAGAGCCGAACGGCTCTGATGTGCCAACAACGGGAATTAAAACTCCCTGAGTACGTATCGTAAACGATACTCCGAGTACGTGGCAGAAAATGCCACTCCGAGCACACAATCAAAGATTGTTCCGAGCACGCGACGAAAAACGTCGCTTCGAGGTAAAAACAAAAAAACTGAGTCATTCCCTGATACTACAGGGAATCTTAGCTAGAGCCGAATGTCTCAAATGTGCCAGGAACGGTCTGTTAGCAATTGCTAATATACGCTGGTTTGGAGGTGTTAATGCCTAACTAATGCGCGCGACGCTTTTTCGCATCGCATTGATTTTTTGTTAGGCAATGAAGCGGGCATTAATTTAACAAAGTACCTTTGCGCATCTTTTCTACTACTATCGGCGCAATGTCTTTAAGCCATTCAGTATCAGCGGCTTTTTCAGCCAACTCAATTGCCTTGTTAATATCTTTCTCTATCCCATCACCTTTATAGTAAAGGTATGACAGATCCAAGAGGCAATTCCCATCATTTAACCGTGCTCCCGCCTCGTACCAAGAAATTGCTTTCTTTGGATCTCTCTCTACACCTATACCTCTATCGAAAATTCTTCCAAGCTTGCAGTAGGAATTACGAGCAAAGGTCGTCCCCTTAGTTAATAACTCAAATAGTACAATTCCATCAGGAATCTTTTCGGGGTAATAGTCAAAGTAGAAATCAGCTAATTTGAACATCCCGAGTTCATCACCACCATTTGCAGCTATGAGCCAAAACTCTTCTGCTTTCCTGTAGTTTTGCTTAACGCCATCTCCGAAATAATATAGGTTTCCAAGTTCAACTGCTGAATCCATTGATCCGTATTTGACAGCCTCCAGCCAATATTTCCTAGCTTGGGGAACACTGCGACTAACACCACCAACTCTCTTGTCTGCACAATTATAAATATCACCAAGCACAAAGAGTGCTTCCGCCGATGTGGCTAAATCATCAACATTTAAAATATCTATTGCCTTTTGGTCTTCGTGCGATCGCCAATAGGCTCTAGCTTTCTCAATTTTAGACATTACTTTTTTCGCCCAACATTTTATTCTTTTGACGATAGCAAAATGACCGCTGCTCGCTCACTACGGCCGCTTACGGCTGCTTATTTTTCAATAAGTTACGTTATTTATGGCGACGTCGAAAATATACCAAACTCAGTCAGTTAGCAATTGTTAATAGACGCCTGTTTAGAGGATTTAACGCTTTGGAAAAGGGGCAATCAACAATGAATTTACGAACGAATTTGAGTAACTTGTTATACCTACGGTTCATCACAAAACTGAATGTTATTTTCCGCTCTAAGGACTTTATCAAGTTCATTTTTCAAATTTTCCAATGGCGTTTCAACATCAAGCTTACCTAACCATTTGTTAATAAGTGAACTGAATTTGAAAAATGGTACTTCTAATTGAGGGAATACGTGCCAAACCACTTCACTTCCTTTCGGGGGGCGTCCTTCTTCATAGTTTTCTAATGATTCTTCCGATTGCATTGCTCCGCAACCAAGCCAAAGCAAGTAATCATCATAAACACACATGACACACCAGCCCCAATCTTCTGGAATAACTTCCGTTTCATAGCCTAATTTGGCAAACTCTGTACTTAACCATGTAGCGAGTGACTTACCATAGCATCCAGGATTAGTATCCTCATCTTCGTGTTTCTCAATTTCAAATAATGTTGATTTAAACCAATATCCAGATTCCAAACCACACCCTCCCTAGTAGATATAGCAGTTTATTGTTTGTCATATATTGAATGACTGTAGTTCGCTCTTAGCCGTCATAGGTAAATAAATTAGTGTTAATTACTATAGGCCTCAAGCTTGTTAATTAAATGGCTAGCTATTGTTATGCATTTGATCGCTTTACCTTTTTAAATTTCGCTTGAAAATAAACACTTAGTGCAGATAAAAACAATATGAGAGCTAACAGAATAAAAATTGCAAACGCAATATATTCCTGGCCAGGTTTCGCTGAGATATTAAACCCTACAATAATTAGGAGGATTGAATTGGCTATACTTATCCAAGATGTAATTAATGCTAATTGATGTTTTGCGATTGAGTAAGCAGTTACTTGGATAACTCCAATTACAATATAAGCAATTGCAATAAAACCAAAAATACTTTTCCCGAAACTGCCTAAAGAAAGTAAGAGCCCTATAACGGACAGTATTACTCCGCCTATTATACCTGGAATGCAATATTTAATATTCAATTCTAATTCCTTTTGATTGCCAGCAAACAATATGCATAACAGTTTTAGATAAAAGGCCAACGACCGTTAATCGCTCTCAGCAGCCGCTCGCGACTAACTACTTTTCAATAACTTACGCTAAAAATACCGACGTCGCAATTGTACCTGGAACAGATGTTCGGTTCAGAGATCCTACCCCACTAACCAACACGAGACTTAGCACTGCACATTAACTTAAGGAATTCACGAGCACTCCGCCCGCCAATAGTTTAGGGAATCGGATGCTATAGGTAATGTGATAATGGAGCCATTTTGTAATTTAATATCCCTAGAATTTTCAATTTCTACTTTTGTGCAATCTCTTATCCGCTCGGAACCCTCTTCTATATTTCTAATATTTTCCCATGGGATCATAAATGCATTAAAGTAAGGCATATCTTGGCAAAAAAAGTACAAACCAGTGCGAGAGTGTTTCGATGCAAAAGTGTGGCTAAACCTGTCGATAACACCAGAACCATATACCCAATCGGTGCTTATCCACTTAAATTCAAGCAGCATTGGGTCAAACTGATTAAGATTGGTATCAAGAAGCATTTTCTCTTCAGAAAGTCGACGAATGGCCTCTCTGGTTACATAATGCATCGGACCAAGTAACCTTATGTAAATAAGAAAAAAGATACCTATTGAGAAAAAAACACCGAATACAGCACTTTCCATAAAATAAAATACTCCAAACCCAAGTAAAGAACAAAAAACCATATACGGAAGTTTGGTTAAAAGCATGCGATTTATTACGCGAACAAATATCATATCAGTCACTTAACGTTTATGTTTTTCTTTAATTGCATGTTTACAATTCAATGGATGCTTCGGAGTACCGATTATGAAGATAGTTAATTAGCGAACGACTGCTCTATAGAAATTGAGTTATCTTCAAAAAATTCATGAGTGACTGCAATTCGCTCACAAGAGACATTAACCTTTTCAATCTGTTAACGTCAACTTATGCCTGAAACGGTGTATGGGGAATTGCCAA
>NZ_JBHZSG010000067.1:0-11206 GCF_043642205.1 Thalassotalea litorea | reverse complement strand
AAGGCTATTGGTATTACCTGCAATGGTTAAAGGGACAGAGTCGTTAAGATGACCTTATTAACCTTTTGATAATTAATGATTTATGTTTTTCATAATTGACTCTGACCCCGTAAGAAAATCGAATAACTTTAGTGTCGAAAGCTATTGCTATTACCGGCAATGGTTAAAGGGACAGAGTCATTGAGATAAGATTGTTAACCTTCTGATAATTAATAAGTTATGTTTTTCATAATTGACTCTGAGCCCGTAAGGAAAGGTTATTTTCTCGCCAACAGGTGGACGGTGCTGGTGGATCGCTCTAAGAAGGCTCCTTCGCAGTAGCACAGGTAGTAAGTCCATAAGCGTTTGAAGGTTTCGTCATAACCCAGTTCCTTCAGTTCAGGCCAGGACTTAAAAAATGCATCGCGCCAGTCTGAGAGGGTTCTGGCATAATCGAGACCGATGTCGGAAATAGACTCAATAACCATTTGGGTATTGTCTGCGATCTGTTGGCTCATTAAATGAATGGACGGAAGGCATCCGCCGGGGAAGATATAACGCTGAATGAAATCCACGTTATTTTTATAATAGTCAAATCGTTGATCAGCAATGGTGATGGCTTGAATTAACATTTTGCCGCCAGCTTTTAAGCGGGCATTACACTGCTTGAAGAATGAATCGAAGTATTCATGACCGACGGCCTCAATCATCTCGATAGATACCAGCTTGTCATACTCCCCTTCTAATTCACGATAGTCCTTCTTCAACAAGGTAATTTTATCCTGCAGCCCTAGCTCGTTGACGCGCTGTTCGGCGAATTTGAACTGCTCTTCGGATATTGTGGTAGTGGTTACGCGGCAGCCATAGTTTTGCGCGGCAAATATCGCCAGTCCGCCCCACCCTGTACCGATTTCCAGAACATGGTCATTTTCATTCAGTTCAAGCTGATCACAAATACGCGCCAGCTTGTGCTGTTGCGCTTCTGCCAGTGTTGCATCTTCGCTAGGATAGATCGCCGATGAATACATCATTGAAGGGTCGAGAAAACGGGTATAGAGCTCATTTCCCAAATCATAGTGAGCAAGGATGTTGCGCTTGGAGCCAGATACCGTGTTGCGATTATTGCGATGGAATAAGGCATTTTTGATTTTACCGAGCCAGGCCATTTTTGACTCCATCGAATCGGTGACGTTCTGGGCTCTGGCAAAAATACGAATAAGCGAAGTGAGATCGTCACAGGTCCAGCGATTATCAATATAAGCCTCGGCAGCGCCGATACTACCGCCTTTGACAAAACTGGTGTAAACGCTGACATCGTTGACGTTGATTTGGGCTTTCACGTCGCTATCAGAAGAACCAAACTGAAACCGATTTGTTCCTTCGATAAGTTCAACGCTACCTTGGGTAATTTTGCCGAGTACGGCATGTACCAGCTGTCGACAACGACGTTGGAAAAACGATAGCTGTTCCAGGTTTTGAATTGAGGCAATCTGCTCCACATTTTGCTCCAGATTTTGTTCCAATGGTTGCTCTAAAGAATTCACAATAACTTTCTCTTTTATATTAAAACCAATGTATTACGATTTCATGTCACATGCCCACTTGAATGCATGTCAGGACTTCGGATGCGCCACAAAAGGTACTTTCTTTAACCAAAGTTTCAGCGCTTGCCAGTAGATACCAGCACATATTTTTAACGTCATCGCTGGTAGACTGCGCCAGACTGCAAAAATCGCTTTTGCGGATAGCGGCTGTCTGGTTAACGCCATCGTCGCATCAAATACCTTTTCACTGCGATGATTCTCAATATGTACCAATAAGCGATTTGCTTTGAAGTCCTGAGCGGAATCGCATTCTGCCACTAATTCAGGGGCTCTGACCTTCCAGTGATACGTCATATCTAAATCCATAAATGGCGATACATGAAACTCTTTCTTGGATGGTTTGATCGTCTCTAAATCGACTAGATAATAATGACGCTCATTCCAGGGTGTATTGCTGACTTCCGCTAACATGTATCGAGCTCGGTGCTCTGGGTCATAACAGAAGAAAAAATTCACCGGGCTAAAATACAAGCCAAAACAACGTCCCTGAATGGTCATCATCACCTTGCCGCCGGGCCACGTTCCACCCAAGCCTTCCACTTTATTTCGAATACGTTGCTCAAGGTCTTTAGGTTCACCGCTAACATAATCTTCTGGCTTAATGCGAATCGGTTTGTACCAGGCTTTTCCCAGCCAGGCATTTTCCAATAGGCCTTGCTGCCATTCCTGAAGGTCGATTACCAACATGTAAAGCTGGTAATTAAAGGCATGATATACCGGAGCCATCCTGCGATGACGAACATCACCTGCGTAGATACCACTATTTAGCGTTCCTTGGCTTGTTAGTATTGATTGGCTTCGACTGTCATCACTCATAGCTGACATCCAAAACGCTCGCCAACATCAACCGCGGAACGCACGCCATCTTCATGGAAACCGTTGTACCAATAGGCACCGACAAAATGAGTGCGATTATGTCCACAGATTTTGTCGCGCTGCTGTTGCGCTTCCATACCGGATGTTGAAAATACCGGATGCTCATAAATGTATTCTTCAAGTAGTTTCTCTTTAGCAATGGCATCACTCTGATTCAATGTCACGCAAAACGTATGTTGACTTTCAATATGTTGAAGAATATTCATGTTATAGCTAACACTCGCTGGTCGTTGGCGATTGTTATCTAACATATAATTCCAACTCGCCCAGGCTTTTTTGCGCTTCGGTAACACCGAAACATCGGTATGCATGGCCACCCTGTTTTTACTGTAAGGCAGGGCCCCGAGCACATTTTTCTCAGCTTCACTGGCATCTTCTAACAGTGCTAATGCTTGATCGGAATGACAGGCGAATACCACCTCATCGAACGTTTGTTCTGAACCGTCTGCAAACAAGATTCGGACCTGATCGGGGTCACGATAAACACCACGAATGTCGGCATTAAGATGAATGTGGTCTTTAAATTGTTCAATCAAGGGTTGAATATAGCTGCGTGATCCATTTTCAATCACATACCACTGCGGACGATCGGCGATGTTTAACAGGCCATGATTGTGGAAAAAGCGGATAAAAAAATCTAATTGAAAGTCCATCATCTGTTCAATTGAGCTGGACCAGATCGCCGCGCCCATTGGCAATATATAGTGTTGGCTGAAATAGTCTGAAAAGCCCTGTTCTTGCAAAAAGTCGCCCAGCGTTTGATCCAACGGAATGTTATCGCTGCTATACATCGCCTTACAGCGTTTATTAAATTTCAGAATTTCTTTGATTAACAACCAGAATTTGGGGCTGAAGATATTGCGCCGCTGGGCAAATAAGGTATCGAGATTATGACCGTTATATTCCATTTTCGTGTGACGGTTATGCACTGAAAAACTCATTTCAGTTTCTTTTTTATTCACACCTAACTGGTCGATTAATGTTAAAAAATTTGGGTAGGTCTTATTGTTGAACACGATAAAGCCCGTATCGACAACATACGATTTGCCATCGATATCGACATCTTTGGTCGCGGTATGACCGCCGATGTAGTCATTTTTTTCAAACACGGTCACCTGATGCTTTTGACTGAGTAAATAACCACTGGTTAGTCCGGAAATACCTGAGCCTATGATCGCGATGTTCTTTTTCATGTGTTTTTCTTCCTTGTTAACAACCAACGCCAGCAGCTAAACGGCATCCATGAAAGGAATCGCAGCATGTATGTAAAGCGCTTGGGAAAATCGAGAATTTTTTTTCGTTTTTCAACGCCGTCAACGATGCGCTCAGCCGCCTGTTCAGCAGAAAGTAGAAACGGCATAGAAAAATCATTTTTATCGGTCAGAGGCGTTTTAATAAAACCGGGCTGGACTAAAGTCACGGCAATGTTTCTTGAGGCCAGATCAATTGCCAGGGTTTTTGCCAGATAGTCGACACCGGCTTTCGATGCGCCATAGGCCTCGGCTCTTGGAAGCGGTAAGTAGGTCACGCTGGAGCTCACAAATACCAGCTTTCCACCATTGCGTATTTTCGGGATCAAATGCTCGAGTAGATCGCCCATTGATAGCAAGTTCACGGTAATGACACGTTTAAACAAAGCGCCATCAAAATTTCCGGCATCGTCTATATATTCGCAGTCGCCGGCATTAAGGACAACCAAATCCAAAGCTTCTAACGTATCCGCGGCCTGAGCGACTTGCTCGCGCTCGGTAATATCAAAAGGCAAGGCCCGTAGGTTTGGATGTTCCTGGCAAAGGTGTTGCAGGCGTTCTGCATTGCGACCACAAGCAATCACTTCGCTGCCGTTGCGAGCATAACGTACCGCTAAGGATTCGCCGATCCCAGATGTGGCGCCGGTGATGAGTATCTGTTTCATCGTCCTGCCCTTTCTTTAACCATGCACACCAGACGCCCTAACACAGGAATATGTTCATATAACATCGCACCAACATCGAGATAATCACGGTGATAAATAACTTTATCGCCCTGAGCCCGTAATCGTGAATGCCCTTCGACCTCAATGACCTTACCGCCATTAAGACGGGGGTGAATATAGCTCATGCGCCAGTATATTGCCGCTTCTTGGTCGCTGTGCATCACATCATCAATCACAAAAGAACAGCTCTTAAGATTGGTATACAAGGCAGCAAAATATTCGGTTAATTGCGCGCGGCTTGTTATCGTGTGGAGTGGATCCTGAAAATGCACATTCGGAGCGTATACTTGTAACAGCAATGACAAATTATCGGTCGACAGGCGCTGATAAATATCCACAAAGGTCGCTAACCACAGTGGAAACGATTGGCGAGAATGATGCGATTCAGATGCTGAATTTTCGGTTTCGTATTCTCTACCGTCCATATCTAAGACCTGACCCTTATCGTTATTTAATGAAGATTCCATAAGTCCTCAGCTAACTGGAGTTTTCGGTGCTAGCGGCAGGCTTTATAAGCCGCAAGCGTCAATGCTCTGGCTTGCTTGTGATCTACGATAGCCGATCCATATAAAGATTCACAATTATTATCAATAAGATACTGATGTGGAAAGTGAATATGGCGATCGGGGACCTGCGCCAGTTCAGGTAAATAAGTACGTATGAATTCCCCTGAGGGATCAAAATTCTGACTTTGTCGGATTGGATTAAAAATGCGAAAATAAGGTTGTGCGTCGCAGCCTGTCGACGCTGCCCACTGCCAACCACCGTTATTGGCGGCAAAATCACCATCGATTAGCTGTTCCATAAAGTACTGTTCGCCCCAGCGCCAGTCGATTAGGAGATCTTTGGTGAGAAAACTGGCAACCACCATGCGCAAACGATTATGCATCCAACCCGTTTGATTTAATTGCCGCATGGCCGCATCGACCAGGGGGTAACCGGTTTTTCCCTGACACCACAAGGCAAATTCCTCGGTATCATTGCGCCACTGCAAAGCATCGTATTGGCGATTGAAATTTCTGCCTTTAATTAAATCCGGATATTGAAACAACAAATGGCGATAGAACTCGCGCCAGATCAATTCATTTAACCAGACAAACGCTGAAGATTGTTGCTGCTCCACAACAAGAGGATGTGATTGCATTAACAATCGTAGTATTAGACGCGGGCTTATGGCGCCGATACTTAAACAAGGAGATAATTTTGACGTTGCAGGTAAAGCGGGAAAATCTCGCCCCTGACTGTAATCTTGAATTGTATCATCAATCCAATTGCTCAAAGTGCCTGACATAATCAGCTCAGCATCCGGCCAGGCTTCAGACGATTGCTCACAATCCTGTCGACACCTTGTTATCTGTTCGATAGCCTCTTGATTAGTTGTACTTAATGTCCCGGGCAAAACCTCTTGATGAGCGGGAACCGGATTCGCGAGGCATTCAAACCCCTGATTTAAGAGCTGTTTTATCCATGCGCGCTTGAATGGCGTGAACACCCGATACATATTGCCCTCGGCGGTTACGACCTGCCCTTTAGGGATAATCACATCCGCTTCACTCAAATCTAAAACGACACCTTGATTGAGCAACTCTTGATCACGGGAAACTTCATTTAATTCAAGCTCGGCAATGGCAAAGATTTGTGCCGACTTCTTCTGTTTATGTTGTTGTTCAGACCATTCCTTTACCCAGGAAATTTGTCCGGAAAAATCGCTCACCTCAATAAAATGAAAACGCATCCCTAGCGTCGCGAGCTGTTTAGCGAGCAGAATTAAATGACGGTAAATAAAATCTCGTTGAATTGGACTTTGATGGTGTTGACGCCACTGGGCGTCACAGGATAAAAAAACCGCGTCACAACATCCTTGTTGCAACGCTTTTGTTAATGCCGGGTTATCATGCACCCGCAGATCATTGCGAAGCCAGTATAGCATTAGTGACTGTATCGTAATTTCAACGACACGGGGTGAGGTTGTAAATACACCTGTTGCGCGAGATAGTCTTTGGGATACTCCATCAGATAGTGTTTGATCATCGTGAGCGGCACCATCAGCGGCACCAATCCGGCACGATAATCCTCAATGTGCTGACACAATTCCTGTTTTTCTGAGCCATTGAGTTCATTAGAAAAATAGCCTTGAATGTGCTGCAAGGTATTTGCATGTCCTTTACGGGATGCAATCTTTTTCATCGCTGTCATTAAAATAGCAAGATACTGCTTCCCGATTTCGTCGACGTTATCTTGCATTTTTGCCAACAATCGGCCTGCTTCCCGATATTTGAGAATGTCATGAGACATTAACAAATATTTGTATTGGCTATGAAATACCATCAGCTTGTGTTTGCTCAGGCCGGAGGCTTCAAGCGTTTGAAAGTGTTTGTAGGCAAACACCCGTGCGACAAAGTTTTCTCGCAGGCGAGCATCGTTGAGTCGACCGTTTTCTTCGCAGGGTAAATATGGATAACGTTTCATGATTTCTCGGGCAAAAACACCTATGCCATCCGACGTCGAGCCTTTACCATCTTGTGAATAAACCTTTACCCGTTCCATGCCACAACTTGGACTCTTGGCGCAAAATACGTAACCACTGATGTCTGCTAGCTTAGGAGCGACTTTCTGACCGTAATCGCGAAGCTTATCCGTTACATCCATAGTGCCATCTGGACGACTCACATGGATCACGCCGTCGACATCAATTTGACGCACGGTTGGCCTAGGGACTGGAAGCCCGATAGCCACTTCCGGGCAATAGGGGACAAACTTTACGTGTTCACCGAACTCGTTTACACAAAACTGGCTTTGCTTATGGCTCGCATCAAAACGAACTTTCTGACCAATTAAACAGGCGCTAATGCCAATATTGATGTCGGTATCGAAATGCTGATGACTCATGGCATCCTCCAAGACAATTAAGAAGGAAACCGGCTATCGAAATAACCGGTGAAGATAAGGTTTAGTAAAGCAGAGAACCGAACGGATTCAATAATTTTCCGAAACCTTGTGTGAAGTGCAAGGCATCACTGACCACGGTCAGGCACAAGCACCCGTCTTCCGTTTTCGGGTTGTGTTGGTGCGAACCATCGAGCCAGATAAAATCGCCCGCCTGATACGTACCCATGTCATCGCTAAATTCACCATCGAGTAATAACGTTAGCTCAAACCCTTTGTGAGTGTGCTCTGGGATCATGCCGCCAGGCTGAATTTGCATTAAGCTGGTGTGGATCTCACCCTCGCCAAGCTCAATTCGAGCTCGGTTTAATTTTCCAATACCGGAAAAACTTCCGATCGCCATCGACTGCAAGGCCCTTGGCATTTTATAATTCTTGTCTTTTATCTGAAACTCTTTGGCAACATAACGCTCGCCAACCTCTGCAATTGACTCATCATCGGTAATATCATCAATCAATGCCATAATGTCCGCGGTCTCATTGAATGACTGCTGCTGGCTCATTTGCGCTGGTTGATCGAAGCTTTGCTCCGCGTATTGCTCCGTTAATTCGCCAACCTGTTGTTGACACACCGGACACATATCAACATGGATACTAATCGCAGCGGATAATGATGCTGGAAGCTCTCCGGCAGAAAATGACTGTAATAAATTTGTCGTTGGGTGATGCTTAATCATCATGCTCTCCCACTTGTTGATCTGATAACTGCTGCTTTAACTTGCCTAAGGCAAGTCGCAACCTTGATTTCACCGTGCCAAGGGGCAGGTTTAGATGTTGAGCAAGCTGCTCTTGCGACATTTCCAGAAAGTAAAAACCTTTTACGACTTGTTTCTGGTTCTCCGGTAACTTGTCCAGGTGAGCCAGAATCTGATTCTGTTGCAAATGATCCGCGTACACATCCGTTTCTGCACTTTCGGCTTCCACTAATGGCCAGATATCCTCACTGAGGTTATCTTCCTTTTTGGACTTCATTTTGCGAAGCATGTCGAAACTTACATTCCGCATAATGGTGTAGACCCATGTCGTTGGGGCACCTTTTTGCGGCGAATATAGATGTGCTTTGCGCCAGACATTTGACATCGTTTCCTGCACGACTTCGTGTGCCTGGGCTTCACTGCTAAATTGCTGGTGAGCAATGCGCTGTATCTTCGGAGCAAAAAATTTAAACAGCCCTGTAAAGGCAATTTTATCTCTCTCTTCAGCCACGGCTGCGAGCCAATCAGCTAATTGTTGATGGTTATTATCAGGATTCATAGTTCTATTATTAGAGCGAGAAGCCTGATTTGGCAATCTATTTGCACGTGTAATTGTATCTGCGCTTGTATCTGTTTGCATCGTGAGTAACTTAATTGTTCAACCCAGTTAAGTCATTCTACGAGAGCACTTACTTTAAAGATCAGTTTTTTCTTCGTGATGTTCGATAATCACAGTGGCGAGAAAATTCATCGCTTTGGAAAAGCTGTCAGGCTCGATAAAGCAACATTTGTTGTCGAAATTAATAGGTATCAGTTCTAACCAACGGCTACATACCCACACAGGAGAATCAAACTCAGGTTGTGGATACAAGCTGGCATAATGTGGATTGTCGTCAAAAAATTTACGCAACTCATCGGCGAGTAACTGACTATTGGTCGAAACGGGTTGCCCTGGCCAGTGCTGAGAAAGTGTAATTGGCGCACGCAGAAGATTATCTTCGTCACGATATGTTTCACCGATGTTGACGATGGCATCGCATTTAACGTCGATATATAACAAACCGTCGTCACCATTTTGAAAATCAACAATAGTGACATGACTGCCCCAACGGCAACACGGGTTCTCGTCTTCTTTTGCAAACTGACTGATAACAAAACCATCACCGGTCACGGCCTGCTTCACCATTTTAATATAACGCTGCTCAAAAATTCGTAATCGAGTGATACCACCAGGAAGAAGATAAATGGGCAATGGAAAAATAACGAGATTCATAAGTGCTTCCGTTGTTCTACACATACCTTTTTATACGCATTTACCTAAGAAAACGATCAACAAAAAGTGCAAATACTGACTTCCAAGTCGGCATAATAAAGCGATGATTGCTTTACTTGCCATTAACGAACAGTTGCATACAAATAGGAGAATTTGGATACATTTTTGACGGCAATAAGCATCAAAAAAGCCCACAAGATAACTCGAGTGGGCTGTTTCTGGGTTGTTCGCAAATTAACGCGAATGAATTATTCAGTAAACGCATCCATCAAGATTAAGTTTGCCGGCATGCCCATTGGATTATCAACCGCAGTAGCCGCGTAAATTTTACCCCCCATCAAGGAGATAACACCCGTGTCGATAGCAATTGTATCGGTACCCGTAAGCGTTACCTGCACGACATAATCGCCAGGAGGCAGCGACACAAAGCCGGTATCCGCTTTGAAAGGAACATCAGTCCAAACCGGCGATGCATTGCTGATATCGCCGTCTGCGGTTACGTAGATGTCAACGTTACCTACAGATGGATGCGCATGGGTTAATCGCACCTGGGCTTCGGTAGCCACCATGCGCGCATCATCGACCTGAACATAATATTCAAGCGCTGCGTCGTCCGAGCTATCTAAAGTGCCCACAGCGTTTACGGTATATTTCATATCCGCTTCCAGCATAAGATCACCAGTTATACCTACAACACTATTGTCGGCGGTTAGCACCGTATCGACCATGTACGTGCCTGGATCAACAGGGACATTACCGGTAACGCCGGTAAATGGAGCGTTGCTCAGAGCGCTGACCTTATTGCCATTAACTAAGATGTCGACATTAGGTACATCGGCAGCGGCATGGACAACACGTACCCAAGCTTGGGTTCTGTCGTCGATGATTTTCAATGTGTCAGTACCATCATTGGCTAGCAAAAATACCGGTGAGGTAGGCACGCCAGTGTTTGTCGTTGCCGCGACGAATAAGTCCGCGCCGGCAGGCAAATCAGGCAATACCGCGTCGAAAGCTACCGCTCCCATGCTATCGCCTTCAGCAACAACCAGACGAACCCGGTATACACCAGCAGGCACTTCAACCTGGCCTGTCACATCGCCATAGGATAAGGTCGCCAAAGGTTCACCAAGCTCATCGTCTGCACCGGTGACATGTAAGTTCACCATCGGGGCGATGGAAGAGCCGTGCAATACCTGGACGCGGATATTACCGTCGCCAACCGCACTGACGGGGTTTGCAATGACAGCAGGAGCCAGGTCCATGTTAGTAACCGTGCCGTGCGCAAATACCGTGTATTCGGTATCAGCCATCAAATCGACATCACCCAAGTCCAACACCTGAGTGGTTGTCTCGTCAGCCAGAATGGCGTCGACGGTTAATGGATACGTGCCCGCATCTAACGACAAGAAGGGTGAGCCCATAGCAAAGTCTAATCCAGCCAAAGCGTCGACCACGCTTCCTCCGGCTAACACATTAACCGCTGGGGCATCAGGAGAGCCATGAATCACCCGTACCATAGTTTGCGGTGCGGGTGGCTCTGGTGGAGTGATTTCACCACTACCGTTATCGTCATTGTCACAGCCACTGATGACGCCCAGTAGAAATGCTGGTAAAATGATCTTTAAGATCCTTTTCATTTTTGTTTCCTCATGTAAAGTTCGAAGTCGCATTCAACCTTACGGGACGAAAAATGATTAGGATCATTTTTTAATTTTCGGCTTGAATTCAGGAAGTTGACTCATCCGAAGTTCTTATACCAATCACATTAAGTTTGTGCACAAATCAGAGTTAGGGCAGAGGTTCAGTTACAACATAGATTTCATTGATATAGTCAATCTATATTATTGAAATATAGGGTC
>NZ_JBHZSG010000066.1:0-11925 GCF_043642205.1 Thalassotalea litorea | reverse complement strand
TCTCTGCAATCAAAGCCTTGCCTAAAAGCCTTTAAATTCTCACTGAGTGAGCAATAATTTAATGTGATTGGTATTAAGTGTCGTCCATAAAAAAACCATCCGAAGATGGTTTTTTTTACGAACAAGCACGATTACCTTTAAGGCAATAACTCTTCCTGATCGGCGCCTTCTTTTTCGATGACTTCCGGGATCAAATCTTCTTTAGAAATACCTAATCCAAGTGCTACCGTACTGGCAACATAAATCGATGAGTACGTACCAACAAAGATACCGAATAGTAATGCCGTAGCAAAACCGTGGATCAATGCGCCGCCTTTAAAGAACAAGGCGAGCAATACCAGAAACGTAGTTAATGACGTGATCATCGTTCGGCTAAGGGTTTGCGTCAGAGAAATGTTGATGATTTCTTCAGCTTCGCCTTTGCGAATTTTGCGAAAGTTCTCACGGATCCGGTCTGAAACAACAATGGTATCGTTAAGTGAGTAACCGATAACGGCGAGAATTGCCGCTAATACCGTTAAGTCAAACTCAATTTGCAGAACCGAAAACAGGCCAAGCGTTAAAATCACGTCATGGGCAAGCGCGGTTACCGAGCCCAACGCAAATCGCCATTCAAAGCGAAACGCAACGTAAATCAAAATACAGATTAATGCGGTTAGCATTGCCAGACCACCTTGCTCTGTCAACTCTTCACCAACATTGGCACCAACGAATTCGATACGACGCATGTCAATATCCTGACCAGTGCCTTCTTTAAGCAAAGACAGGATTTCATTGCCCAGCATTTCCGCTTTAACATTGTCACGCTGCCCGAGACGAATTAAAACGTCATTGGCACTACCAAATAACTGCACGATGGCATCTTCATGGCCACCCTGCTCCATTATCTGGCGAATTTCACCAAGTTTGGCAGGTTGTTCAAAGCCAACTTCAATTAATGTACCACCGGTGAAATCCAGTCCTAAATTCAGCTTATTCACCGATAGCGACACGATGGAAGCGATAATCAATACCAGGCTGAATATCATCGCAGGCTTGCGAAATGACATGAAGGCCACGGTGTTTTTAAGTTTTAATAATTGCATAATATTCACCTGACCTATATCGATAACTTATCGATTTTTTTGCCACCCCATATCGCATTTACGACGGCACGCGTACCAATGATGGAGGTAAACATCGACGTAATAATACCGATAGACAGAGTAACGGCGAAGCCCTTAATCGGACCCGTACCGACTGCAAACAATATAATCGCTGCAATCAATGTCGTAATGTTAGCATCAAAAATCGTTGAGAATGCTGCATCATAGCCTTGGTGAATAGATTGCTGAACGCTCTTTCCTTCGCGCAATTCTTCTCGAATTCGCTCAAAAATAAGAACATTGGCATCAACCGCCATACCAACGGTCAGAACAATACCTGCCATACCGGGTAACGTTAACGTGGCACCAGGGATCAATGACATAATACCGACAATCAATATCAGGTTAGCCGCAAGCGCAAGGTTTGCTACAACACCAAATTTACGGTAATAAAACATCATAAATGCCAGTACCATGGCAAAGCCCCACATAATGGCTTGTAGGCCTAACTGAACGTTTTCGGCACCTAAAGATGGACCTACGGTGCGTTCTTCAACAATGGCTATTGGTGCTATCAAAGCACCGGCACGAAGCAACAAGGCAAGATTATGAGCGGATGCAGGTGAGCGTTCACCGGTGATCTGGAAGCTTCGACCTAATCGAGACTGAATCGTGGCAACCGAAATCACTTCCAATTCTTTCTTAAACTTCAAGCTGCCATCGGGGTTTTTCTCACCCGTTGCGACACTTTCAATAAATACAGTCGCCATAGGCTTGCCAACATTACCTTTGGTGCCTCGTGACATTTTGTCGCCACCGGCGGCATCAAGATCTACGTAAACGGCAGGCTGCTGAGTTTGCTGGTCACGGCCAGAGTTGGCTCCAACGATGTGTTCACCCTGCAAGATAGAACGTTTTTTCAATAGTACTGGACGATTGTCCTGGTCATAAACCACAAATGAACCTGGTGGTACGCGGCCATTGACGGCCGACATAACATCGCCATCCTGATCGACTAAATGAAAGCTTAGGGTTGCCGTCGCGCCCAAAATCTCTTTGGCTTTGGCGGTATCCTGAACACCAGGTAATTCAACCACGATATGTTTTTGTCCCTGACGTTGCACCAAAGGTTCAGCAACACCAAGTTCATTAACACGGTTACGTATGATGGTAATATTCTGAGAAATGGCGTTTTCACGAGTCTCTTTGATTTTTTGCTCGGACATGGTGACTTTCAGGGACATTTTGCTTTCGTTATCGACGAAGACATAGCCTGGGTCAACACGCTTTAACACCCGTTCCGCTTGTTCGAGATCTTCGACACTGCGCAGCACCACTTCAACACCGTTACCGGCTTCAGCGACGCGTTTATAACGGATTTTCTCTTCGCGTAATTTTGCTCGAAAGGTGTCGACCATATTCACCTTGGCACGATCCATCGCGGTTTTCATATCCACTTCCATCAGGAAGTGAACACCACCGGATAAATCCAGACCAAGCTTCATCGGTACAGCGCCAATACTGTCTAACCAATCCGGTGTTGCCGGCGTCAGGTTTAGCGCCACAGAGTATTCATCACCTAAGCCTTTCATTAAGGCATCGCGAGCACTCTGCTGTCTTTCATAACTATCGAAACGAACGAGTATTTGTCCATTTTCCAGGGTGGCACTGCGATAGTTAATATTACCGCTATCGAGTTCTGTTTTTACTGAGTCTAACGTAGACGCAGTAACTTCCATACCACGTTTCCCGGAAATTTGTACTGCGGGGTCTTCACCATACAAATTTGGTAGCGCATAAAGCGCACCAAAAAAGACGATAAAAACCACCATCAAGGATTTCCATAATGGATATTTATTTAACACGAGACTGTCCTTACAGTGACTTCATAGTTCCCTTAGGAAGTACAGCGGTTACCGCCGCTTTTTGTACCGTAACTTCGGTACCTTCTGCAATCGCAATCACGATAAAGTCTTTTTCTTCACTGACTTTAACGATTTTGCCCACGACACCACCCTGGGTAAGCACTTCATCGTTCTTACCAAGTGCCGACATAAGGCTCTTGTGCTCTTTTACACGTTTGGCTTGCGGACGGTAGATCATGAAATAAAAGATCAAACCAAAAACTGCCAACATGATTAGCATTTCAAAACCACCACCCGATTGTGGTTGTTGTGCTGCGTATGCCTTACTGATAAAAAAATCCATAACTTCCTCTTTTTACAATGATTACCTTCCGGTAACTTATTTTAAATTATTCTTAGCTATTGCCTGAACTGCCTGATTTCGGTTCCAGGGGTGGTACGTCCAACCCACGTAATGCATAAAACTCGGCGACAAAGTCGTCTAATTTACCTTGCTCGATGGCATCACGCAAACCTTGCATTACCCGTTGATAAAATCTCAGGTTGTGCATAGTGTTTAATTGCGCCCCAAGGATCTCATTACATTTATCCAAATGATGGAGATAGGCCTTAGAGTAATTCTTACAGGTATAACAATCGCAATCCGGATCCAAAGGCCCAGTGTCGGTCTTGTTTTTTGCGTTTCGAATCTTCACAACGCCGGTGGTAACAAATAGATGACCATTACGAGCGTTTCTGGTTGGCATCACGCAATCGAACATGTCGATACCACGACGCACACCTTCTACCAGGTCTTCAGGTTTCCCCACTCCCATTAGATATCGGGGCTTTTCTTTGGGGATCAAGTCCGGAGTATGATCAAGAATTTTAATCATCTCATCTTTGGGCTCACCAACCGATAGTCCACCGATAGCGTAGCCGTCAAAATCGATATCTAACAAGCCTTGTGCAGAAATTTCCCGCAGGTCTTCATACATCCCGCCCTGAACAATACCAAACAGCGCAGAAGGGTTGTCACCATGGGCTTGTTTTGAACGTTTCGCCCAACGTAACGACAATTCCATGGACGCTTTCGCTTGTTCATGAGTTGCCGGATACGGAGTACATTCATCAAAGATCATTACCACGTCAGAGCCCAGGCTACGCTGAACTTCCATGGAACGTTCCGGGGTTAACATGATTTTTTCGCCGTTAACCGGAGAACGAAACTCAACGCCTTTTTCGGTGATTTTACGCATTTCTCCAAGGCTGAAAACCTGAAATCCGCCAGAGTCGGTCAGGATAGGCTTGTGCCAGTTCATAAAATCATGAAGATCACCATGTTGTTCAATGATTTCAGTGCCCGGACGTAACATCAAGTGGAACGTATTTCCGAGTAAAATGTGTGCACCGGTTGCTTCTACTTCATCGGTCGTCATGCCTTTTACCGTGCCGTAGGTACCGACTGGCATAAAGGCTGGTGTTTCAACCACACCGCGATCGAATATCAGGCGGCCACGGCGAGCTTTACCGTCCTGATTGATTAGTTCATATTTCATCGTCTTTTCCTCACCAAGCAGCGAAACAGGCCACTGGTGTATAGCGTTAAACCTGGGCTAAGTATATCAAAAGCCACAAGGCGGTGTTTTAATTCCTGATAGTGTGGTTTAAATACACGACCAGCAACATTATGTATGGGTCTCAACATAACCCGGTTGGGTTGACCCGTATTGCTTTTCTAGTTCGAATCAGCTTGTGCGATTAACCTTGTTTCGTTAAAAACATTGCATCGCCGTAACTGAAAAAACGATACTTCTCAGTAACCGCTTCCTGATAAGCCTGCATCATATGATCATAACCGGAAAATGCGCTCACTAGCATCAGTAATGTCGATTCGGATAAATGGAAATTAGTGATCAGGCAATCAACGACATTAAATTCAAACCCCGGGGTAATAAAGATATCGGTATCACCGTAAAATTCAGCCAATGGCTGCCCTTTATCGAGATGGAATTTAGCCGCACTTTCTAATGAACGAACAGATGTGGTCCCCACCGCAATGACTCGTTTACCATTGGCTTTGGTTTGCTGGATTTGGGTAATCACCTCAGGGCTGACTTCCACATACTCCGAATGCATAACGTGCTCATCAATATTTTCCACCCGCACTGGCTGAAACGTTCCGGCTCCAACATGCAAGGTAACAAAGGCTAGTTGTACACCTTTGTCCTGAATTTTTTCTAATAAGGCTTCATCAAAATGCAACCCTGCCGTTGGCGCCGCGACGGCTCCCGGCTTTTCGTTGTAAACGGTTTGATAGCGCTCTTTATCAGATTCTTCATCGGGGCGATCAATATAAGGAGGAAGCGGCATATGGCCGATTTCCTCCAAAACCTCTAGCACCGACTGTTCACCATCGATTTGCAATTCAAATAATGCACCATGACGGGCAACCATAGTGGCGTCAACTTTACCTTCGAGCAGCAGTTTAGCTCCGGGTTTTGGCGATTTACTGGCACGAATGTGAGCTAGCACCCGATGTTGGTCGAGAATGCGTTCAACCAGAACCTCAACCTTACCGCCGCTGGCCTTGCTGCCAAACATCCTCGCGGGAATTACCCGGGTATTGTTAAACACCAATAAATCACCAGGATTTAACATATCAATGACATGGGTAAAGGTTTTATGACTAATCGCACCGCTGTTGCCATCCAGGGTCATTAAACGGCTGGCTGTTCGCTCCGCTTGCGGATATCGAGCGATAAGTTCATCGGGTAATTCAAAAGCAAAATCGCTAACGCGTTTGGTCATGTTAAGCACCAAAAATCGAGGTTGAAAAATTCGCGACAGTTTAGTGGCCGAGGCCTTGAATAGCAAGTAATTCCTGCCGATGAGCGGAAGTCATTGAGTGAATAAAAGTAGTAAGTTTGAAGTCAGCAATACAGATGATTGCAAAGGTGATCATAGTAACGATAGCGAACCGGAGGAAACAAATAACAATCCCAAGTTAAGAAAATCAATCAACTAAGCGATAAACCTGTCTCATCTAAGCAACATTTTTCTAAAACGTGAGTGCTATTTTGTCTTTGCTAATTCCGACGAGGACTCGGGTTCGGATTGTGATTTCAAATCTTCCGGTGTCAGTTTTGATTCCACGTAATTGATATCAATCCTGACCCGGCTGGTTGCAGCATTCCCGTTGGGAGCATTTTTTGGGCGCGTAAGCTTTTTTAGCATTTCCATAAATTTCATGCTTAACATCCTTTCAGTCATTGAAACGAGCCGCTGGGGGAACAAGCCAGGTTACAATACTTGCGTGATTAAAATGAGTACTGCTTAATTTATCAGCATTTTATGGGCAAAGCAGACACATTTCAACCATAACTAACTGAAATATAGTGACTTTAATATTATTAGCAATAACAAGAACTAAGTTTAAGAGTATCGGCAAGACATCTTCGCATGAATAAAAAGAGGATCGACACGGTTAGACTTGAAAGCAAAACTGTCCATTTAGCTTGTTGATAACCACGACCCGAATACCCGCCATTAGGCATGCGCTGATACAAGCAACAGCCCCCGAGCACACTTTTCGATCACCCAGCTATCTCCTCAGCCCTTACCTGACAAGCGATTGCACAATAAATCAACACTCAAACCGAAACCTTAAAAAAATCCCTAATTAGGTCTTTACCTTTAACATCGGTTGGGTATAATGCACAGCCATTGCAGGGGTGTAGTTCCAATTGGTAGAACGGCGGTCTCCAAAACCGACGGTTGGGAGTTCGAGTCTCTCCACCCCTGCCATTTCCTTTTCTTGAAGTATCCTATCTCAATTTACCCTTTAAATTTATTTAACGCTTTGAATATATGAATAAACCTGTATGGTTCGATTCTGTAAATGGCGATTTATTGCAAAAAATATAATAAAAAAACCCGGTAGATTTCTAGGTTGTTATGAATTTTTCTGTCATTATTAACTGATGTTAAATTTAGCCCTGTATCACTGGTGCACTGTTTTATGAGCTTAAACCGTAAACAATTTGATTACCTGCAAGCCATGGGGATTAGTGTTTGGTCAGCCCGGGAAGAGAAATTTTCGTCCCTTGAAGGTAAAGATGATAACTCGATTATTATCGACCAAAGCAATAAAATTATTGCTGAGCTGGATACCTTAAAAAGCCATCCAGGGATCACTAAGCCAACCGTAAAGTCCAGAAAAGAGCAGCCCAGACTATCACAAAAGCAACAGTTTGAAGCTTGTGCCGATAGCCGCTGGTTTAAAGATCTGTTAGTTTGGTTAGGCGTTCAAGGCGACGATCTCAGTATTGATGATAGCGGTATACATTTCGGTGATTATGACTGGCAGTTTCATAAAAAGGACACCATTGAATTTTCACAGAAACGTATCATCTCACCAAATTTTGCCAACAACACGCCTACCCTCAAACAGAAACGTCAGTTATTTAACTGGTTCACATCCCATCTTAAGAATTAGCTCGTAAAGAGCCTGGTAGTTGTATGACTGTTATCAAGACTTTTTCCAAAGCGGATATTGACCCTATCTACGACATTGAGGTTGCCTGCAACCCGTTTCCCTGGTCACGAAAAACCTTGCAAGGATGCTTTGGCCCCAGGTACCTCACCCGCGGCATTCTCATTGATGACCAATGGTGTGGTTTTTATGTTGCCGATTATGTGGTCGATGAAATGACCTTAATGGAAATCGGCATTCATCCCCAATGGCAACGACGCGGTTATGGCAACGCCTTGTTAAATGATTTGTTTGCTCAGGCGGAAAAGCTCGATATTCGTAAATGTTTTTTAGAAGTTCGTGCCAGTAATTTTGCGGCTCAGCTTTTGTATATTAATCACGGATTCGAACAAATCGATCGCCGAACGGGCTATTACCCTGCGAAAACCGGTCATGAAGACGCCATCATCATGCGCAAGTCCATTAATGTTCCGGCATTAATGGATAAATAATCGCACCGCCTGCCTAATTTGTTATAGCAATTGTCGGGTTCAGACCAACAAATATTGCTAAAATTTTCTCCATAAATACTGCTCATTATCTTCTCATCCGTTATAATGGCGCGTTTTTTAATAACTTTGAGCGCCTGGCTAAGATTTCAGTTTACTGAAGATCGTATCTATACCAGGTTGTTCTCACATTCATCGGGTTAAGTTTTAGTATGACGATACAGCAGCAGGAAGTCGGAAAACGCCGTACTTTCGCCATTATTTCTCACCCGGATGCGGGTAAGACAACGATCACCGAAAAAGTCCTGCTATTTGGTCAGGCTTTACAGACCGCCGGCACCGTTAAAGGCAAAAAGTCAGGCCAGCACGCAAAATCTGACTGGATGGAAATGGAAAAAGATCGGGGGATCTCAATTACGACCTCGGTAATGCAGTTTCCCTATGCGGATTGCCTGGTTAACCTGCTCGATACTCCAGGTCATGAAGACTTCTCCGAAGATACCTACCGGACGTTAACTGCCGTAGATAGCTGTTTGATGGTTATAGATACGGCGAAAGGTGTTGAGGACAGAACCATTAAGCTGATGGAAGTCACACGTCTGCGCGACACCCCGATTATCACTTTTATGAACAAAATGGATCGCGATGTGCGCGATCCAATCGAGGTTATGGACGAAGTTGAAAGCGTTTTGAAAATAAAATGCTCACCCATTACCTGGCCTATCGGTATGGGCAAAGAATTCAAAGGTGTCTATAACCTGCTGACCGATGAAGTGATTCTTTATCAAACAGGTCAAGGCCACACGATTCAGGAAAAACGGATTGTAAAAGGCATTGATAACCCTGAGCTCGATGATGCTATCGGTAACTACGCCGAAGATTTACGTGAAGAGTTAGAATTGGTGCAAGGCGCCTGTCATGAGTTTAATTTAGACGAGTTTCTCGCCGGCGAATTAACGCCCGTATATTTTGGTACTGCGCTTGGAAACTTCGGTGTTGACCATATGCTTGATGGTTTGACCAAATGGGCACCAAAGCCACAATCCAGACAAACTGACGTCAGAGAAGTAAAAGCCGAAGAAGAGAAGTTCTCAGGTTTCGTCTTTAAAATCCAGGCCAATATGGATCCAAAACATCGAGATCGTATCGCGTTTATGCGAATCTGTTCCGGTAAATACACCAAGGGTATGAAAATGCGCCAGGTTCGTATTGGTAAGGATGTAAAAATTGCCGATGCGGTTACCTTTATGGCGGGTGACAGGTCTAATGTTGAAGAAGCATTCGCAGGCGATATTATTGGCTTGCATAACCATGGTTCGATCCAGATCGGTGACACCTTTACCGCTGGTGAAGAAATGAAATTTAGTGGTATTCCTAACTTTGCGCCAGAGATGTTTCGCCGCATTCGTTTGCGCGATCCTCTCAAAGCCAAGCAATTACAAAAAGGTCTGATTCAATTATCCGAAGAAGGTGCCGTGCAGGTATTTAGACCGATGGCAAATAATGACATGATCGTCGGGGCTGTCGGGGTACTGCAATTTGAAGTGGTTGTGCACCGTCTGAAAACCGAATACAACGTTGATGCCATTTATGAACCGATTTCTGTCGCGACCGCCAGATGGGTAAGTTGCGACGATGACAAAACCATGGCCCAGTTTGAAAAGAAAGCTTATGACAATCTGGCGCTTGATGGTGGTGATAACCTAACCTATATTGCGCCGACAATGGTCAACCTGAACCTGACCCAGGAACGCCATCCAGATATTAAATTCCATAAAACCCGTGAACATTAATTATGAATATTCGTCAATTACTGAATGAAAAAGTCAGCGCGGCTATGGTCGCAGCAGGATTACCTGCTGACACCAACCCAGCCGTAAGTATTTCCAATCGACCGCAGTTTGGTGACTACCAGGCCAATGGCGTAATGGGTGCTGCGAAGAAACTGAAAACTAACCCCAGAGAACTGGCACAACAAGTGGTTGAACAATTGGACTTAACGGATATTGCCGAGAAGGTCGACATTGCCGGTCCTGGCTTTATTAATATCCACCTCAGTCCAGCCTGGTTGGCAACACAATTGCAAGCCGCTAACCGAGATGACAAGCTCAATGTTAGTCAAAGCGAGCAACCAAAAACCGTCGTGGTGGACTATTCTGCGCCAAACCTGGCCAAAGAAATGCACGTAGGCCACCTACGTTCCACCATTATTGGTGATGCCGTAGTGCGGGCATTGGAGTTTCGCGGTGAACAGGTCATTCGCCAGAACCATATGGGCGACTGGGGTACTCAATTTGGCATGTTGCTGGCCCACTTAAGCGATAAACTGGCCCATGATGAGGTTGCAGAAACGGCATTAGCCGATCTTGAGGATTTCTATCGCCAGGCGAAAGTACGCTTTGATGAAGAACAAGGGTTTGCAGACCGAGCCCGTGATTATGTGGTAAAACTGCAAGGTGGCGATGCCGACTGCCTGACATTATGGAAACAGTTTATTGATATTTCCATTCATCACAGTGAAGAAATTTATCAAAAGCTGAATGTAACGCTTACCCGTGATGACATTATGGGAGAAAGTGCCTATAACCCGGATCTGGCCAACGTCATCGATACCTTGATGGCGAAAAACATCGCGGTAGAAGATCAGGGTGCCAAAGTGGTATTTATTGATGAGATGGCGAATAAAGATGGTGAGCCGTCGGTATTCATTGTGCAAAAATCTGGCGGAGGCTACTTATATGCCACGACCGATTTATCAGCCTGTCGTTACCGTAGCTTCGATTTAGACGCCGATCGCATTATCATTTTCACCGATGCCCGTCAGGCCTTACATTTCAAACAAGTTGAAATTACCGCCCGCAAAGCCGGTTTCTTACCAGAGCGCACCGCTTATGATCATTGTCCATTTGGCATGATGATGGGGAGCGATGGCAAACCGTTTAAAACTCGCAGCGGTGGCACCGTTAAACTGGCAGAATTATTAGACGAAGCCGTTAGTCGCGCACAAACCCTGATGGCCGATAAAATCGCGGACTTTTCCGAACAAGAGCGCGAAGAAATCGCCCGTAAAGTAGGTATTGGCGCGGTCAAATTCGCCGATTTATCGAAAAACCGTACCAGTGATTACATCTTTAATTGGGATACCATGCTGAGCTTTGAAGGCGCGACTGCACCTTATTTACAGTATGCCTTTACCCGTATTCAAAGTATCTTTAAAAAAGCCGATGTAGACCTTGATAGCCTATGCTCAGAGATATTGGTTGATGCTCCTCAGGAAAAAGCCCTGGCGGTTAAATTGTTACAGCTTGAAGAAGTGCTGGATGCTGTCATCAGTGAATGCACTCCAAATCTTCTGTGTAACTACCTCTATGAGTTGGCGAGTTTGTACATGAGTTTCTATGAAGCTTGCCCTATTCTTAAAGACGGCATTGAAGATAAGGTTAAGCAATCGCGTTTACAGCTTTGCCACCTGATCTCAAAAACTCTGGAACAGGGTTTAGGGTTGTTGGGTATCGACGTTATGGACCGAATGTAAACAGCATCGCGTTAACACCCTCCCAAAAGGGCTAACCAAAGGTTAGCCCTTTGTTGTTAATACCAATCACATTAAATTATTGCTCACTCAGTGAGAATTCTATTTTAACGACTAAATTTATGGTTGTTTTTCCAACAACAATTTCATATATTACAAATTGATTATTAATCAGGGATAAGATTATGAAAATAATGGAATATTTTCACGATGATGGTATCAGCAAAGTCATCATTCTCAGTATTGCCGCGATATTTTCGACACTAATCATTGCATTTATTATTTTTAACGTCAGATATTTACTCCCTATATCGATTTCCTATGCATTACTGATATCCAGTATCTCACTGCTGGCCTTGGCCATATTATTCTGGTTTGGTTACCGGTTTATTTGGTTAGCAGGCGAGTAATACCAATCACATTAAATTATTGCTCACTCAGTGAGAATTTAAAGGCTTTTAGGCAAGGCTTTGATTGCAGA
>NZ_JBHZSG010000065.1:0-12433 GCF_043642205.1 Thalassotalea litorea | reverse complement strand
TTGGAGCGGCTAACGAGACTCGAACTCGTGACATTCACGTTGGCAACGTGATGCTCTACCAACTGAGCTACAGCCGCTTATCTTTAAGTTTACACGTTTTTCTATTACATCCCAAATTGAGAAGAAATGGTACCCGGGGCCGGACTTGAACCGGCACGTCCGTTAAGACGAGGGATTTTAAATCCCTTGTGTCTACCAATTCCACCACCCGGGCAGAATGGAGGCGGGTCCCGGAGTCGAACCGAGGTCCACGGATTTGCAATCCGCTGCATAGCCACTCTGCCAACCCGCCTTTTCATCAACAAGTTGGTGATGTATTTCCCTGAAAAAATTGGAGCGGCTAACGAGACTCGAACTCGTGACATTCACGTTGGCAACGTGATGCTCTACCAACTGAGCTACAGCCGCTTTCCTGTGTTGACTCCCTGTCAACGGATGAGCATTCTACATCGAATTTATTATGAGTCAACAGTTAAATTTCATTTTTCTACTGACTGGTTAAATAACAGCTAAAGTGCTGATTTTTTAACTCAAGAATCACTTTATTGGTTAATTTTTACCACTTAATTCCGGCCAGGAGGCCTTAAGATATTGAAACATGGAAATAAAGGCGAAAAAAGTCGCTAATCCATAAAATGCCCAGGCTGCCCACATTACAATCATCGCTGGCACATCAAACAAGATTAATGGAATCGGATAGTCCGGCTTCCAGATTAGTCCCATTAGCGCCAACATTTGGCACGCCGTTTTCCATTTACCAAGTGAAGATACGGCAACACTGTCCCGTTTTCCTAAATCGGCCATAAACTCGCGCAGCGACGAAATGACAATTTCACGACTGATCATAATCAGTGCCGGCACCGTTACCCACCAAACCTGGTAATCCGCAACGATGAGCACTAACGCCACAGTAACCATCAATTTATCGGCGACCGGGTCGATAAAAGCACCAAACTTACTCGACTGCTTTAATCGCCTCGCCAGATAGCCGTCCAGGGCGTCGCTAATGGATGCTAGCCAGAACACAAACGCGGCGCCAAAGTGTGACCAGGAGACCGGTAAATAGAATACGATTATAAATACCGGTATCAATACAATACGAAACAAGGTTATTTGATTAGGGATAGTCCACATAATTCTTATTAATCAGGAATTTTTCACTATTCTACATTAAAGGGATCAGTTGTCATGCAGGCTTTCAAAAATATTTTTTGCAAGATCCATACTTACCCCCGGAACTTTCGCCAACTCTTCGATGCTGGCCTTCTTTACTTCCTGTAATCCTCCCAGGTATTTGAGCATTGCCTGACGCCGTTTGGGACCAATACCTGGAATATCTTCTAAACTGGATTTTTTGCTGGCCTTAGCACGCTTTGCCCGGTGGCCTGCAATCGCAAATCGATGCGATTCATCACGTATGTGTTGCACCAGGTGTAACGCTGAAGACGTCGGTTCAAGAGAAATTAATTGATGAGAGCCTGCCATAATCAAGGTTTCTAAACCCGGCTTACGTGATTCACCTTTAGCAACCCCTACTAACAAGGGGGTTTTGGGTAGTTCCAAGTCATTAAAAAATTGCTCTGCCCTGCCCAGCTGGCCCTTGCCGCCGTCAATAAAGACGATATCGGGAAACTTATCTTCTGCACTCAACTTGCCATAACGCTTATTTAACGCAAACGACATCGCAGCATAGTCATCGCCAGGCGTAATACCCAAGACGTTATAACGACGATAGTCACTTTTTAACGGTCCCTCGGTATTAAAAACTACACAAGAGGCTATCGTTTGCTGCCCCATCGTATGACTAATATCAAAGCATTCAATGCGTTCTATAGGCGTCGATAAATCAAACACGTTATTTAGTTGTTCAAACCGAGCCTGCATTGACTCCTTATGTGAATTTCTAACACGAAGTGCCGTTTCAGCATTGGTAGAGGCCAGTGCCAGATATTTTTTGCGCTCGGTCCTGACATTACTTAAGAGCTTTACGTCATAGCCAACCTGTTTTGATAATAACGATTGCAACGCGTCTCCTTCGGGGACCGCAATTGGCAGGATAATCTCTTTGGCAATATTACCTTGTTCTGGGCTCTGTCCCAGGTAATGCTGAGTAATAAACGCTTCGATGATGTCTGTATCTTCGGTATCTGCAGGGATGCTGGGGAAATAGCTTTTGCTACCGAGAATTTTTTGATCGCGAATAAATAATTGATGGATGCAAGCCTGGTTCTTTATTCGGAAAAAGCCCAGTACGTCCAGCTCCGCAGCCATACCAGACACAAATTGCTGTTGCTGCACTTTTCTTAACGTTGCGATTTGATCGCGATAACTGGCCGCTTGTTCGAAATGTAGTTCCTCACTGGCTTGCTCCATTTTAGTCACTAAATTAGCGATAACCTGATCATTCTTGCCCCGCAAGAACATCTTTGCCAGCGTTACCTGCTCGGCATACTCTTCATCACTAACTTTACCAACACAAGGCGCTGAACACCGTTTTAATTGATATTGTAAGCAGGGTCGGGATCTCGCTCGATAATAGCTGTCTTCACATTGCCTAATAGGAAATAAACGCTGCATTAATCGCAGACTTTCCCACACGGCACCGGCACTTGGAAATGGCCCGAAATAATCGCCTTTGTATTTCTTGCCGCCCCGATGTGCGCCAAGTTTGGGGTGTTGATGATCGGTTATCAAAATGTATGGATAGGATTTATCATCTCGAAGCAGAATGTTGTATTTGGGCTGATACTTTTTTATGTAGTTGTTTTCAAGTATCAGGGCTTCGCCTTCAGTGTGTGTCACCGTGACGTCTATCGCACAAATTTGCGAGACTAACGCCCGGGTTTTTGTCGAACCCACGTCTTTACGAAAGTAGCTACTAAGACGCTTTTTAAGGTTTTTGGCCTTACCGACATAAATGACCGTCGAGTTGGCGTCATACATACGGTATACGCCACTCTGTTCCGTAGTTACTTTAAGAAACGCTTGATAATCGAAAGTGTTCGATTCACTCATGGGTTAAAGGGCTTCGCTGCTAACCAGGCCATAACGAATGGCCAGATGGGTCAACTCGACATCATTGCTGACAGATAATTTTTCAAACATACGATACCGATAACTATTAATGGTTTTACTACTGAGGCTCAGTTGCTCAGAGATATCTGTTACTTTCTCCCCTCGCGTGATCATCAGCATGATTTGCAACTCACGCTCCGATAACGCATTAAAAGGATTGTCATTGTCCGAATTAAACTGGCTTAACGCCATTTTTTGAGCAATGGAGGCAGGTAGATACCTTTGTCCGGCATTGACCGCCTTTATCGCCTGTACCATCTCATCACATCCCGCACTCTTTGATAAAAAGCCACTGGCACCAATTTGCATAACTTTGGCCGGATACGGATCTTCAACATGAACCGTCAATATTATGATTTTACAATCCGGTACGTATCGGAGAATTTTTTTAGTCGCTTCCAAGCCACCAATGCCGGGCATGTTCATATCCATCAAAACCACATCGGGTTCGATTTGACGACAAAATTGCACCGCTTCTTCACCGGTTGCAACTTCTGAAATAACTTTAATGCCTTTCACATCTTCTAAAATTCGACGGATCCCTGTACGCACCAGGTCATGGTCATCAACTAATAACACCTTAATCAAGGCTTTCTCCTTTAGGTCTTAAATGTATTATTGATTGTTATCAACTAAGACTATCAGTTTCCCGAACAATTGAGCACTACAAATTATTTTTTTGCAGCCACTTGCTCAACAAGCCAATCTGGCCATTCTTATACGCGGCATAAGTTAATCTCAACGCATTGGTCAAAATTTTGCTATCGGTCCAATCCGTCTGTTCACTTATAAGCTCATAACATTTCAACGCTTCATCGTTGAGATATCCGCGTACCTCTTTTTTACCCAGGTTTTTTTGTCGTTCGCGATAACGCTTTTGTTTTTCAGCATTAGATAAAGGCGTTTTCTTCTTCGGACCTTCACCTTCCGCCAATTCTTTAAGTGCATCATCAATATTGTCTGGAGTCGCCATTGCTATACCCTTTGTCATTTTTACCCATGGTTACGCATAACCAATAAAAAAGCAACAATATGAATATTTTTGTTGTCTAGTGTACGCCCGTTCGCTAAAGTAGCCTCAAGTTTTAGTGTACACGTGTACACTGAGGTCGGAGGAGTTGGTTTTTTCATCATTTGTTAAAAGCCTGGCTCTTACTGCCCTTTCCTGATTTTCATTACATTTAGGGGTTTTCAATAAGCACTATGGGACAACAACATTCCTTTGAAAAAAACGATTTAATTAAAGCTGGTACTGGTGAACTTTTTGGTGAAGACAATTCAAAATTGCCTTCGGATAATATGTTGATGCTAGATCGCATTGTTTCAATTAATGATGACGGTGGTGAGTATGGCAAAGGCGAGATTATTGCTGAATTGGATATTAATCCGAACCTTTGGTTCTTCGATTGCCATTTCAAAGGCGATCCTGTCATGCCTGGTTGCCTGGGTCTTGATGCAATGTGGCAGTTAGTTGGTTTTTATTTAGCTTGGTGTGGTGGCCCTGGTCGTGGTCGAGCTCTGGGTGTAGGTGAAGTTAAGTTTACCGGTCAGATTCTTCCTACCGCAAAAAAAGTGACGTATAAAATCGTCATGAAGCGGGTAATTAAACGTAAGTTGTTTATGGGAATTGCCGATGGAATCGTTGAAGTGGATGGTAGAGAAATCTATAAAGCGACCGATTTAAAAGTTGGTTTATTTACGGATACCTCTAAATTCTAACCAAGTCTTGGTTATTTAATATAAAAAGGAGAGCTATTGCTCTCCTTTTTTGTATGTCGTTAGCGATCCGTTTATCTAAAACAATTTTCGACGACGGATAAAGGTTAATAATCCAAGGCCCGCTAACCAAAACAGATTCAAACCAGCGCCCTTGCGTTCAACTTTGTCGTCTTCATCGCCACAATCTTCGATTTCACCAGCAATTGGTCGAAGGTAAACCGCCCTAAACACGTCTTCAAGAATTTCGTTACCACTATCATCATAAACCAATTCTCCTTTCGCATCACGCAATGGCTGTTTCATGAGCGCCGTTGCTACTATTTCATTAGCATTGTTGATATCTCGAGCTTCAACGATTAAATACGGCGAGTCGCAACTTAATAAATCATTGATGTTGGAAAATGTATCTGTATCAATGTTATACATAAAGCCAGCTCTTCGACGTGGATTATTAGTATCAATATGAGTCTCGTACTCGCCTTCGCCGACAATTATATTATTGTCGTTAATAGAGAAACCAATGCTGGAAGAACCAGGAAAGAAGTCGTCTATTAGTGTCGTTTCTATATTCTCTTCGTTCGTATCAGCGAAAAATACCTTAGTACGAGGTGTACCATTAACGTATTTTGTCATGGAGCCCGTCATAACCCCATTGTTATTTATCGCTAATCCGGCAGAGGTTAGAAACTCGCTTTTATCTGTAAACTCTATAACTTCTTCGTTTTTAAATACCGCAGCAAAATAACCATACCTTTCAAATTCATCGGGTTCAGTAACATTGTCATCTAACCAGGCAGCTGTTGAGCCTACCGCGACACCTGAATCATTGATAGCGTTTGCAATACTATTAATTCCAGTACGTAAATCATCTGGATTTCTATTATCATCAACAGCAGTTCCTAACAATTTAGGGTCTGCTATCATTTCACCGTCACTATCCAATTCCCATATAATGGCACGTTGTTGATAAATCGTACTTTTTTCTCGATATATACAAATTTCCTGGGGAATACTCGTTTGCAAATTACCATTTGGTTCACCTTCAATCTCTTCGAGAATACATTTCGTTTCAAGATCTTCAAGTTCATCTTCATTGATGGCG
The DNA here is from genome assembly GCF_043642205.1 of Thalassotalea litorea. Classification (GTDB taxonomy): domain Bacteria; phylum Pseudomonadota; class Gammaproteobacteria; order Enterobacterales; family Alteromonadaceae; genus Thalassotalea_A; species Thalassotalea_A litorea. Next base: position 6,537 of record NZ_JBHZSG010000065.1, on the reverse strand, counting down.
ACTGAACTGCTACCAACAACTTGTCCATTAACGTTCACATCGTAAATTTGTGAAACCCCGCCATATAACGCCTCGAGAGGCTCTAATTCAACAACTTTACCGTCAATATATATAAATCCGCGTTTATTGAATTCATTTACCCAATATTGAACGGGCTCATCATCCTCATCAGCGTCTTCGGGAAGAAACGGAGGCAAGGGTAGAAATGGGGCTGACGAATGGCCAAATATCCACCCTTTATCAGATATGCCAACTGGTGTTTCAAGAGTTGAACGCGTTTGCTCTCCACTTGAAGCAAAATTCTCGTCAAATATAGTAATTGGTTGTGAAAACATTCCGTCGAATTTAAAGACGAACGTATCTCCGACATATTGACTGGTTGTGATCCCCTGGCTTCGCAACCAAGCAACCGTCCACCAAAGAGCATTGGCGTCAGGGTTTCCGGCTTTAAGGTCTTCAAACTCCTGGTCTGTTATCTCATACGCGTAAAGATAACCTTCATGGTTACTCTCAGCAAACGATAGAATTGAATCAAAATCACCTTCGTCAAAAAGATCAAATTGAACAGGAAAGTTGTACGAACCATTGCCGTAAACAACGGCTTGCCCCAGGTTGTTCTGCTTTATACCAAAGGTGTTTTTTACCGTATCGACTAACCCAAGATCAATAACTTCATAGGTTGCTGCCTGAACTGATTGAGCAAATAGCGCAGTGGTCACCCCTAAGGTGATCAGGGATTTACATAAGGTTTTCATTAACTACTCTTCTCTTGAAATTCTTCTAATTCTTGCCAACGCTCATAGGCATGCTCTAACGCAGATTCCTGCGTTTGCAATAATTCAAGTATTGGCTGGGTAATGGAACTGTCTTGGTTGAAAAAATCAGCGCTATTGATCTGCAATTGCAACGTTTCTACCTCACCTTCCAGCTTTTCGATTAAGGCTGGTAAGGCTTCGAGTTCACGTTTATCCTTATATGATAACTTGTTATTCGTTTTTTTAACCGGACTTGTTTTTACTTTAGTATTGGCTTTGATGTCAAATTGTTTCTTTTGTTCCGCTTTATCTTCTAAATATTTCTCAACATCAGAATAACCACCAAAAATTTGGTTGATTGTACCACTACCATCAAAGTAAAGGCATGAATTCACACAATTATTAACAAAATCCCGATCATGACTCACCAATAAAACCGTGCCGGGATAATCATTGACAACCATTTCCAGCAATTCCAGGGTTTCAATATCCAAATCATTGGTAGGCTCATCGAGGATCAGTAAGTTACTGGGTTTTAAAAATAATTTCGCCAATAACAATCGATTCCGTTCGCCGCCAGATAAGGCTCTGACTGGCGTACGAGCTCGCTTAGGACTAAATAGAAAATCCTGTAGATAACCTAACACATGGCGAGTACGCCCGTTAACCGTTATTTCCTGTTTTCCTTCTGCAACAGCATCCTGCACCGTTTGATTAACGTCCAACTGCATGCGATGTTGGTCAAAATAGGCGATTTCCAGATTCACACCTAAACGCATTTTACCCTGAGTATTTTCTAACTGTCCGGTAATTAATTTAAGCAATGTCGATTTACCGGTACCATTGGCACCAATCAGTGCAAGCTTTTCCCCTCGGGTTATCAGAAGGTCTAGATCACGTATAATACGTTTTTCACCAAAGGAAACGCCAATTCCCTGCCCTTCAAAGACCATTTTGCCGCTATTATCGCCTTTGGCAAATGTCATTTGCCCTTGTTGTTTAGTGTCGCGCCGTTGGTTGCGCTCTACCCGCAATTTCTCCAAAGCGCGGACACGACCTTCATTGCGTGTCCTTCTGGCTTTGATCCCTTGCCGGATCCACGTTTCTTCTTCCGCAAGCCGTTTATCAAACAACTGATTTTGTTGTTGCTCTACCTGTAAATCATGCTCTTTCATTTCCAGGTATTTATCATAGTTCCCCGGGTAACTTCTTAGGATGCCTCGATCTAAATCCACGATCCGATTCGCCATCGAGCGAATAAATGCCCGGTCATGACTAATAAAAATTATCGTGCCATTAAAACCTTTTAAGAATGATTCAAGCCACAGTACACTATTGATGTCCAAATGGTTGGTAGGTTCATCGAGCAGCAAAACGTCCGGGTCTTTCACCAACGCCTGAGCCAGAGCAATTTTCCGCAACCAACCTCCGGATAACGAGTTGACGCTGTCATCTGCATTTAGCGCAAGTTTACTGAGCACTTGTTCAATGCGTTGTTCGTCCTGCCAGGCATTGTTTTTCTCCAGCTTCCCCTGAATATCGGTCAAACGCGCCAGGTTTTTCTCGGATGGATCTTTAGCCACAACTGCGGTTAACTGGTGGTATTCCCGTATGAGTTCACCGTTTGCTTTTAGTCCATCGGCTACGTAGTCAAAAATCGTTTGTTCAGACGTTTGTGGTGGATCCTGTGCCAACATTGCCACAGTAATCTCATTGGAAAACACAAGCTGACCGTCGTCCAGCAATATATCCTGATTGATAATTTTCAATAGCGACGATTTACCAGCCCCATTGCGCCCGACTAAGCAGACGCGTTCACCGGATTTAATGCGCAACTCAGTGTTGGCAAGAATCTTATCGTCGCCAAACGCAAGTTCAGCGTTTGTTATTCTAATAATTTCCATTGATAAACTCGTTTAACTGCTCGAGATCAAAAGGCCAGCCTAAAACAGTGCTGCGGCCTTCTATTTCAATAACAGGTATTGTTAATTTGTATTGCTGTAACCACTTAGGGTCATCAATAATATCTCGATATACCAGTTGTTCTTGTTGGATACTCTGACTTTGCTCACATAAAGACATTGCCATTTCACACAGGTGACACCCTTGAGTGCCGTATAGATAAATTTTATTCAAACTAAGATCTGTTTTTCATAATATCAATCACATTAAATTATTGCTCACTCAGTGAGAATTCAAAGGCTTTTAGGCAAGCCTTTGATTACAGAGAATAGTCGCTCCATTATCTCAAAATCGGCCAAAATCAGTAACGCAGGATAAATGCCTTTAAAACTCATCCGTAGGGAGTTTATCTTAAGGTCCATTTACGGCCCTATATTTCATATATATAGAATGACTATATCAATGAAATCTATGTTGTAACTGAACCTCTTCCCTAACTCTGAGTTATGCACAAACTTAATGTGATTGGTATAAGTTAATGTGAAGCGAGCTTTTGAGAGCTCGCCACTGCTTTCATCGTAAACGGCGAATATCGCTGCTTGAAAAAGAAAACCGGGCCTGCCTCGCAATTACTGTCCGAAGCAGTCAATGTTGTCTGTATTGACAGATGGACATCATTTTACGAACATTCTTGTACAATTTAAACATGGCTACAGAACAAAATATGCTGTTAAATACGGGTAATTATCCAGCTATTGTGAATGTGCTTATTGCGTTTAAAGTCCATATCTCGCGTTTGTTCAGTAATGTCTTTGGCGTGCAAGCCTAACGCCTCCAAAGCGTTGTGATCCATCTTGAACTGACGTTTATTATTGGTGAATATCAGCTCACCACCTTCGGCGACGGCTTTCATTCCCAACCTAATCAAATCGACATGATCCCGCTGTACATCAAAGGTTTTATCCATACGTTTTGAATTGGAGAATGTTGGTGGATCGATAAACACCAAATCATATAGCGTTTGATTTTTTTCCAACCACCCAAGACAATCCGACTGTTCAAATCGATATTTATGAGAGCGCAATCCATTTAACTCAAAGTTAGCTTGCGCCCAATCCAGGTAGGTGTTTGACATATCAACCGTAGTCACGTGTTCCGCCCCTGCGATGGCGGCCTGAACCGACACAGAACCGGTATACGCAAACAGGTTTAACAGGCTCTTACCGACAGCCTTTTTAGCAACAAGTTGGCGAGTCTTTCGGTGATCAAGAAATAAACCGGTGTCCAGATAATCCCAAAGGTTTACTTTAAAACGAGCATTGTATTCCTGAACGATCATTGAACGGTCAGTTCTAGCCAGACTTTGATACTGATTTTTACCCTTTTTCTTTTCCCTCACTTTCAGCGACACTTTATCCGGGGAAACATTAAGCACCTGTGGCGCCCAGAAAATGACTTCCTGTAATCTAGCTGCGGTTTTAGATTCTTCGATATTTTTAGGCGCTGCATATTCATGAATCACAATGTGATCATCATAGACATCGACTGCAACGTTGTATTCTGGAATATCCGCATCATAAACGCGATAACAATTAACGGATTGCTGTTTGAGCCAGCCTTTTAGGCCTTTAATATTCTTTTTCAGGCGATTCGCAAACGCACTGGGCTGGCTGGTATCAATTTCTACACCGGCGCCCCGCTCTGCTTGTTCAGCATTAATATCATAAAGGGCCAGCACACAATCCAATGGTCCATTTTTAAACTTATAACGTTTATGACTCGCGAGTTTAAGTAGTTTCAACGTTTCAGGATTACCGGTGATAATGGCCATTTGCCAGTCGATAAAGTCTAGTTTTAGTCGTTGGCCAATTTTGGTAAACGAAGCGACTAGTTCTGGCAATGAACCAATACGTTCTCCATAAGGCGGATTAAAGATAATCTGTCCTGGAGTATTGAACGGGTTTTGCAAGTCTTCAGCATTACCGACCTTAAATTCCACATAATCCGATAATCCTGCATTGCGGGCATTGGCTTTGGCCGTTTTTAATACCCGCGCATCAATATCAAAGCCATAGACTTTGCTATTGAGCATCGCTAACTGTTGCTCATTTCTAATTTCTTCTTCTGTTAGTATCGTTTGCCACAAAGCTTGTTGGTGTCCGTGCCAACAATCAAAGCCCCATACCTCGCGATTCACACCCGGGGCAAGATCAGCGGCCATAGCAATGGCTTCTAACAAAATCGTCCCTGAACCACACATAGGATCAATCAAAGGTTTTTCTGGATTTTCTAACCAACCGCTGCGCACAACCAAGGCCGCCGCAAGGTTTTCCTTTATAGGCGCAGAACCGGTGTGTTCACGATATCCACGGTTAAACAAAGAACGACCAGAAAAATCCAGATAGAAATAGACTTGATTTCTAATCAGACGAGCTTGAATCCGTATATCTGGATGAGACTTTTCAACGTTAGGGCGTTCTAATCCTGCTTCCCGAAACTTATCAACGATGGCATCCTTAACCGTAAGCGCGCCAAACTGTGAATCACGAATCGCCTTATTTTTGCCGACAAAGTCAACCGCAAATAACGCGTCACTATTAAAGTGTTCAGGCCAGGAAATTTCAAGCGCTGCATTATATAGGTCTTCCTTTGACTGAACGCCAGAAGGTTCCGTGAGTTGCAATAGCAGACGACTGGCCAGCCGAGTTTTCAAAACAATGCGATACGCATTTTCAATATCCGATTGGAAATATACGCCTTCAGGCTTTTGAACAACCTGATGGCCGCCAAGAGATGTGATTTCTTCGGCAAGTAACGGTTCAATTCCAAAGGAGGTTAACGCTAAAAAATTTTGCATAATAAATATCGAGGGAGATCATTGCCGTGGATTATAAACAAAGACAGTGTTTTTGTCCTGACTGAATTATGAAATCCACGACTAATGTCGTTAAAATTCATGAAAAAAATCTTGCTTTCGAGTAATAAAACATCACCTTGAACATTAAACATGCAAGATTACATTTTGTTATAAAATAAGTGTGGTTAACGCTTGCATTGTTGCGGAGCAATCCTTATAGTACGCTTCGTTTTCAGGCGCGGGATGGAGCAGCCTGGTAGCTCGTCGGGCTCATAACCCGAAGGTCGTCAGTTCAAATCTGGCTCCCGCAACCAATTTCCTTTGTATTTTTGTATATATGGATGTGTAGGAATTCTGAATATGCGTATTAAACAACTGACTCGTCAGTTCGCTAATGCAAAATCAGGGCTCCCGCAAACAATTTCCTTTGTATTTTTGTATATAAGGAAGTGTAGGAATTCTGAATATGCGTATTAAACAACTGACTCGTCAGTTCGCTAATACAAAATCAGGGCTCCCGCAAACAATTTCCTTTGTATACTTGTATATATGGAAGTGTAGGAATTCTGAATATGCGTATTAAACAACTGACTCGTCAGTTCGCTAATGCAAGCTCAGAGGTCCTATATGCAATTTTCTTTTAAAGAGAAAAACAGTATACTGAAAACGTAATTCAGGCGCGGGATGGAGCAGCCTGGTAGCTCGTCGGGCTCATAACCCGAAGGTCGTCAGTTCAAATCTGGCTCCCGCAACCAATTTCCTTATCAAATAGGAAGCGTAGGAATTCTGAGTAAGTGTATTAAACAACTGACTCGTCAGTTCGCTAATACAAGATCAGGGCTCCCGCAACCAACTTTCTTATCATAGAGAAAGCGTAGGAATTCTTTTATGACAGAATTAAAACAGTTATAGGCTTTCTTGGTAGTATCTTATCAAGTCATTCGGACGCGGGATGGAGCAGCCTGGTAGCTCGTCGGGCTCATAACCCGAAGGTCGTCAGTTCAAATCTGGCTCCCGCAACCA
>NZ_JBHZSG010000064.1:0-12704 GCF_043642205.1 Thalassotalea litorea | reverse complement strand
ATCAATAAAATCTATGTTGTAACTGAACCTCTGCCCTAACTCTGAGTTGTGCACAAACTTAATGTGATTGGTATGAGTGTTGCGCGCTATGATTCAACGCTACCATTCATTAAAATATAAGACGATACTGCCACCGCTTACCGCACTACCGTGATTGATGTTGATACCAATGCCAACATTTTCGACGAGATCTGTCATATTTCGAAGATCCCATAAAATACCAAAACCGACTTCGTAATAATGGCGTGTACCTAAAGAGGTAACCGTATCTCCTGTAATGTCGATGCGATTTGCTTTCAGATAAAAGTCATTGGCGAAAAGTCGTGCTTGAGCAAAGGTGTTTTTTAGTTTAAATCCATTTATGACACGCCAGCCATTAGGATAGCCATATTCACCATCGGCAAGGCGGGAGGTAGTGCGACCTTGCATATAGTGAAGTTCACTTTTAAATTCCCAACTTCCCCAGTCATTATCCTTTAGGTAAGCAAACTCCACACCGGGCTCAATAATAATGGCGTTCTTTTTTTGATTAAACAGCAATGCATCTAATTCCTCCTGCAACGACTGAGACAGTTCACTGTTGTATGAATGGGTATTTTTGTAGTGTAAAAAATAGGCGGCAATCGTCGGTGTGATTGACCAGTTCTTATCCAGATAAAGTTGCCTGGCAATACTGAGATTAATCGCAAAGACTTCTTCTTTATCTAGATCTGGGGTTAATGATTCCTCTAACGACACTTCGCCTTTTTGTTTAATATAGGCAACTTGCAGCTGCAAATAGTCTTGATAGGTCGCCAGATCTGACCCAAGTTCAATGGTGTATGGGATTGAAAATACCGAAATTTGATTACGAAGATCGATGGAATCGGTATTGAGGTTATTGTTATTCGGTTGCAATATCTCTTCAGGATCAAAATTGCCAACCCCAAATGACAGAGCGTCACTGTCCATAAGGACAACAGACGACGCATAAATTTGTGAGAATTCATCCGAGGGGGAGAACATTTCCTCGTGATCTTGCGCAGACGCTGTACGGCAAAGATTTAGCAGGGCACAGATGAAAATAATGGCGGACTTTTGCATTTAGTGTTGTTTCATATTTAAGAATACGTAACGCATTGATAATTAACAGTCTAGATGATAGTGCATGGCTATACTCATCAACACACAAAAATTTATTTTGGAGTGAATGATGAAAATTGTCCTTTATGAATATGCGCCGACCCGAAGCGCGCGCGTTCACTGGGTATTGGCGGAATTGAAAATCCCCTATGAAAGCAAAGATGCAAAAGCGTTGTTTGGTAGTGATGAATTAAAGTTGGTACATCCATTAGGGAAAATACCTGCAATGCTCGTTGACGGTAAGCCCTTGATCGAATCGGTAGCAATGTGTACGTTTTTGGCGGACAGCAAACCTGAAGGGCAGTTAATTCCTGCGACAGGCTCATTTCAGCGAGCGATGCATGAACAATGGTGTGCTTACATATTGTCAGAGGTTGAAGCTCATCTTTGGAGTGACGCCAGAAATACCTTTGTTTACCGTGAAGACAGAAGAATTGAGGCGATTTGCAAGCAGAACAAATATGAATTGTCTCGATCGTTGAAGGTGATTGACGATCACTTAAGCAAACACCCGTTTATGTTAGGTGATCAATTTAGCGTAACCGATATTATTATCAGCTATACCACCTTATGGGCCGAAAAAACCGGACATTGTGATAGCTTCCCGGCGATTAAGGCCTATCATCGCAAACTCCTTGCGATGGAGCAATGTCCTTATACATCACCTGAGTAACGTTGAAGTCGTTCAGAAGCAGAATCACGCAAAAACCTATAATCGTCATGCCGGGGTAGCCCGGTATCTTTGGCCAGAAGCTTAGATTCCGGTTCGGAGACCGGAATGACGTCTAGTTTGGTTTACAGACCGGAATGACGTCTAGTGTGGTTTACAGACTAGAATGACGTTTTAGATGGCTCGGAAGCCGGAGTAACGTTGAAATCGTTCAGAAGCTGATACACGCAAAAACCTATAATCGTCATACCGGGGTAGCCCGGTATCTTTGGCCAGAAATTTAGATTCCGGTTCGGAGACCGGAATGACGACTAGTGCAGTTTACAGGCCGGAATGACGTTTTAGGTGGCTCGGAAGCGGGCATAACACCTTGTGTCGAAGCCTAAACGTTGAAGTCGTTCAGAAGCTGAGACACGCAAAAACCTATAATCGTCATACCGGGGTAGCCCGGTATCTTTAGTCAGAAACTTAGATTCCGGTTCGGAGACCGGAATGACGACTAGTGCGGTTTACAGACCGGAATGACGACTAGTGTGGTTTACAGACCGGAATGACGACTAGTTTGGTTTACAGACCGGAATGACGTCTAGTTTGGTTTACAGACCGGAATGAGGCTTTGAAGTTCGGAAACGACACCTATTTCAACATCTCTGAACCCTTGATCAAAAAAAGCGGCTGGAAGCCGCTTTTTTTTTTAAACACTAAAACTTAAATCGAGGTGATATTGACCGAAAGTTTTAGCATCTGGCCAGGCTGTAAGTAGTTCTTACGGCTCAATTTATTCCATTTTTCAATGTCTGAAATCGTGACATTGAATTTATTGGCAATGCGCGCAAGAGAATCGCCTGATCTCACTCGGTAACGAATATTTCGCATGGTTTGGCTATTGCTGGCGCTAACAGAACTGGCTTGTGAAATCGCTGATGGCGTATAGATCACCAGTTTTTGCCCTAAACGCAGGGTGTCTTTAGGGCCAAAACCATTCCATTTAGCAATATCTGTGCTCTTTACTTTATAGAGGCGACCAATATCCCATAAGGTATCGCCTTTTTTAACCGTGTAGGTTAGCTTGTTGCCGGTGCCTTTCTTGCTCGCCTTAGCAATAGCGACTTTTTCTAACGACGTATAACGATCCAGAGATTTGGTCGCCGTAGGGATCAGTAGATATTTACCGGCACGAATATTATTGCCAGATAGTTTATTTACCTGTTTAATCACCTTGGTGGTGGTATTAAATTTGCTGGCTATCACACTCAAACTGTCGCCATTTTTAATTTTATAGCGTTGCCAGGTTAAGCGTTTATCATTGTCAAGCTTGCTTAGGTCGGCTTTAAAGGCATCCACTTTGTTGTTGGGTATGAGCAGGTAATGGGGCCCGTCTGGGGCTGTTGCCCAACGATTAAACCCAGGGTTTAACGCATGTAGCTCTTCAATGGTTAGATCCGCCATGTCAGCGGCAAGCAATAAATCCAACTGTGAGCCGATATCGACTTTTGAGATCACCGGCTTATTGGCGATCGGTTTGAAACTAATATTGTATTTCTCCGGCTCTTTTAATAATGCCGTTAGTGCGAGAAGCTTTGGTACATAATCACGGGTTTCTTTAGGAAGATCTAAACTCCAGAAATCCGTTGGCATGCCTTTTTGTTTATTGCGTTTTATTGCACGGGATACTCTTCCCTGACCCGAATTATAGGCGGCAAGGGCCAGCAACCAATCGCCATCAAATCGTTTATTCAGGTAGGTTAAATAATCAATAGCTGCTTGTGTGGATGCGGCGACATCGCGACGGCCGTCATACCACCAGTCCAGTTTTAAACCAAACTGTTTACCCGTGCCGGATAAAAACTGCCACATACCCGCGGCACTGCCATGAGAATAGGCAAATGGGTCATAGGCACTTTCAACAATAGGCAGCAACACCAATTCCATTGGCATGTCGTGCTTTTCCAGCTCTTCAGTGATGTAGTACAAAAATGGTTCAGCGCGTTTGCTCACCCGATCCAAATAACTTTGATGTTTTGCATACCAATTTCGATGGGTGGCAACACTGCGGTTTTCCGGCACCTCGAAGGTTAATTGGCCTCGGATACGCTCCCAGATATTGTTACTGGCGATTACGTTATCGTCGCCCAGCGGAATATCGACATCGGCAATAGGGTGAATGACATCGGCGGTTTCATCGACAATAAGCGCCTGATAAACATCAATGTTTTCAGCAGCATTAGGGTTGTTTGTTAAACTTTTTGGAACAGACTGTTGCTCTGTCGTTTGACAGGCAGCAAGCAAGGAAAACGACAGTGGAAGTATTAGTTTTTTCATAACAGCTCTATTTGTTATTGAATGCGCGCGGGATCACCCCTAGTAATATTGCGCATCATATCTTTTTCTTAAGCAATAGAAAATAAATTAAAAGTTATCTTTTAGTAACCGAGTTGCGGCAAACACCTGCACTGCACTGGCGTATGTCTCTCCGGTAAGGTGTTGAACCTGTGCCTTCAATGCCTCGTTGTGGCTACGTAAAAAGGGATTTATTTGCGATTCAGTAGCGATACTGGTGGGGATAGTCGCAATGTCCTTATTTCTGAGTTCTTGTACTTTTAATTCATACTCAATAAGTTGACTATTTTCAGGCTCAATAGTTCGCGCAAATGTTAAATTTGCCTGGGTATATTCGTGAGCACAGTACACTTTTGTACTTGCTGGTAGTGCCGAGAGCTTATTCAAACTAGCAAGCATTTGTTCGGGTGTACCTTCAAATAATCGCCCGCAACCGCCAGAAAACAAGGTGTCGCCACAAAATAATGTGCCAGCTTGGGAGTCATTGTAATAGGCAATATGCCCCCTTGTATGTCCGGGTACATCAATAACCGAAAACGTTTGATTGATATAAGATAACTCGACCAGATCGCCTTCGCCTACATAGTGGGTAATATGTTTGATATTTTCACGGGATGGGCCATAAACGGTTACATTCCAGCCTTGTTGCTTCGCGTGAGCTAATAGTGCTTCTACACCTCCGGTATGATCGCGGTGGTGATGGGTAATCAAAATAGTGGCAAGTTGTAGGTTTTCTCGATTGAGAAAGGTTAGACAGGCGGATGCGTCTCCAGGATCCACCAACGCACATAGGGAATTATCCGCAGACGAAGAATGAATGGCCCAAATATAATTGTCGGAAAATGCCGGTATTGCAGAAACTTGCATAAATAGCCCTCAGGCAGTCAATTGTGCAAGTCCTATTATAACGACAGTATTGAGAAAGAAAACTGGGCTATCTGTGATTATCTGCGATTGCTTAGAAAGTAAACACCAAACCCAGCACCGGACCATGGGTGACGGTATCGTAGGAGAAATAACCAGGCTCACCAGGAGAGCCAGTTTCATAATCTACCCAAGTCGCGACATACTTCATATCTAAGGTCAGTAAATCGGTCATTTGCCACTGTAATCCGATTTTTACTTTCGAGGTAAATTCGGACGCAAAATCTAAACCACCGATGTCACCATACAATTCAAAGGTCCAATTTTCACTTAAGTAGGAATACCAGCGTAAACCGACGACAAAATCTACCCAGTCTTGTTCTACCGATGCTGATAATCGTTGGTCAAGATTCGGCAAATCAACGTCAATATCAATATCATTATCCCACCAGCGAACCCCCGCTATGTAGTCGATCGAGGCATGCTGAAGTTGATTTCGATAAAAAATCTGTGCTTCCATAACACCTTGTCTGACACCCGCATCGAGTTCTTGTCCGGTTTCAAAGCTGCGACCACCGCCTAAGTCCATAAAACCATAGTCAAACGCGAGGCCAATATTTCCAGGGCTTATTGCCTCCATATGGATCATGCCTGCCATATCCAGATTGTCGAGAATGGTACCAAAATCCACATCAACTTCGGCTTGCTCAATTTTTCCAGAGCCGAAATCGCCTTCAATATTAGTACCCATAAGATATGGCTCAATCATAAATTGCCATTCATCGGCCAGCGCATTTAGGGGAAATAACATGGCAGCACTGAGTAGGGTAGGATAGGTGAATTTAGTTAAGGAGTTCATCAGTCATATACCTCTCATAAGACTTAAAGCAGGCAAAACGCGTTTTTCAAACAGGTAAAGTATAGTCGAGCAAATTATTTTCATGGTGTATTATAAAAAGTGTTTATAATCCAAATTGTTAAGCATTGAGCATTGGCGTTTGAGTATTCACGCCAGTATTTTGAAACAACACAAGTGATAAACCTATATTTTGATGAAACCAGCGTTAGCATTTAAAGATCCGGACGTTCCGATTAAATGGGAAGATATGCCTAATGGATTGCTTGTGGCAGATGCTATAGGGGATGCCATGCGGCCGTGGTGGCCAAGAATGTTTGGCTATCACTTGTTAAAACTGGGGAGTCTTAGCGCCCAGCTCGATACCAGTACTTCGATGATTAAACATCAGGTTAATGTTTGTCACTCGCACCCATTTGGTGATGTGTTGGCTGAAATCGACGATTTACCTTTTCAATTACACAGCGTAGATGCCTGTGTCTTGGCGCATAGTTTGGAGTTTGCGCTCGATCCGCATCATATACTGCGTGAAATTGATCGCGTACTGATCCCTAACGGGCATTTGATGATCAGTGGTTTTAACCCATTTTCATTAGCAGGTCTTAATCGGTATATTCCATTTCGCCGCCAGGCCATGCCCTGGCAAGGCCGATTTTTTACGCCGATGCGGATAAAAGACTGGTTGCATCTGCTTGGCTACGAAATTCTTACCGATGATCGATTCTTGCACTCAACATTGGTAAATCCCTTAGATCAAAAAGGTTGGCTCGGTAAGCACTGGCAAAAGTTTGCCAGTAATTATTTGAGCATGTTTGGTTCGGTATTTTTAATTGTTGCGAAAAAACGCGTTCACCCGTTGACGCCAATTCGGCCAAAATGGCAGCTCAGACCTAATTTTCAGCCGGTGAAAGTCACATCCATGCAAGGCCATAGCCGTCAATACAAAAAATCTGATAACCTGTAAAACATAATAACAACATAAAGTGTAGAGTTTTCGTTTGCAGCAGAACCCGAAACGCACCACATTAGTCGCCAGTATCGATTTGGGGAGTCAGTCTATCCGCGGATACCTGTATGGTTTAAACGGAGAGCTGGCTTACCGCACTCACATTGATATGGATATTACATGCACGAGTATTTATCCGTGGCAAAGTGATCCGCAACAAATGGTCGATGTGGTTAAATCTTTAATTGATGATCTTATCGGGCAAACCGTAGAAGGGCATTTACAACACTGTACGATAGCCGCGATATCATTGACCTGCCTACGTAACAGCTTTGTCTATTTGGATAAAAATAAAGACGCGATTCTACCGATATTGTATTGGTATCAGGGGCGACGAGCAACGCAGGTGCCACAATTGCCCTGGTATTGGCGCATCGTTTTTACCGCGCTTGGTCAACGAGGCGAGATAGACAAATTACAACAACAAGCCGCGGTAAATTGGGTGGCAGAACATCACCCTGAAGGGTTGATGAAAACCCATCAAGTTTGTCAGTTGTCGGGATATTTGCAAGGCAAACTGACTGGCAATTACACAGACAGTTGGGCAAATATGATTGCCCATTTACCGTTAAGTTTTAAACGTCGACGTTGGTTAAAATCCTGGGCCTGGCAATGGTCAGCATTGAACGTTAACGCCAGTTGGCTACCTAAGCTGTGTAAGCCCGGAACCGACCTTGGCGATTACACGGCTATCATTCATGACACGCAAATATGTGTCCCGGTTGTTGCCGGCGCTGCCGATAAAACCTGTGAGCTTCTTGGTTCTGGCGTTATCGATGAGAGTAGCCTGTTTGTGAGCCTTGGAACGGCGATCACGGTAAATTGTCTGGTGGTTAAATGTAAAGGGCCCAAGCCGTTTTACCCGGCATATCCAACATTCAATGAAGACTATTATTTAGCAGAGGAAATGCTGGATTACGGTTGTCGCTTACTTCGGGAATTCGTTGCCTGGAAATGTGAGCATATGATTGAAGATAACGAATTGAATGCAGATACGTTATCAGAAGCACATTTGCAAGACTGGATTTGTGCTCACCTTATTGATCTGGATGCAAATGATACATTGTCCAATCAAATTTCGCAGGTCTGTTCAGATCTGTCGATTGCCGATCCCATTGATCTTAATCAATGCCGCATTGGCGATATTTTTCGGTGGGATAGCCAAGGGTGCCCTGAAAACAAGGATCCAGAGCCCATGCGGCAGATTGGCATCGAATATCTGGCTTTATTGCATTGGCTGGCGCTCAAGATAAGAGATGCAAAATTACGCATGGAAGCCCGGCATAAACGTCGATTCACTCGCATGATCGTCAGTGGTGGAGGCCAACAGTCGACGGTATTGTTGTACTTACTGGCTGAGGTGTGTAATCTTGATGTCCGAAAAAATGAGCAAGTACACACGGGTGGTCGCGGCGCAGCGATTATAGCGGCGGTAGGGCAAGGCTTTTACCCGGACTTTGAATCTGCGGTCAACGCTATGTGTGAATCAACAACAACTGTGTGTCGATAGCCAATGTTACGGTTTGCTTTGGCTTCATATTGATCATTGCTAGAACAATAACAATTACATCGGAACGACTATGCGAACAATTGGTAATTTAATCTGGTTTTTATTCGGCGGCATCTGTATGGGGCTAGCCTGGTGTTTTTTTGGATTACTGGCATTTATCAGTATTGTTGGTATTCCGTGGGGGCGAGCTTGCCTGGTGATGGCGGGTTTCTCGTTTTTTCCTTTTGGTAAAGAAGCGATCGGTCGGGATGAGTTAACCTTAAAAGAAGACATTGGAACTTCAGAGTTTGGTGTGGTTGGTAATGTTATCTGGTTTGTTTTTGCAGGATTCTGGCTGGCGTTAGGGCACGTGATATCGGCAATTTGCTGTTTCATCACTATCATTGGTATTCCATTTGCCATTCAACATCTAAAACTTGCCGGTATTTCCATTGCGCCAATTGGTAAAACCGTGGTTTCTAAAGAGCTGGCCGCTGCCGCTCGTCAACATCGCGCTGATATTGAATTACAAAGTATGCGTGCCAATCGTTAATCATGGGGTGTTATGCGTAAAAGCGATAAAAAAACGGACAACATTATCCGCAAGGTACTTACCGAAGCATGTGATATCGCTTTAGAAGAATGTTCAGGATTTCAATGGCTTACCCACACCGTAAATTACGACAGATTTCCGGGTTCGCTGACGGTGATTTGTGTATTTGCAACCAATGAACAAATTACTCAGGTAGATGTGGAAGAAATCCGAAACCTGATTAAAGAAAAATTGGCCGGTGCCGGAATCAATCTTGAGCAAGTTCACAAACAGGTTCGTTTTGATAGCGAGCAAAGCTGTGAGCAACAACATGATGGTAACTGGAATAAACGGTTAAATCATTAACGGGATAAACACGTTGGCTGCACTCTGAGCGAACGTCTTGTTAGTTCGCTGTTTCTCCGGTTCATGATATTATCTTTCCCCATCGAATATTAACTTTTGTAACTTTATTCTGAGAATTATCCATGCAACGTCAACATTTTGAAAAAATTCTAACCGAGCTTCTACAACCGGGTCGTATCAAGGATTTTTGTCCGAACGGCCTACAAATTGAGGGCTCTGAGACGATCGGTAAAGTAGTTACTGGTGTAACGGCAAGTTACGCGTTACTGGAAAAGGCGGTTGAAAAGGGCGCTGATGCGATTTTGGTGCACCATGGATATTTTTGGAAGAACGAGGCTTACCCAATTGTTGGGATGAAGCAAAAACGCATCAAGATGTTGCTGGATAACAACATCAATTTATTCGCGTATCACTTACCGTTAGATATTCATGAAACCTTAGGTAACAATGCTCAACTCGCCAAATTATTAGATATCGAAGTTACCGGTCCATTAGAGCAGGAAAACCCTTTGAGTGTAAGTTTACGCGGTGAACTTAATGACAAGGTTGATGGTTCAGTATTCGCGTCACGCATTGAGGAAAGACTGAATCGTGACGTATTGCATATCTCTGGTCGTAGTAACCGGCCGATTAAAACCGTTGCCTGGTGCACCGGTGGTGGTCAAGGCTATATTGATTTGGCTGCAGAGCAGGGTATTGATGCCTTTATCACTGGCGAAGCCAGCGAGCAAACGACCCATGTGGCCAGAGAAATGGATATCCATTTTTTTGCGGCGGGGCATCACGCTACCGAACGTTATGGCATTAAAGCGCTTGGCGAATATCTGGCCAGAGAACACGGTTTAGATGTTGAGTTTGTTGATATCGATAATCCCGTTTAACCAATAAGCACAGGAAATCTAAATGGCTGCAAAACGATACCCATTACCGAAAAAATTAAGTGTTGGGCTTTCAGAAAAAGCCTATGAGAATCTTCGAGTGCTAAATAGCCAGTATCACTATTCAAACAATTACCTTCTCACCATTCTGCTGGAAAATCTCGATACCCTTGTCGATGCTACCGCCCTAGAACAAGTGATGGCTGAGTTTAAAGCCGAATACGGGGCGCCGGCTCCGGCGAAGATGGGGAAAGGATCCTAGGCTTTACGGCATGGAATAAGTCGAGCTCAGCTATCAGTATTTGTCATGTCTTGTATTAATTGATTTCTATCAATAGGGCTCAATGTCCCAGAAGAATGCTGGCCAATAACGTGGGTGTATATTTGCGTAGTTTTTAAATCCGTATGGCCCAGCAGCTCTTGAACCGTTCTAATATCTGAACCATTTAGCAATAATTGGGTTGCAAAGCTATGGCGAAAGGTATGTGCCGTAACATGCTTGTTAATTCCACTTTGTTTCACCGCTTTTCTTAGTACTTTCGACAATGCAGACCAATGAAGGTGGTGACGGCAATAATAACCATCTGTAGGATGCTGACAACGGGTTGTGGACGGAAAGAGATATTGCCATTTTAAATCGGTAATCGCATACGGGTATTTTCTTGCCAAGCCTGACGGTAAACTGGTTTTTCCTTGGCCCTCGGCAATATCTTTTTGGTGCACGTGCTTAACTTTTTCTATCTGTGCTTTGAGCTGGGGCACCAAAGATTGCGGTAACATGGTTACCCGGTCTTTATTCCCCTTACCGCGAAAGATAAAGATAGACTGATTGGTAAAATCGATATCTTTTATCCTAAGCCTTAACATTTCAGCTTTTCTCAGGCCGCACCCGTATAAAATTGAAAACATTAGCCGATAGGCGCCAGGCATAAAGTCGATCAATGTCATTGCCTCGTCATTTGACAATACCACCGGAACTCGTTTTGGGGCTTTCGCGCGTATAGCGTCGTCGAGCAATATTAATTCGCGGTTTAATACGTGCTTATACATAAATACGATGGCACATAAAGCTAGATTCTGTGTTGAAGACGTCACTTTCCGTTCTACTGCTAAATGTGACAAAAAGCGATTTACCTCTTCTTCTCCCATTTCTTCAGGATGACGCTTTTGATTAAATAAAATGAACCGCTTTATCCAGGTTAAATAGGTTTTTTCGGTTTGAATACTGTAATGCTTCGTTCTCAATACATGACGAATGTTTTCAATAAAAGGTGATGTGGCCATAGTTGACTCCTGGTGCTGTATGAATATACAGTTTTAGTTAGGTTGGCCACTTTTACCAATATGTGCTCAAAGACATTACTCAGCCTTCTCTCCTTTACCCATTGAATTGTCACTTTCCTGTCGTTAATCCTCTAATTCTGAACAAAAAATTATTAAGTGCATCCCTTGTTAGCATGACTTCTTAGTAATACTTACTAAACGACGTCAGTAACTTACTAACTGCATGAAATTAAGGATAAATAAGATGATTGAATTGATAATTACTATGCAAACTCAGTAATACAATAACGGTGTGCATTAGGAAACTAAGACTTCCTAGTAATGCTCTGCAAAACCAGTTGAGTACTAACCAAAATATTGAAAATATTAATCAATCGCTCGCGTCTCCGGAGGTTTACTAAGGCGTCTCAGTATCGAGAAAAATACGGTTTAGAATCACTAATACCTCTCAGTAATACCAAATAACATTTAAGAGTTAGCAATTAAGTTTATGAAAATGAGTGCTTTTCAATGGTGTCATAGAGCCATTACTATGATGGCTCAGTAATAATTACGAAAATGAAGGCTTCGGTTTGCCTGAATGTATAGTTGGTGTTTAATGGCTTGAATTTGCGTTCTTTTCTGGTAGTTTATGAGAATGTTCGTAGACAGGATTTACCATGCTGTCTACATAATAAACTGTTAGCTGTAAAAGGAAGTATCGTGCTCAAAAAGTTGAAATCATTATTATTCGGAACAGCAGCTGCCGCTTCTCAAGCTGTAGCTGATGTTCCTCCGCCAATAGATGTTAATGTCGCTGTTACCAACCCAAATTTAATTGCGGCAATGAATCGGTTGAAAACCGATACCAGCAATGATGCAAAGGACGCATTATTGCTGGAACTTAATAAGTCTAATTATCTTGTTGCTATATTCGCGGATGAAATGCACGTTTCAGAACCAGATGAAAATGGTCAAACAGTAATTGAAAAAGATAGCCTGATCAAAGTACTTAACACATCAGACGAACAAGGTAATATGTACCTTCCACTTTTTACTGATTGGGAGGCATTAGGTAAATATATTGACCAACCTGTAAGTACTTTAGTTTTTCCACCTCAAGATGCATGGCATTGGGCTCTTGAAATGGGTGAGTATCACGGTGTTGTAATTAATCCAGCAGAGAATGCTTTGCCCTTAAATAAAGGTCAAATCCAGTATCTTATGAGTAAAATTACAGCTAACAAGAGACTATGGCGTCAATAGTTAATTTTGAGCTTTTGGCGCTTCCCACATCACCCCATCTCTAAGCATGGAA
>NZ_JBHZSG010000063.1:0-12796 GCF_043642205.1 Thalassotalea litorea | reverse complement strand
TTGGCAATTCCCCATACACCGTTTCAGGCATAAGTTGACGTTAACAGATTGAAAAGGTTAATGTCTCTTGTGAGCGAGATAAAGCCTCTCAGTTTGTCTGATGCAATATTCTGAAAACATTCCAATCAACTTTTAGCATCACATGGAGTTTCAATATCAATTTGAATCAAAAAAGAGTCAATGCAAGGCTTTCGAATTACCCGTTTGCTTTATTGATGATACCAGTTATTACATTAGGAAAAGGCTTTTGGGAAATAGGCTTAGCGTCTGCTGCTGCATTCATTTTGCTATATAACATAGACCCTGTATTCAAATTTTATCGCAGCAAAGTTGATAAGTTTCATGAAGTTATGTTGTGGTCTTTTTCAATAGGCATGGTATTCTCAACTTTTGCCTTTTATATTCCTGAGCATTCAGGGAAATTGTTAGCGTTATGGGGTATACCAACATTCATCTTTAGCTTCAAACTTGTCTCTCAAGCGAGTAAGTTAGTTTATAAGCAATAATTACAATCTGTGCATAATGATTTTGTGACCTGAAGGTTGAAACTCCAACAAATAAGTATATTAGAATTTGCTAACGGTCCGAGTTTGGCACATAGCCGACATTCGCACCACTTAGAAACAGTAATTTTCGTTAATTGGGAATATCACAAACTTATCTGAAACTCATTGATTTCCATCCTATGTGATTGTATATAAAGAATTTTATAGTTGACACGGAACGATTTTACGGTGTTTTGCGTCATGCTAAGGTATTGATTAGAAAGAAAATAAAAAAAAGGATCTACGCTATATAGATCCTTAATTTCATATCAGCCCAGTTCAAAGACGGGATTTTTTTTAAGACAAAAACAGGTTTTTCGAGAAATTATTTGTGGCCGTTGGCGATAATTTTACGTGCCATTTGATCGGCAACTAAACCTGTAGGTAAGTCTTCTTGCTGAGCTTTGCAGAATACATCCATAAGCGTGTTATAGATATCTTCTACTAAAGCTGTAGCTTTGTCGGCACAGTATGGTTCGTCACCTATTTCCAATGCAACATTGATGATGCCACCGGCATTGATCACGTAATCCGGTGCATACAAAATACCTTTATCTTTCACGATTTCGTCATGACGCGTTTCCGCAAGCTGGTTATTAGCGCAACCTGCGATAATCACGGCTTTTAGCTTTTCAAGCGTTGTGTCATTGATGGTAGCACCAAGTGCACATGGTGCGAATACGTCTACATCTTGCTCATAGATTTCGTCAAGACCAACCACTTTTGCGTTTAGCTCTGTTGCCGCTTTATCTAACGCTTCTTGGTTAATATCGGTTACCACTAATTCAGCGCCGGCATCGACAAGTTTTTCGCACAGCGAATAACCAACACTGCCTAAACCTTGCACGGCTACCTTGATACCCGTCAGATCGTCTTTACCAAGTTTGAACTTGACTGCGGCCTTGATACCTAAAAAGGTACCTAACGCCGTAAATGGCCCTGGGTTACCACTTTTGCCTTCAAGACCCGAAACAAATTCTGTTTCCTGATTAACAATGGCCATGTCGCCAGTGGTAATGTTTACGTCTTCGGCAGTGTAATAACGACCACCCAGATTGTTTACAGCTCTGCCAAAGGCTTTGAATAGGGCTTCAGATTTTAAATTTTTAGGATTACCAATAATAACGGCTTTACCACCGCCAAGATGTAAACCGGCCATGGCATTTTTGTAGGTCATACCTTTAGACAGTCGCAGAACGTCTTTTAAGGCTTCATCGTCACTGGCATAGTCCCAAAATCGGCAACCACCGGCTGCAGGACCTAAATTTGTGTTGTGTACGGCAATAATCGCTTTTAAGCCAGATTGTTCATCCGAGCAATAAACAACCTGTTCATGGTGATCAAAATCGACGAGATCAAAAAGAGCCACACTTTTCTCCATTTTATTGTTCAGTACAGAGTAATTGATAGGGAATAAATCCCTAAAAATTCAAGCGGTAAAAATTTCGCGAACCTTATCACTTTCAATCCTTACAGACCATACAAAGGAGGAAATTCTTTTTTTTAAATGTGTTCATTTAATACTACAAGTAAATTCATCAATTTCTACTTGAGATCATCAAGATTATCAGCGAGTATGGGCGAAATTTTTTTCATTATGAGGCCTCGTATGAGCAATCCTGGCGAATTTACTGAAGAGCAACGCAGCGCATGGGTGCGTGAACAATATCAAAAAGCAACAAAGTATTTAGCGGAAAAAGGCTTTGTTACCGAATCTGTTGCTACGTTAGATAGCCGCTATCTGATACCTGTTGTGGCTATTTGGAAATTACAAACGATTAATAAAGAAAGTGTGTGGGTGATCAGTGGTGATTTGCCTTGCGATCACATTGGAATATCGGCTGCGGAAGACGTACGTGAAGCATTGAGAAACTTCTCAATGAAATGGCAATTACAAGCGCAGAATATCCTTGCGACGGCCAAGGATAGAACGCAAATCGAATTCGCCAGCCTATTAGTAAGTAGGGCAGAAGGTCTATATCAGCTATTTGAAAACGAAAAGCTCTGGAACGAATAGAGAACTCTGCGTTTTCAAAATGAGATTAATGGCTTAAATAGAATCGTTTAAAGTCGATTTGTCTAATCGGGCATGCCATTCTTTGTCTGGGGATTCCGGCTTCCATAAAAACCGCCCCTACAGGGCGGAAATTGTGGCTTGCGAAATAGCTGACGGCGTCAAGGTCGGAGTTGATGTAAACTTCGTTTAACTGATTCTTTCGGGCGATTTTCACTAGCGCCTGAATGACCTCTTTACCAACGGGGCTCTTTCGTTTGGATATCACTACAGCGATACGGGAAATTTCACCATTGTTGGTGATTCTTCCTGTTGCTATAGGCTCCTGGGTTTCTTCATCCACCACCAGAACGTGGTGGGCTTTTCTGTCTTGTTGGTCAAATTCTACGTCGTAGGGGATTCGCCGTTCGAAACAAAACACTTTTTCGCGGACGGATTTTAATTGTCGCTCGGCCTGCTGCCAACGAACAACATTTACTTTGTAGCGCACTACTCACCTCAAGCTAACTGCCAAAGTCCTATATTTATAACCCTAGTTAACAGCTCGAGGTTTTTCAAATTGCTTAACGCGCTTTTTAATAATTCAGAGTTTAAGTGTTGTTTGTTTGC
Source organism: Thalassotalea litorea (assembly GCF_043642205.1). Taxonomy (GTDB): domain Bacteria; phylum Pseudomonadota; class Gammaproteobacteria; order Enterobacterales; family Alteromonadaceae; genus Thalassotalea_A; species Thalassotalea_A litorea. The sequence goes on along the minus strand of NZ_JBHZSG010000063.1, from coordinate 9,628 downwards.
CATGGCTAAGGCGAGATCTAAAGACTCTTCATAGATGGTAAACCGTTCACCATTAATAAACAGTTTTCGCTGGTCAATTACTAAGGTTTTTATACCTAATACTGGCTCTAGCGCACCATCATCTTCAATGATTTGTTCAATAATCTCAGGGAGCTCTTCAATGGATAAAGGTTGCTCAGGCAAGCCAACATCCAGGGCGTGATGCACCGAGGTTAACTGTTGGCCGAGGAAGTCTTCCAACATTTCCTCGTTGTTTAGAACCTGCAACATTTGTTGTTTTAGGTTTTGGAAATCTTTACCTGTCAGTGTTTCAGGACGATCTGTATAGCGACGATGGCTGTCATCGATACGTGTCTCGTATAAATCTTCGTCCAGCATATAATCGGCAAGTCCGCTAAACAACTCTTGCGGATTTGGCGCCTGAAAGCCAATGGAATAATTCATCGCATTGTCTATGGCTAGCCCGTCATGGGGGTGATGGGGCGGTATATACAGAAGATCTCCGGCTTCGGTCGTTACGTCTATGCAACTCTCAAACGCAGAAACTTGTTTTAGATCTGGATGAGGGACAAGGTTTCTTAGGTCATTATCGGGCTTACCAACCCGCCAGTGCCGTTTACCGCTGCCTTGAACAATAAAGACATCATATTGATCAAGATGAGGTCCAACACCACCGCCTGGGGTTGAAAAGCTTACCATCACATCATCAATGCGCCAATTGGGTATAAATCGGAACGGGGTAATAAGCGAATCGACGTCTTCGAACCAATGGTTAACCGCCTGGACCAATAACGTCCAGTTTTCTTCGCCAAAGGTCTCAAAGTCACGAAATGGCCCGTGTTCAACGTTCCAGTCATTTCCATTGTGCTGCACGATGCGCGATTCTATCATATCTTCCATTGCAAGCCCGGCAAGTTCATCAGGCTCAACAGGATCGACAAAATCAGGGAATGCCCCTTTAATGAGTAATGGCTTTTTCTGCCAGTACTTCTCTAGAAAAAGTTCTGGGGTGAGATCTTTCCAATCTATGATCATGGTTGTACTACAAAATTAATCAATCAATGGCTATAGGATACACGCCATTATTAAAAAAATCAGGCACTACCGGGATATTTATAATGGCCAAAGCAAGCCAATCCTGGCTCGAACCACAAGTGTTCACTGAGAAATAATCTATCGACAAAATTAACAGGACACCCACCTTAGCAGCGTTACTAATTGATAAGCCAAGCCCGGGGGATTCCAGAGTCTTATTAAGTTACAAAATTAACAGGACACCCACCTTAGCAGCGTTACTAATTGATAAGCCAACCCCGAGGGATTCCAGAGTCTTATTAAGTAATAAAAGATGTTGTTATTGTAGTAAGGGAGGAGGAGGATATTGTTTACATATTCGCTCGCTGTCTGCAAATTCTGGTCTACATAAAAGCTAACCGAATGTGTTGGGGAGCAAAAAACTGAGTTCTCCTCCTATTGGTTCGAAGATCTATCCAATTAAATCCTGACGTCAATTGGTGGTTATCAGAGATTCAGATCGATCCTATATGATGCTTAACCATGGGTGTCTTATTAAGGAGGATGCTTGATTCGATACGATGACTAAGTGTGGGTGTCTTGATAATAAGCACTTAAACGGATCTGATGTTTAACCATGGGTGTCTTGGTAATAAGCACCTTGCTAGTAGGCATAAAATTCAATGCAAAAAAAAGGCTATGAAATTTCATAGCCTTTTTATACGAGTTTTATGACAGCTTATAGCTCGTCAATAAAGCTGACAGCACGGCCGATATAACTTGCCGGTGTCATTGCAATCAACTCGTCTTTTGCCTGCTGAGGTAACTCGAGGTTTTCGATAAAGGCGCGCATGGATTCTCCGTTGACACGCTTGCCACGGGTTAACTCTTTAAGTTTTTCATATGGCTTTTCGATGCCATATCGACGCATAACCGTCTGCACAGGTTCTGCTAAAACTTCCCAGTTTGAATCTAACTCATCAAGAAGGCTTTGCTCGTTAACCTGTAACTTGCTGATGCCTTTTAATGTGGCCTGGTAAGAAATCAATGAGTGGGCAAAACCAACACCTAGATTACGCAGCACAGTAGAGTCTGTAAGGTCACGCTGCCAGCGGGATACTGGTAGCTTTTGTGCAAGATGTGCAAATAATGCGTTAGCAATACCTAAGTTACCTTCCGAGTTTTCAAAATCAATCGGGTTAACTTTATGCGGCATTGTTGAAGATCCAATTTCCCCAGCAATGGTTTTTTGCTTAAAGTGGCCGAGTGCAATGTAACCCCAGATGTCGCGATCAAAATCAATCAAAATGGTGTTAAAGCGAGCGACAGCATCGAATAGTTCGGCGATATAATCGTGTGGCTCGATTTGTGTCGTAAATGCATTCCAGGTAATACCTAGCGACGTTACAAAGCTTTCTGAAAACTCATGCCAGTTAAGTTCTGGATAAGCAGACAGGTGTGCATTGTAGTTACCAACGGCGCCATTGATTTTGCCTAAAAACTCAACCGCAGCGATTTGGTCGCGCTGGCGTTTTAATCGTACGTATACGTTGGCCATTTCTTTACCCATTGTGCTTGGGCTAGCTGGCTGACCGTGGGTACGACACATCATTGGAATGGTTTTGTATTCAATGGCCAGGTTTTTGATTTCCGCAAGGATTTCATCCAGCACTGGTAGCAATACCTGCTCACGACATTCTTTAAGCATAAGTGCGTGAGACAGGTTATTGATATCTTCAGACGTACAGGCAAAATGAATAAACTCTGATACGGCATTTAGCTCATTATTGTCAGCGACTTGCTCTTTCAAAAAGTACTCAACCGCCTTAACATCATGATTAGTGGTGGCTTCGATAGTTTTTACCCGAGCGGCATCTTCTTCGCTAAAATTATCTACGATTGCATCGAGAACGGCATTTGCATCTGCAGAGAATGCAGGTACTTCCGAAATTTCAGCAGTCGCGGCAAGTTTTTGTAACCAACGTACTTCCACGGTGACTCGGTATTTGATCAAACCGAATTCACTGAAGATAGGGCGTAATGCTTTTACTTTACTGCCATATCGTCCATCTACCGGGGAAATAGCACTGATGCTTGAGAGTTCCATATCAGATTCCTAATTAATGTATAGACTTTAATAATTTTTGAGCTTCAGCCACTACTTGGCGTCGGCGAAATAATATAATTCGGCGTTTTCCGCCCATTTGTCGCCATAAAACGGCGGCACGAATGCCTGAGAGGAGCAACGCACGTATTCGGTTTTGATTGCCGACCTGCTTTAAAATCGTTTGTTCACCGGCAATTTGGATGCGAGTGGCCAATGGGCTGATCACATCACTATAAACGCTGGCAAAATTTGCGATCATGGTATCACTCGTCAATTCAAAGTGTTCAAGTTGACGTTGACACTGTTCAATGCGACTACCAAGTTGCGCAAGATCCTTTTTATTGCTTTGTAAACGGCGCTCTAGGTTCAACATGCTGACGATGTATCGGGTTATCTCCGGATCTTTCTCTACCGTGGTATCACCGAGTTGAGTCACGATGAGCTGTAAGCCGGTTTTTAAGTGGGCGATATCCGATCCATAGACCTCGAGTGAGTCTTTTGGGTCAGTGATCACAATAGAATTTAACATCAGCTCGAATAAAGATTCGTCGAGCTGATTTTTACGAGCAATACCCTGAACCATGGCAGAAGCCTGGCAGATTGCAGCGAATGTTAACGTTTGTTGTCTCATATAACCTACAGCGTAATTGTTATGATTTATCTGTCATCACATTGAATAACCAGTTGTTAAAACAGGAGCCATTGTTTTTAACGGGTCGCAATTTTCGAATTAGCTATCGAATTAGCTATCGAATTAATTGATCAATGATCCCGCCACCCAGACAAACATCATCGAGATAGAACACCACGGATTGACCTGGTGTCACAGAACTTTGCTGTTCATCAAATAAAATTTCGTAATCGCCTTCATTTAAGCGAGTCACTGTACAAGCGACATCCTGCTGGCGGTATCGAGTTTTTACCGTGCAGTGGAAGCTTTTGCCAATAGCAGGTTGGTGACGATCCACCCAATGCAATTGGTCCGCAACTAACCCTTTGGAGAACAGGCGAGGGTGGTTATGACCTTGACCAACGATCAACACATTACGTTTCATGTCTTTTTCAACAACGTACCAAGGTTCATCGCCAGCTTCTTTTAGACCGCCAATTCTCAGCCCCTTGCGTTGTCCAAGTGTGTGGTACATCAAACCATCATGCTCACCAATAGGTTGACCCTCACAATTTTCGATAACACCAGGCTGCGCTGGCAGGTAACGACCAAGAAAATCTTTAAATTTGCGTTCACCGATAAAACAGATCCCGGTGGAATCTTTTTTATTGTGGGTAATTAAACCTTCCCGCTCGGCAATTGCGCGAACTTTAGGCTTCTCCAAATGGCCAACAGGAAATAGCGTTTGCGCGACTTGTTGATGACTCAGCGTATATAAAAAGTAGCTTTGATCTTTGTTGTTATCCAGACCACGAATCAATTGAAACGTATTCTCTTTTTCCCGGCGCTGAACATAATGGCCAGTCGCAATAAAGTCGGCACCCATGTCTTCGCAGGCAAATTCTAAAAATGCCTTAAATTTGATTTCTTTGTTGCACATGATATCTGGATTAGGTGTGCGACCGGCTTTGTATTCTTCAAGAAAATACTCAAACACATTATCCCAGTATTCGGCGGCAAAATTGATGGTGTGAAGCTCTATCCCTAATTTTTCACAAACCGCTTGCGCATCTTTAAGATCTTCCGCTGCTGCACAATATTCGTCATCGTCGTCTTCTTCCCAGTTTTTCATAAACAAACCTTCTACCTGATAGCCTTGCTGCTGTAGAAGATACGCGGAAACGGAAGAATCAACACCGCCGGACATGCCGACGATAACTTTTAAATCACGGTTAGCTGTTGTACTCAAGGACTGTAATTCCCGACCAGTTAAAAAATGGCGCGAATTTTAACATGAAATAATAGCCAGCGCATTATTAATACAAAATCTTATTTATATAAAATGTAATAGCAATGCTAACCTCGACATTTTGCTTAATAGGCAACCCAAGTCGTTGATAACCTTCATTGCTTTGCAAATGAATAATAGGCTGGTTAATAACAAGCTGGCACAGGGTTTGTTTAATAACCAGAAGGAAAACTACCGGCTAGGGGCGGGACAGTGCCGTTTTGTTTTTTCGGTTTTACCATCATTACTTTGACGTTATACCAATCACATTAGATTATTGCTCACTCAGTGAGAATTTAAAGGCTTTTAGGCAAGGCGTTGATTGCAGAGAATGGTTATTCCGCTCTCAAAAACAGCCAAAATTGGGCAAAATCAGTAACACAGGATAAACGCCTTTAAAACTCACCCGTAGGGAGTTTATCTTAAGGCCCATTTACTGCCCTATATTTCATTAATATAGAATGACTATATCAATAAAATCTATGTTGTAACTGAACCTCTGATCTAACTCTGAGTTGTGCACAAACTTAATGTGATTGGTATTATTTCTCCAGAGGAGCGTTTATGTAAGATTTTAAAATCGACAAAGGGTAGGTGGTTCCAGCAAGATAATCCTGAATGCCATTTAATACCATGGGACTGCGCAATTGTTGTGATTTTTCAAGGATTTCATCAAAGGTCATCCACAATGCTCGGTTTATGTCTGTATCCATTGGTTGAGTTTCCAACCAATCTTCCAGTTCGACAATAAAACAAAAACGTAAATAAAACAGATTGGAGCGTGGCAGGTGAAAATAGTAAATTCCGCATAAAACACCAGGCTCGACGATTAACCCCGTTTCTTCTTTGACTTCACGTATTAAACCATCAGTAATCGACTCGTCCGGCTCCAGATGGCCAGCAGGTTGATTGTAAACCCATTGTTCGTCTTGCCATTCTTCTACCATTAAAAATTTTCCGTTGCAGTGAATAATCGCAGCGACAGTAACATTGGGTTTAAATTGCAGGTGATGGTCATCCACGTAGGTAACTTCCTTTATTTGTCGATAGTTTGATGGCTAATTTGTCGGTATTGCCCTGGGGCTAATGTGTTTAGTGGGGCAATATCCGTTAGCGAATAAGGTCCCATACTTAAACGTATTAACCGTAAGGTTGGATTGCCGACATGGGCTGTCATTCGTCTTACCTGTCGATTTTTTCCTTCGGTAATAATAATTTCTAACCAGGTGGTTGGTATATTCTTTCGTTCTCTGATCGGCACGCTACGTGCCCACACATCTGGCGCTGAGATCCGCCTGACTTTCGCTGGGCGGGTTAAACCGTCGTTCAATTCCACGCCTTTGATTAGTGCTGTAATCGATGCATTAGATACTTCACCTTCGACCTGAACCCAGTAGGTTTTGGATTTACTGAATTTTGGATTTGCCAATTTGTGTTGTAGCTCACCATCATTGGTCAATACCAGCAAACCTTCGGAATCTTTGTCCAGACGACCTGCAGCATACACATCGGGGATGGCAATAAAATCCTTTAGTGTTGAACGTTTCTGATCATCGGTAAATTGAGTGAGAACGTCATAGGGCTTATTAAACAAAATTATGATCGGCTTTTCAGGTTTCGGCCGAGTTTTTTTGTTAAACGAGCCAGTTCGAGAGTCGGAACGAATGCCCTGACGAGAACCTTTGTGTTTGCGCTGCGGTTTGTGTGGAGAAGTTATGTTTTTCTGGTTGCTGTTTTCGCTGTTACGCGCGCTAGATTTTCGCTTTTCCATGGTGCAAGTAGTCGTTTGTTGAAGAATAAAAATGATCGAATTGTATAGTACCAAATTAACGCTAACTTTGGGTTATAAGTTCTTCTAAATCGTTTTAAATCTTGGTTAAAGTTAAGGCTATGTTAATTAAATGCATACTGCTATACTATCGCGCGCTCGCCATATAAACCCGAACTGTACAGCAAGTATTAGCTCTGTGTGGTTTTTACTACAAGGCAGTTTAATTGTACCCGATCACCAAAATGAAAAGGCGGGGTACCGGGTTGAGTGGCGACGGATAAAAAAAGGGCTGACTTAGTTATTTGCCAATAGCGTTTTAAGCTTCACCTAACGTTAGGCGCAAGGATATCTCTCTGAGTAAATGTTTAATATAAAGGGATAGTCTTGTTTCGAATTTGATGAACTTATTCAAAGCAATACGCAAAAATTATCAGACCTAACTCGTTTAAAGTAGCGCCTGACATCGGGCGTTTAAACAAAGGACAAGGTATGACCTCCGAGAATTCCAAAATTATCTACACTATTACCGACGAAGCGCCGGCATTAGCAACTCAATCTTTCTTACCTATCGTGCAAGCATTTGCAGGTACTGCCGGCATTGAAGTTACGACTAAAGACATTTCTTTAGCGGGTCGAATCATCTCAAACTTCCCTGAATATTTAACCGCTGAACAACAAATCGGTGATGCGCTTAGTGAATTGGGCGAGCTGGCAAAAACGCCACAAGCAAACATTATTAAATTACCAAATATCAGTGCTTCTATTCCACAATTACAAGCAGCGATAAAAGAATTGCAACAAAAGGGTTACGCGTTACCAGATTTCCCGGAAGAACCTTCTACAGAAGAAGAAAAAGTTATTCGTTCTAAATACGCGAAAGTACTGGGCAGTGCGGTAAACCCGGTATTACGGGAAGGTAATTCAGACCGTCGTGCGCCTGGCTCAGTAAAACAATATGCCAGAAATAATCCTCATTCAATGGGTGCCTGGTCTGCGGATTCGAAATCTACCGTAGCGAGCATGACTGACGGTGATTTTTTTGGCAGCGAACAATCGGTTACTGTTGACCAAGCGACCTCGGTAAATATCGAGTTTGTGTCAGAATCGGGCGATGTCGAAGTGTTGAAGTCGGATCTTGCCTTATTGGCGGGTGAGGTCATAGACTCTTCGTTTATGAGCAAGAATAAATTGCGTACCTTCCTAGCTGAACAAATTCAAGCGGCAAAAGCGCAGGGCGTATTGTTCTCCTTGCACATGAAAGCCACCATGATGAAGGTTTCTGATCCGATTATTTTTGGCCATTGTGTTTCCGTTTTCTATCAAGACGTTTTCGCCAAATATCAGGATGTTTTCGAAAAACTAGGCGTTGATGTAAATAACGGTATCGGTGATGTTTACTCGAAAATCGAACAATTAGAGCCAGCGTTAAAAGATGAAATAACGGCTGCGCTAGATGCGGTATATACCGACGCTCCTGATTTAGCCATGGTTAATTCAGACAAAGGTATTACCAACTTGCATGTGCCTAGCGATGTGATTATCGATGCGTCCATGCCGGCGATGATCCGCTCATCCGGACAAATGTGGAACAAAGATGATCAATTGCAGGACGCAATCGCAGTGATCCCAGATCGTTGTTATTCTGGTGTTTATCAGGAAACGATTGATTTTTGTAAAAAACATGGCGCTTTTGACCCAACAACCATGGGTAGTGTTCCAAACGTTGGCTTGATGGCTCAAAAAGCCGAAGAGTATGGTTCACACGACAAGACATTTGAAGTAAAAGCCGATGGTACCATGCGTGTTGTCGACGCTAATGGCAACGTGTTAATGCAACACCAGGTTGAAGCCGGTGATATCTGGCGTATGTGTCAGGTAAAAGATGCACCAATTCAGGATTGGGTTAAATTAGCCGTTAACCGTTCACGTGCATCCAATACACCAGCAGTATTCTGGTTAAATCCAGAGCGTGCTCATGATGCACAATTGATCAAAAAGGTTAATGCCTATTTGCCACAACACGATACCGAAGGTTTGGATATTCGTATTCTTGCTCCGGTTGAAGCGACGCGTTTCTCTTTAGAGCGCATCAAAGACGGTAAAGATACGATTTCTGTAACGGGTAATGTATTACGTGATTATCTGACGGATTTATTCCCTATCTTAGAACTGGGTACCAGCGCGAAGATGTTGTCTATTGTTCCTCTAATGAACGGTGGTGGTTTATTCGAAACCGGTGCAGGTGGTTCTGCGCCTAAGCATGTTCAGCAGTTTGAAAACCAAAACTATCTGCGTTGGGATTCGTTGGGTGAATTCCTGGCATTAGCGGCCTCGTTTGAACACTTAAGCGTATTTGCCAACAATGCTAAAGCTAAAGTCTTAGCCGACACGCTGGATGCGGCGACTGCAACCTTCCTGGCGGAAAATAAATCCCCAGCCCGTAAAGTTGGACAGATTGATAACCGTGGTAGCCATTTTTATCTAGCGCTCTACTGGGCACAGGAATTGGCCGCGCAATCTCAAGATGCAGAATTACAAGCCTTGTTTACGCCAGTTGCTGAAAACTTAACGTCTCAGGAAGCAACTATCGTTGATGAGCTGAATTCAGCGCAGGGTGTTGCTGTGGATGTGAAAGGTTACTATCAACCGGATACCGCATTGGCGAGTAAAGCTATGCGCCCAAGTACAACCCTGAATGACGTGATTTCTGCGTTGTAATCAAGGTTAAAAGCCATTCATTTCATTAAAGCCTGCTTATGCATAACACCATTCAGTTAAGAGCCTCTTTTCTGAATGGGGTAGCGGGTTTTATTGATACGAACGGTCCTTTTCTTGGGC
>NZ_JBHZSG010000062.1:0-13694 GCF_043642205.1 Thalassotalea litorea | reverse complement strand
ATCAATTTGATGGGGCTATTGTCGTACGATCCTTTTACCTGTCAACCGATCGATTGCTTATCTGATCGGTGTTACGCTTTGGCGGGCTTTAGAAACGATGGACCGAACGTTAGGCTAACTTGTCCGTTGCCACATGATAGTTTGGATCTTCAATGTAATTTACTTCAACTAAATCACCGGCTTTGCGAAGTAAGATCTTACATTCTGGGCTTAAATGGCGAAGATGCAAGGTTTTACCTTTCGAGATATAACGCTCTGCCAATGTATCGATAGCTTCGATGGCTGAGTGATCCGCGACTCGTGAGTTTTTAAACTCGACAATGACATCATCTGAGTCATTTTGGATATCGAATTGATCTAAAAATGAACTGATCGCACCAAAAAACAACGGGCCATTTACCTCGTATACAGTCCAGCCGTTCTCATCAGTAGAACGATTAACGATAACGTGTTTTGCATGCTCCCAGGCAAAGACCAGCGCGGAAACGATAACACCGACCACAACGGCAACCGCCAAATCAGAAATCACCGTAACACCGGAAACCAGCACCAATACAAACGCATCCGTTTTCGGGATTTTGCGAATAATACGGAACGAAGACCATTCAAACGTACCGATAACCACAATAAACATAACCCCAACTAATGCTGCCAGAGGAATGATTTCAATTAAACCCGATGCGAATAAAATAAAGCCAAGTAGCGCCAATGCAGCGGTAATACCAGACATCCTGCCACGACCGCCAGAATTCACATTAATCATAGACTGGCCAATCATCGCACAACCGCCCATGCCACCAAAGAAACCGTTAACTGTGTTTGCCGCACCTTGAGCGACACATTCACGATTACCCTGACCACGGGTATCCGTAAGCTCGTCAATTAGGGTTAATGTCAGTAATGATTCAATCAGACCAATCGCCGCCAGCACTAATGCGAATGGGAAAATAATCTTTAACGTTTCTAGCGTAAAAGGAACCGAAGGGATTGCAAAACTTGGTAAGGAACCGGCAATCGTGGCATTTGGATCATTGGTCATATCACGCACGTAATCAACAACGGTACGCGCATCTAAGTCTAATCCCAACACGATCAGGGTAACAACAACAATGGCAACCAGAGATGAAGGTACGGCACGGGTAAGTTTAGGCAGGAAGTGGATAATCGCCATAGTTAACGCGACTAAACCTAACATGGTGTACATGGCGTTGCCACTCATCCACTCCAGTTCACCGGCGTCATTAAACACTTTAAACTGTCCAAGCTGAGCCAGGAAAATCACTATCGCCAGTCCGTTAACAAAGCCAAGCATAACCGGATGAGGTACCAGACGAATGAATTTCCCGAGTTTAAAAATACCCGCAAGGATTTGCAGGACACCACAGAGCACCACAGTTGCAAACAGGTACTGCACACCATGTAAAGCAACCAGAGAAACCATGACCACCGCCATAGCACCGGTAGCACCAGAGATCATGCCCGGACGACCACCGAAGGCGGCGGTTATCAAACCAACCATAAATGCAGCGTATAAACCCACTAAAGGCTCAACACCGGCAACGAAGGCAAAGGCAACCGCTTCGGGAACCAATGCCAGAGCAACCGTCAGACCAGACAATACGTCATTCTTCAGGCTTGTAACTTTACTTGCGTGTAATTCAAACATAATTAACTCATCTTGCCGGATTCTTCAAAATCCACCAAAAACAACAGAGTCTCGGTAACATTACCGAGACTGTAAACGATAGTAAATATAGTACGTAATCTTGAACCACCACGAGCCAGAGGCGTGAGCCTCATAGTAAGTGCGTACTTAAACACACTGGTTCCTGCCAGTTCATAAAAATTGCGGCGCATCGCCACGGATGTTGGAAGCTTATACCAATCACATTAAATCATTGCTCACTCAGTGAGAATTTAAAGGCTTTTAGACAAGGCTTTGATTGCAGAGAATGGTCGTTCCATTATCTCAAAATCGGCCAAAATCAGTAACGCAGGATAAACGCCTTTAAAACTCACCCGCAGGGAGTTTATCTTAAGGCCCATTTACGGCCCTAGATTTCATAAATATAGAATGACTATATCAATGAAATCTATGCTGTAACTGAACCTCAGCCCTAACTCTGAGTTGTGCACAAACTTAATCTGATTGGCATTACCTGATGCGCAATTCGCGCATAAATTCAGGTCAAAAGCCGACGCGAAATATACATTGTACGGGCTGTTTTTGCAATCTAAGAATGGAATTAACTGCCGACAAATCAAGCAACTTGCCGATTACGCCGGGCTTTAACGCTATGGATTTTAAGGGGCAGTTTGTTTTTAACAAACCTAAATAAATACGCTATCCCGGATAACGATAATATCAAATACAGCAAGGCAAAAAGGATATTCCACCAATGATTAAAACCCAGGCTCCCAGCATAATCAAAAAAATGAATGCGCAAAAACAAAGATTCTAACCGGGTATAGCGATTAAACGGCCCAAATAGGCTGCCATTTATACTATCGATATAAAACGTGGTTTCGACATGGTCATCGACGTCTATTTGCCACAATTTTCCGGAAAATTCAGGCATGTCATCGACGCCATCACTCTGCATAGTGATTGTCATGTTATCCGCTTCAAACTCATATTTTGCCAGTAACAACGCCAGAGCTTGTTGTTTGTTGAGCGTGTTTATATTTAATGTAACCGGATCAACCAACCACGCTTTGTCATTAGCATTGCGTAACAATAAAAGAGGCGTAACCAACTGCGCTGGAAACGGGATGAAATCAATCTCAGTAATTGGGCTTTCCCTGTACTCATGTTGAAGTAGTTGTTTGAGGTGCGGATCAAATTGACGGTCATCCGGAGATTGAATCGGCAATTTGGCGAGTTGGTCAGCTTGGACTACCCTACTTAAGGCAAGGTTAACAGCATCCATGATCACATCAGCTTGATTGCTCGACATTGAATGATAAGTTTCAGTTTGTTTAGAATAATCGTGCTGAAAATGAGGGGCGAACATATTGAGATATGCGGCGCTTACCAGCCACAAACATAAAGGAATAAGCGTTAACAGAGCCAAACGTCGATGCCAATAACGTAATTGCCGTTTGCTTGATGAAAATAAGCTTTTCGCTTGTGTCCTACCCTGCCTCGCCCGTTTATCTGCTTGCCTGTGAAAATGTACAACGAGCAGCGCCATGCCTGAGCCCAACGCCAGCAAAGTCGAAATGATAAACGCACTTAACAACGGGTTGTCGATGTCAGCACCATCGTCATAATCCATAATGTGTAACTGCCACATTAAATCAAATAGACGCCAGTATTGATGCCGGACCCGCAAGATTTCTCCGGTTGTTGCATCAATATAAAACCGGGTATTCACCCCATCATCGAACTCAACCTGCCACGCAGGGAGTATGGATGTTGGGATCTCTTCCGGTGCAACATCGGTAAACAAGTTGATTGCATTGATGGCAGGCGTGTCATTGAGTGTCAAATATCCTTTGCGCGCAATCTCAATCGTTCGCGTTTCATTAATGCTAATCGACTCTGAGGTTTCGGCATTCACCATAGAAACGTTTACACCGTCATCAACAACATACACCGGCGTATCTGCCAACATGCGAAGACGGATAGATTTAATACTATCGAAGCGATTTAACAGGACTGCAGGAGGGACGATAACCTTTTCAGCGACAAGTGGCTGAGGGGCAGATTTAAATGGAGTGCCACGGATAAAATCAATATCCATTACCACCATATAAAGGCCTGAGACTCCCCACAATACGACCTGCACAAAGATCAGAGTTAACAATAATCGGTGCAGCTTGCGCAATCTTTTTTCTGTTAGCAATCTGACCTCCATGTCCGCCTGAGAAAAACGTTAGTTCAGGTAAGGTTTAAGCAATCCAAATAATGCCTGAATATGATCATCTCGATCATTTAACGCCGCAATATAGCGAAACTTTTCACCGCCGGCATCCATAAACACGTTCCGGCTCTCGACCTCTAGCTCTTCCAACGTTTCCAGACAATCGACACTAAACGCCGGGCTTATTACTGCCACATCTTTCACCCCTTGCTCAGGCAATGTTGCCAGCACATCATCGGTGTAAGGTTTGAGCCACTCGGCTTTACCAAAACGCGACTGGAAGGTCATTTCATACTGCGCTGTCTCAAGACCGAGTTTTTCAGCCACCAGACGAGCGGTTTTATGGCAGAAACAATAATACGGGTCGCCGCGCTCGAGAAACAGGCGTGGCATGCCATGAAACGACATAATCAACTTCCCCGGCGTACCATTAGCGGCAAAATTTTCGCTAATACTGTTCGCCAGCGCATCAATGTAATCTGGATTATCGTGGTATGAACTTAAAAAGTGTAAGGAAGGTACATAACGCCACTGTTTAACTTCCGCGACGACTTTATCGAAGGTCGAACCCGTCGTTGGTCCCGCATATTGAGGATAAAGCGGCAAGACGATAATGCGTTTCACCCCGAGTTGCTGAAATTTTTTCAACGCCGGAACAATACCAGGATTACCGTAACGCATGGCAATATCTACCGTTACCCTATCACCATACAAAGCCTTTACCTGAGCTGCAACCTTGTCTTTTTGGGCCTGCGAGTGGACCAATAACGGCGAGCCCTGTTCCGTCCAGATGCTTTCGTACAACTTTGCCGATTTAGCTGGGCGAATACGCAGGATAATCCCGTGTAGAATTATCATCCATACCAGTCGCGGAATTTCCACGACTCTGGGATCTGACAGGAATTCGCGTAGGTAAGTTCTCAACGCTCCTTTGGTAGGCGCGTCTGGAGTTCCCAGGTTGGTAAGCAAAACGGCCGTTTCAACCTGAACATCATGCAATTTTTTCCCCGCTGATACAAAACTCGACATAACTTACTCTTATTAATCCTGATATAGCTGTGGTTATTGTTCTGAGTTACAGTGTTTGTTTTATCGCGGTAACCAGTTCTTCAGACTGAGGTTCAACTTTTGAAGAAAAACGCTGAACGCTCTGACCATCATTGCTCACTAAGTACTTGTAAAAATTCCAGTAAGGTGCTGCCGTTTTCTCTTCCAACTCTTTGAAAATCGGATGGGCATCATCACCGCGAACAACGGTGGTAGCGAACATTGGGAAGGTCACACCGTAATTTACATAGCAAACCTCAGCCGTATCTTTTTCTTCATCCTCTTCCTGAAAGAAATTATCAGACGGGAACCCTAAAATAACCAGACCTTCATCTTTGTAGTCTTGATACAGTGCTTCCAGCGCTTTGAATTGCGGCGTGTAACCACAGTTACTGGCCGTGTTCACGATTAATAAAGTCTTACCCTGATAGGCTTCACACAGGTCGACTTCCTCGCTGGAGTGCAGTTTACGCACCGTATGCTGTAAAATCGCAGGACACGCCTGCTGCTCTACTTTTGTCGCAGCACTTTGCTGATTACCATCTTTCGCGAAAGCGATAGAGCTTGAAAACATTGCCAAAGTCGCAGTCAACGGCAGAATAAGTCCTTGTTTTAACATAATGTCTCTCTTATCTAGATTCTGTTCAAAGCAGAGTAATGAGCCTATCTTGCCATAATGGTGAAGGCCTTACTCTCTAACCTGCTATTTTACGACGCTATCAATGATCAGGTTCAATTGTTGCTGACCTTCTACATCAATATTGGCGATTTCCCCTTTGAAATCACCAGGGTTCATACCCGGCGTCCCCTGCATGGATAATACCGCATAGATGGTCACCTGTTCGGCACTGCTTAACTGCATTTGCGGATTCATCGCCTTACTGTCGTCCAATACTAACGTTGTCGGCAAATCGCTGGCTTTGATTTTCACCGCTGCCAGAGGAATTCTTGGCCCTTGACTGTTAACGGCATACACGAAAATATTTTTGTCTTCTTTATCTGCCATGGCCTGAATGATTTCATCACTCAATGTGACAACCAGGGTAAATGAAGGACCGTTCGCTGAACTGTCATTTTGGGCAAGCTCACCATTTGCAGAAGCATCGTTTGTGGCATTTGTGGCATTCGCTAACGCCTCATCTATCGCTTCTTGCAATGCATCAGTGTTAACACCGGCACGACCTGAATCAATAATTTTTTGCCAGTTAGCCGCAGCTTCGTTGAATCGGCCATTTACATAATGGTCCATGCCAATAAACATCAAGGTCGAAGCATCTTCCGGATCCAGGGCTTTGGCTTTATCAATCAGCGCGTTAATTTCATCACTGCGCTGCTGACCATTTTGGTAATACTTAACCTGCGCCTGTAATGCTAAAATATCGGCTTGTTCACCTTCAACATCAATGACTTTTTGATAAGCCACATACGCACTTTCGTATTGGCCGACGGTAGTTAAAATTTGTCCCAACTGGAACCAGGCATCGGTGTTTTCAGGGTTGGCTTGCACTTCCTCATGCAAGATTTTCAGACGTTCGATAATCACGTTTGCCTGCGAACCCGCACCATGCTCGGCAATCGCTACCGGATTCATCGCCAGCTTCCAGGCACCATATTGATAATAACCCAGGCCAGAAAAGCCAAGAACAAACACACTGATAATCACCGGCCAGAGTTTTGACGTTTGTTTGTCGCGGCTTTGTTGTTCTTTCTCTGTTGCCTGCATATCCGCCAGCAAACTGCGATCCAGTTCCGATTTCAGATAATCAAAACTTTCCTGATCGATGCGTCCTTTATCCAGATCGAGCTGAATTTCCGCTAAATGTTCATGGTATAAATCTTTATTCGTCTGGCCGCGGTAGTCCTGAGGACGAGCCTTCAATGAACGGCGTAAAAAATGACGCCAGATAATCGCCAATGCGACAAGCAAGAAAACGAAAATGGTAATTACAAAAGTGGTCATAAAACTGGCAGATTCCCTGTCAAATATCTCGCGTCATTAATCTTTTAAAATATCGTTTAACTGCTGTTTTTGCTCATCATTCAACGGTTGCGATTTCGCATTAGATTGACGGACAAACAGCGCAATTACGATGCCGCCGATAAGAATAAAGCCTATCGGACCAAACCATAGCAAGTAGGTGGCTGCGGACACCTTTGGACGATACAACACATAATCGCCATACCTTTCGACCATAAAATTAACGATCTCCATATCGGAGCGACCGTCGATTAACATGTCATACACTTGCTTGCGCAGATCAACGGCAATCATCGAATTTGAATCGGCCAGATTTTGATTCTGACATTTTGGGCACCGTAACTCATACACCAATTGCTGAAACCGCTTTTTGGTGACGGGATCCGGAAACTGGTAGGTATCAACTGGCGCGGCATTGATGCTAAACGCCAGTAAGATGCTCAGCCAGAAAGCGCTTATGCAAGTAAGTAGTCGCATTATTGATTGCATATTCATGTTCGCATATTCATCCAGTTAGCCCTGAGTATTACTCTGAGCGTTATTAATTTCTTGTTGTAATTGCTGCAATAAAGGCTCGAATTGTTGTTGCCAGACAGCTTCATCCAATATACCGGCGAAACGCTTTCGAATTTGATTATTATGATCAACAACAAAGGTTTCCGGTGCCCCATAAACGCCTAAATCCATACCCAGTTTTCCGTCATTATCAAACAAGGTAAATTGATACGGGTTCTGATATTGCTTTAACCACTGCAGTGCCGCGTCGCGCTCATCCTTATAATTAACACCATACAAGGCAAAGCGCTTATCCTTGGCAATTTTCAGTAAAAATGGATGCTCGTACTTGCAACCGGGACACCAGGTGGCCCAGACATTAACCAGTTTGATCCCTGGCTGAAAATCTTCTGTAGTCAACACGTTCGATTGTTGCTGTAATTCCGTTAACGAAAATGGCGGAAACTTCTTGCCTTCCAACGCAGATGGCATAGCGTTGGGATCTAAAGACAATCCACGAAACAACAAAATACCAAGTAAGATAAACAGGATCAGTGGTAAAAAGCGAATCACCTTGTTCATTCTCATCATCCCTTAGGTTTGCTTATTTGCGTCATTTAACGATGCTTGACCAACGTTTGCGTTTGCTAACGTATCCGCAGGCTTCAATGTTGATGACGGTGAATCAATAGACGCTGCCACCGCGCCCTTGTGCTTACGTTGGCGATAACGTTTATCGGCCATAGCAAATAAGCCACCGAGCCCCATGAAGATGGCGCCCAACCAGATCCAGCGAACAAACGGCTTGTAGTGAACCCGCACCGCCCAGGCATTACCGGGTAGTGGATCGCCGAGTGCTACATATAAGTCACGGAATAATCCAGGATCAATGCCTGCTTCTGTCATCCCCATCGTCTGCACACGGTAGGCGCGACGTTCAGGTTGTAACAGCGCAACAAAATCGCCATCCTGACGCACTTCAATTTGACCTTGTTCAGCCGAATAATTAGGGCCTTCAACGGGCTTTACGCCATTAAAGATAAATTGATAACCGGCGATGTCGGCACTGCTACCCTGGTTCATACGAACGTTGTGCTCTTGTTCATAATTGGATACCAGCGTCACGCCAACAATCGCAACGCCAACGCCGATATGGGCAACGGCCATTCCCAGATGGCTTAAACTAATGCGTTTAAATTGCCACTTACCGGCTCCCAGATAGATTTGATTGTAGAGATCGCGTCCGGCGATCAAAGCCACCCAGATAGCTAGCGTCATGCCGAAGGCCACAAGCAGATTGAATTCACCACCATATAAGAATGGGAAGGCAAAACCTAATGCCAACGCTATCACCGATAGCTTACTGACTTGTCGCTGTAAATCGCCTTTTTTGGCTTTTTTCCAGCGAATCAGAGGCCCCAGTCCCATCGCAATAAATAAAGGTGTGGTAATAATAATAAACACCAGATTAAAGTAAGGAGGGCCCACGGAAATTTTTCCTAGCCCCAAGGCGTCAAACATCAATGGGTACAAGGTTCCCATCAAAACCGTCAGACAGGCAATAACCAGCAGGACATTACAAATCAGTAGTGCCGTTTCCCGGGAAAACAGGCTAAAGCGAGAAAAGCTACCCACTTTCGATGCTCTGAAGGCAAATAAGGTTAGCGATCCCATCACCGCGATTGCCAGCAACAACAGAATAAATAAACCTCGGGTTGGATCGGCGGCAAACGAGTGCACCGATGTGATAACACCAGAACGCACTAAAAACGTACCTAACAAACTCAAACTAAAGGTGAATATCGCTAGCAATACGGTCCAGTTTCTAAACGCACCACGCTTTTCGGTCACGGCGAGGGAATGCAATAGTGCCGTGCCCACCAGCCATGGCATAAAGGAAGCATTTTCCACGGGATCCCAGAACCACCAGCCGCCCCAGCCAAGCTCATAATATGCCCACCAACTACCCAGAGCGATACCTATGGTTAGAAAGATCCAGGCAGCCAGCGTCCAGGGACGCGACCAACGCGCCCAGGCGGCATCCATCTTGCCACACATCAGTGCTGCAACCGCAAACGCAAAGGCGACGGAAAAGCCAACATAGCCCATATAAAGCATGGGAGGGTGAATGATCAAACCAACATCCTGTAACAACGGGTTTAGATCCCGGCCTTCCAATGGCGGCGTGGGGAGAATTCGGTCAAAGGGATTTGAAGTAAAGATGGTAAACGCCAGGAAACCTACGGTAATCATCCCCATGATAGCCAGAACTCGAGAGACAAACGCCTGGTCGACGTGGCGACTAAAGGTTGCGACAGCCATAGTCCAGGCCGTTAGGACAAATACCCAGAGTAATAATGAGCCTTCATGTCCTCCCCAAACGGCACTGATCTTAAAATAATAAGGCAGTTGAGAATTGGAATGCGAGGCGATATAAGCCACAGAAAAGTCATCAACGACAAAACTGTATCCCAACAACACAATACTGATGGTTACAAACACAAACATACCGGCACTCAGCGGTTTGGCTAACGTGGTCAGTCGCTGGTTTTGTAAACTAACACCAATTAAAGGAATGACGCTAAGGGAAATAGCTAACGCGAGCGCCACAAAAAGAGAGAAGTGTCCTAACTCAGGGATCATTATTTACTCCAAAATTCAGCAAGTTAGCCTTGCAAAACGATGTTAGGCGTTTTAGATTTTATCGACAAAGCCCAGGGAATATTGCAAGTATTATACTGAGTGTTGCCGTTAAAACTAGCGTATGTTGATTTTCTCACTCATTTTTGCCGACAATCGTACAAATTCCTTGCCGCTTGCATGCCATTGACCATCAAAAAACGCGACAGGCCTTCAAGAGGACCCGCGAAAGCGACAAAGTCTTGCCTGACAGCTAAGACTTCCTAATTAAGGCTTGGTTACCAAAGCTTGGTTACCAAAGCATAGTAATCAAGGCTTAGTAATCTAGGTTCAATAACTCTGTTACATGTCACCTCATATCGATTGACATATCATACGGTCGTTCAGTGGCTCATCCGGAACATCTTTTTCTTCTTATTTTTCTGCCAAACTTGTAGAATGACAAAAAACGTCCAATAAATTGTTTAACACGAAAAATATTGAACACTTCATCATCCCCGGTCTTGGCCGCCGACAATCTCACTTGTATTCGTGAAGAACGAATTTTATTCGATGCTCTGAATATCCGTGTAAAAGCCGGTGACATCTGGCAAATCGCAGGCGCCAATGGTACCGGCAAAACCAGTTTATTAAGAATTCTTGCAGGATTATTTGAACCGGAAAACGGTACGGTTTATTACCGGGGAGCTGCCATTGAGCAATGCCGCGAAGAATATCATCAAGACCTTTTATACCTGGGTCATTCCCCCGGCGTAAAAGCCGAATTAACCGTGTTGGAAAACCTGCAATTCAATTTGCAATTATGTGGCCAGGACAGCACTGAGTACGAACCACTGCTAGAACAGGTTGATCTGTACGGTTTTGCCGATACCCTTGCAGCCCATTTAAGTGCGGGACAGCACCGCAGAATTGCGCTGGCCCGTTTATGGGCGACAGCTGCCAGCATCTGGATTCTAGACGAGCCATTTACCGCCATTGACAAACTAGGGGTGAAACGCCTGGAACAAAAAATCCTCGAGCATGCGGATAATGGTGGTATTGTGATCCTCACCACGCACCAGGATCTGTCTATCGATGCATCTCGTTACCAAACCCTGATGCTAGAAAGAGTATTCGCCCTATGAATCCTTCACTTTCTTATCGACAGGCGTTTAAAAGCATATTGCTGCGCGATTTAAAGATCGCTTTGCGACACCGCGACGATATTGTTAACCCGTTATTATTTTTTATCATCGTAATCACCTTGTTTGCGATTGGTGTTGGTGCCATGCCAAATGTATTAATGACAATTGCGCCTGGCGTTATCTGGGTTGCGGCATTGTTGTCGACATTATTATCGTTGGAACGACTCTTTAAAAACGACTATCAGGACGGTTCGCTTGAGCAACTGCTGTTGAGCCCCTGTCCGGTTTTCATTTTGGTGCTGGCAAAGATATTTGCCCATTGGCTGGTCACCAGCGTACCGTTGATTCTGCTCGCACCGCTATTAGCCATGATGATGAACCTGCACCCTGATGGTTATGGGGCGCTCTTTTTGACCTTACTACTCGGTACGCCAATTTTAAGTTTATTAGGGGCGATTGGTGTGGCATTAACGGTTGCGCTGAAAAAAGGTGGCGTGTTGTTAAGCCTACTGATCTTACCGCTATATATCCCAGTATTGATCTTAGCAACCGCAGCCGTTGAGGCGGCAACGATGAACTCGCCTTATCAGGGGCACCTTGCTATAATTGCAGCCCTATTTTTTGCCTCGTTAATAACGGCACCTTTTGCCGTTGGCGCCGCTTTAAAAGTGAGTACAAACTAACATGTGGAAATGGTTACACCCTTATGCCAACCCGGAAGTGGCATATCATTTTACCGGGAAATTAATCCCCTGGTTTAACATACTTGCCGCGCTGTTATTAAGCGTCGGGATGTTTATGGGTTTGGCCTATTCACCTGCCGATTATCAGCAAGGCGAAACGGTGCGGATTTTCTACATTCATGTCCCCGCGGCCATTTTATCGATGGGCTTGTATTTTTCCATGGCCATTGCCGGATTCTGTGCATTGGTGTGGCAATTAAAGTTAGCCCATGCCGCGATCGCGGCGATTGCTCCGGTCGGAGCGGCGTTTACCGCCATTGCGCTGATCACCGGCGCTGCCTGGGGTAAACCCATGTGGGGCACCTGGTGGATTTGGGATGCGCGCCTAACCAGTGAGTTGATACTGTTATTCTTATATCTTGGGGTCATTGCCCTGGGTAATGCGTTTGATGATAAAAACCAAGGCGCTAAAGCCGTTAGTGTACTGGCCTTAGTCGGTGTGGTTAATTTGCCGATCATTCATTATTCCGTTGAATGGTGGAATACCCTGCATCAAGGGGCAACCGTTACCAAATTTGCAGCCCCTTCGATGGCAATGAGTATGTACATCCCCTTTGTGATTTGTTTCTTTGGATTTTCATTTCTGGCAGGAAGTATGATTTGCAAACGCTTTCAAGGTCAGGTGCTGGCACGTAACAGCCTGCGCCCCTGGGTGAAACAAATGGCTCTGGCCGAGGAGCGGTAATTATGGCATTTGAATCATTTTCTGAATTTCTGGCGATGGGCAAGCATGGGTTTTACATCTGGCTGTCCTATGGCTGTACCTTGCTAATATTGCTAGTAATGGCCGTAAATAGTATGCGTCAACCCCAGCAGCAATTGCATAAAATTCGCCAGCGTCTGCAACGAGAACAACAACTTAAAGCTTATCAACAACGAAAAGCTGAGAAAAATAAACCCGCGCAAAGCCAAACGAATTCCGGGGAGGTAGTATGAACCCAAGGCGCAAAAAACGATTAACCATTATAAGTCTGATTTTGTTTGGCGTCGCAACTGTCGCCGGCTTATCTTTGTATGGGCTGAGCAATTTTGTTGACGTATTTTACACCCCTTCGGAAGTTCATCATGGCAAAGAAGACGGCACGTTAAAGCCAGTGGTAGGTCAAAATATTCGGGTCGGCGGTCTGGTGGTGGTTGGCAGCGTCAAGCGCGATCCTGAAACCTTAAATGTATCATTTGATCTCATTGATTCCGGTCCGATGATTACCGTGCAGTACGAAGGTATCCTACCGGACCTATTCCGGGAAGGGCAAGGCATCGTTGCACAAGGTAAGTTGGTGGATCCAACGACATTAGTGGCCACGGAAGTTTTGGCCAAACATGATGAAGAATATATGCCGAAAGAAATTGCCGATGCGATTGGCAAACACCATAAACCCGCAAATTACGAGTAATTCCCTTGACGTAATTCCCTTGACGTCGCGTAGCGTAGCGGTGAGCTGCGCTGTGCGATAGCTTAAACAGCGAAGCTTTAATGGCACTGCTTAACAGCAGTGCCATGAGCCATCCCCGGTTGTTAATGTAATTGGTATTACTGATTTTAACGATGGAGCTGCAATCCAACTGCTGTAAACGTTCCGCCTTCTATGTAGATTTGTCTATGCCATTCATGCCTTGCAAATGCTTAACTTATATTCGTGCAATATAATACCAATCACATTAAATTATTGATCACTCAGTGAGAATTTAAAGGCTTTTAGGCAAGGCTTTGATTGCAGAGAATGGTTATACCAATCCCATTAAATTATTGCTCACTCAGTGAGAATTTAAAGGCTTTTAGACAAGGCTTTGATTGCAGAGA
>NZ_JBHZSG010000061.1:0-14050 GCF_043642205.1 Thalassotalea litorea | reverse complement strand
CCCATCAATTTGATGGGGCTATTGTCGTACGATCCTTTTACCTGTCAACCGATCGATTGCTTATCTGATCGGTGTTACGCGTTAGCGGGCTTTTTCTGAAGACGTTATTACTCGCCGTCTAAGAAGCTTTTTAACTGCTCAGAGCGGGAAGGATGGCGTAGCTTACGAAGCGCTTTTGCTTCGATTTGACGAATACGCTCACGGGTAACGTCAAATTGTTTACCAACTTCTTCTAAGGTATGGTCGGTATTCATATCGATACCAAAACGCATACGTAGAACCTTTGCTTCACGGGCAGTAAGGCCTGCTAACACTTCGTGTGTCGCGTTTTTCAGGTTTTCGGTGGTTGCTGCATCAACAGGCAATTCACCGCTACCATCTTCGATAAAATCACCTAAGTGCGAATCTTCGTCATCACCAATTGGTGTTTCCATTGAGATTGGCTCTTTAGCAATTTTTAGTACCTTACGGATCTTATCTTCTGGCATTATCATTCGCTCTGCCAATTCTTCAGGCGTAGGTTCGCGACCCATTTCCTGCAGCATCTGACGAGAGATACGATTAAGCTTATTAATGGTTTCAATCATATGCACCGGGATACGAATCGTACGCGCCTGATCCGCAATCGATCGGGTGATCGCCTGACGAATCCACCAGGTAGCATAGGTTGAGAACTTATAACCACGACGATATTCGAATTTATCTACGGCTTTCATCAAGCCGATATTACCTTCCTGAATGAGATCCAGGAATTGTAAGCCACGGTTGGTATATTTCTTGGCGATTGAGATAACCAAACGCAAGTTAGCTTCAACCATTTCTTTCTTGGCTCTACGAGCTTTCGCTTCGCCAATTGACATACGACGGTTGATGTCTTTGATGCTTTGCACGCTTAAGTAAGTTTCTTCTTCCAGCGCGTTAAGCTTATAGATACAACGCTCAACATCAAACTTGGCAAGCTTCAGTTTCTCTGAATACGCGTGACCGGCTGCGATTTCTTTATCCAACCATTCAATTTTGGTTTCATTACCCGGGAACACTTTAATGAATGTGGTTTTTGGCATACCGGCACCAACCACACAGTGTTTCATGATCAAGCGTTCCTGAACACGGACTCTGTCCATGACATCACGCATATTTTTAACCAGGCGATCGAATAATTTAGGAATTAAGCGAAATTCTTTAAATAATTCAGCGATAGCATCAATGGCTGCAACGGCATCTTTATGATCGCGGCCTTTGCTGGCGATGATTTTATTCGCTTTTTCATAGAGGTTGCGTAATTCGGTGAAGCGCTCGCGGGCAAGCTCCGGATCCGGGCCTGTATCCTCTTCTTCTTCGTCGTCATCACTATCCGAACCCGTTTTATCTTCGTCGTCTAATTCTTCTTCAGAAAGTTCTGAGCCTACGTGAGTGGCTGTTGGCGCTTCTTCTTCTTCAGCATCAGGATCAAGGAAACCAAGAATGATGTCGCTTAAGCGAACCTCTTCAGCTTCAAAGTTATCCCATTGCTCAAGGAGATAGTTAATAGCGGGTGGGTATTCAGAAACACTGCGTTGTACTTCACGAATACCTTCTTCAATACGCTTGGCGATAACAATTTCGCCTTTGCGGGTTAATAGTTCTACCGTACCCATTTCACGCATGTACATGCGCACAGGGTCTGTAGTACGACCGATTTCGCTTTCTACCGTGGCAAGAGCCTGAGCCGCAGCTTCTGCCGCATCCTCATCGGTATTTGCTTCGCTCATCATCAATGTATCGGCATCCGGCGCATTTTCAAATACCTGAATACCCATATCGTTGATCATGCGGATGATGTCTTCCACTTGATCGGAGTCGATAATGTCCTGCGGCAGGTGATCGTTCACTTCGGCAAAGGTAAGGTATCCTTGCTCTTTACCTTTAGTGATGAGTTCTTTGAGTCTAGATTGCGGGGCTTGGTCCATCGACGATTGTCCACCTATTTGGCTATCAAAATACGAACAGTAAAGGCCGAAATTATAGCAAGTCGAATTCAGAAATACCAGTAGCCGAAAACGCTAGCTTTGCGCGTTTAATAACGACTGAAGTTCCTGTTTTTCCTGCGAGTTTAACTGTCCTAACCGTGCTTTTTGTAAAAGAATTTCTGTACGTTGCTCAACAAACGTGTTGAGAATTTTATCCAGGGTATCGATAAACACGCCTTCAGCAGCGTCTTTCTCGATATGATGTTCCCAGATTAATAATTTGGATAATACCGGGCCAATATCACTATCTCGCCAGCTTTCAACGAGCTGTGCGCCAGTGCATTCTGGATTAGCCCGACATTGCTCAAGCAATTTCCTGAGAATATGAATACCGGGCAATTCAATCGTATCCAGTACTGAAAAATCTTCTAATACTCCCTCTAAATGGGGATGCTCAAGTAATAATGCAATAGCCAGACGCACTGGCGTGACTTTATTTTTTGCATCTTTTTTGTTTTTGTTAGAACTCTTTGATTTTGCTTGAGTTAATTTTCTAAGTTGCTGCTCACTACCGAGGCCAAATTTATTGGCAAGATCGGTAATGATGGAATCTTTAAGAACGCTGTCGGGCATTTTCGCCAGATAAGGCTGAAATTTCTCAATCAGTGCAGCTTTCCCTTCGGCAGAATTCATATCAACAGCAGATAGCAAATGTTCGAAGATAAACTGAGACAATGGTTTGGCATTATCGATAATTTTCTCAAATGCATCTTTGCCTTGTTGGCGTACCAGGGTATCGGGGTCCTCACCATCGGGTAAAAACACGAATTTCAATGAATATCCGTCACGAATCAAGGGCAGGGCGTTTTCCATCGCTCGCCACGCGGCATCACGTCCGGCGCGGTCACCATCGTAACAGCAAACTACTTCTTTGACGGTGCGAAACAGGGTTTGCAATTGTTCAATGGTGGTTGATGTGCCAAGTGAAGCCACGGCATAGGGGATATCGTGTTGTGCCAGTGCCACTACATCCATATAGCCTTCAACTACAACCAGTCGCTGCAAATCCTTAGCGTATTTTTTGGCTTCATAAAGACCATATAGTTCCTGGCCTTTATGATAAATGCGGGTTTCCGGAGAATTCAGGTACTTAGGCGTACCGTCGCTAAGCACCCGGCCACCAAAACCAATCACCCGGCCACGTTTATCCGTGATCGGGAACATCACCCGGCCGCGAAAACGATCATAAGGTCGTTTGTTATCGCCTTGAATGGCCATTCCCAGCTCAACCAATTGTGCGGATAAGAGTTGACTCTGACCGAATTGACCCATCACCCCATCCCAGCTATCAGGAGCGTAACCAATGCCGAATTTTTTAACGACTTCTCCGCTCAGGCCTCTTCCTTTGAGATATTCGATAACCGTTTTTGAGTCTGTATGATGTTTTAAGGTGTGCTGATAATAACGGGCAATATTCCCCATTACCTGATAATCATCTTGCTTTTGCGCATGCATCTTAGCTTGTTTGCGCTGTTGTTCCGGACTAGTATTTTGTTCCCGCTCCACCTCAACACCGGCAATGCTAGCGATCTCTTCAATCGCATCGACAAACTCCAGACGTTCGTATTCCATGATAAATGAAATGGCATTACCATGGGCACCACAGCCAAAACAATGGTAAAACTGTTTATCGCGACTGACGGTAAAAGAAGGGCTTTTTTCGCTATGGAATGGGCAACAGGCCTGATAATTTTTGCCGGCTTTTTTTAAACCGACTTTAGCATCAATCAAATCGACAATGTCAGTTCGAGCGAGCAGGTCGTCAATAAATTGTCTTGGGATTAATCCAGCCATGGCCTATCAAGTTGCGCTTATAAGAGTTGCAAGAATTTAACAGTACTAAGTTACACTAACGATTGGTTGCTTGTCAGCTATCTAACTTAATAAAAACGGAATAAATTTCAAAGATAAAAAAACCGCGCTAATCATTATTAGCACGGTTGTCTTTGCATTTTCTTTACAAGAAGTTGCAGGAATTAGCAGGCGTTAACTGTTAAGTGCGGTACGCACCTGAGCGCTAACCTTGCCTAAGTCGGCACGTCCTTGCATTTGCGGCTTTAATATTGCCATTACCTTACCCATGTCAGCCATGGATGCGGCACTTGTGTCGGCAATTGCCTGAGTGATGAATTGTTGAACTTCTTCAGCGGTTAATGCCTGAGGCAAAAACTCTTCAATCACTTTAATTTCAGCTTGTTCCGAAGCGGCCATATCTTCACGACCACCTTCGGTATACATGGCAACCGATTCTTTGCGCTGTTTAATCATTTTGGTTAACAGTGCCAAAATGTCATCTTCAGACATTTCTTTTTGATTATCGATTTTTGCCTGCTTAATAGCTGACAACGCCATGCGTATAACGCCAAGACGATTTTTGTCTTTGGCACGCATGGCGTTTTTCATTTCGTCGTTGAGTTGACTTAGCAAACTCATAACTTCAGGAGATCCCTTAAAGTATTAATATAAACGAATACGACGAGCGTTTTCGCGAGCAACTTTCTTCGCGTGACGCTTAACAGCTGCAGCTTTCTTACGCTTACGTTCCCAGGTAGGCTTCTCGAAAGATTCGCGACGACGAACTTCAGAAAGGATACCTGCTTTTTCACATGAACGCTTGAAACGACGAAGTGCTACATCAAACGGTTCGTTTTCTCTTACTTTAATTACTGGCATTGTGCCTCTCACCTCTAGTGAATACTTTGACCCGGAAAAAAAGAAATATCCGGGCTGTTTAAAAATGGTGCAGTATTTTAATCTGAACGATCCTTGGATGTAAAGTTTTAATCGAGTTTTATTTAAAACAACTGGTGAAATTTGCTGACGGGCGCTAAGATCGCCGTCTATCCCACGATCATTTCGAGATCCTTCAGGTGAACGTGTCTGAAAATGTTAATTTTAGGTAAGTAAACATGCGTATATTAGGTATTGAAACGTCTTGTGATGAAACCGGCATTGCGATTTTTGACGAAGAGCAGGGCATTCTGGCGCACCGCCTTTATTCACAAATCGATGTGCATGCCGATTATGGCGGTGTGGTACCGGAATTAGCGTCCAGAGATCATGTCCGCAAAACCCTGCCTTTAATCGACGCAGCCCTGAAAGATGCGAACCTGACTCCGGCGGATCTCGATGGGGTTGCCTATACTGCCGGTCCTGGTCTGGTGGGGGCATTATTGGTTGGTTGTTCCATTGGTCGATCGCTGGCTTATGGGTGGGGAATACCTGCAGTACCTGTGCATCATATGGAAGGGCATTTGTTAGCGCCAATGCTGGAAGAAGATGTCCCTGAATTTCCATTTATTGCCTTGTTGGTATCCGGAGGACATACGCTGCTGGTTCGAGTGGATGGTATTGGTAAATACCAGGTGCTTGGCGAATCCATCGATGACGCCGCCGGGGAAGCGTTTGATAAAACCGCGAAATTATTAGGCCTGGATTATCCGGGTGGCCCAGTATTAGCAAAAATGGCGGAGCAGGGAACAAAAGGTCGATTTAAATTTCCGCGACCCATGACCGATCGACCGGGTCTTGATTTTAGTTTTTCAGGGTTAAAGACGTTTGCAGCCAATACTATCTATAAAGAAGATGATAGCGAGCAAACCAAAGCGGATATTGCCTATGCGTTTCAAGAAGCGGTGATTGATACCCTGACCATTAAATGCAAAAGAGCCTTGCAACAATGCGAGCTGAATCGACTGGTAATTGCCGGAGGTGTCAGTGCAAATAAAGAGTTGCGGGCTAAGCTTGCTCAGGTGATGAAAAAGCTAAATGGAAATGTGTATTATCCGCGGCCGGAGTATTGCACCGACAATGGGGCGATGATCGCGTTTGCCGGTATGCAGCGATTGAAAGCCGGTGTTGATGCAGAACTGACGTTCCAGGCGACACCAAGGTGGCCGCTGGATACCTTACCACCAGTATAGAAGTTAACGTTTCAAAATCTGAGACCTTGATCGAATGAATACAAAATAGGGCCGATGTGAAAACCGGCTCTTTTTTATTTGGATTTGTTCTTTGCAATAGCTAATTGGGTTTAGCGGCTCAGTTGCTGCCAATGATCCATTGAGCTTTCATTCCATTTATCAACGATATGGCAAACATTGATAGCATCAACGTTAGCATCCGGAACTAAGTCCAACATCTCTTTTGGTGAAATACGTTTTTCACTGTCACTAATAATACGAATCTTTACCATCAACAGCGCATGCACGCCACGCTTTGATTTAAAGGTGTGCTCTACGTAGAAAAACTTATCATCCCAACCACTAAAGCGAGTGATGATTTCATATCGTTGAAACGGCAACAGTGGCTTACGAAATTGTGCCATTTCTCCGGCAATTACCGGATAAAATTTTTGTTTGCGAATTGCCTGCCACAGGCCTGCACGGATCATCATCTCAACCCGAACATTGTCGGTAATGGTGAAATAGCGGCCGTTATTGATATGACCCAGCAAATCTAGATCCGTCGGCCAGACGATATGCTTGGAAGTAAATGGTTCGAAAACATCAACAGCAGATTTAAACCATGATGTTAGCATCATGGTGAAAAAACGAAAATAAAGGTTCATAGGATGGTTAGGGTTAACTGGTTTGACCAGATATGGTAGCAACCACCGATTTGGTAATCAAGAGAAGGGCAGTGAAATATTATTTGTTACCGGGCTTTGATGTCATCTTGCCTTCTTCCCCTTGCCATAACCGCATTAGATTTTCCCGGTGCCGGAATATGATCAGTACCGACAGCATGGTAACCTGTTGTACATATAACGGTTTTAGGAAAAACGTATATAAAGGTGCCAGAGAGACCGTAACGATGGCGGCTAAAGAAGAGTATTTCGTGGTTTTAAATACCACTAGCCAGGTCATTATCAAGGCCAGGGAAAATGTCCAACCAATGGCTGACAATGCCCCAAACGCTGTTGCAACCGCTTTTCCTCCCTTGAAACTAAAGAATATCGGGTACATGTGACCCAGGCAGGCAGCAATGGCAATCAAGCCGAGATAATTAGGTTCAACGCCTAATAAGAACCCCCCGTAAACCGGAACGGCGCCTTTAAGCATATCGAGAAATAAAACCGCACCAGCCGTGGCTTTATTGGATATGCGCAGAACATTGGTTGCTCCTGGGTTTTGTGAGCCCTGGGTACGAGGATCGGGGAGGCCACGCAGGCGGCAAATTAGCACAGCACTGGATATCGAACCTAACAGGTAAGCCAGAATAATGATGCCAATCGAAATCCATACCATAATTGAGTGCTATCGTCGCCGTTTTGCTTTTTCCACCTTGACGAAATTGTTGGCGGTTAAAAATTAAACAAAATTCAATGAATTCCCATTCTAACAAGGTATTTAGTGGTTTTTCCAGCATCTAATAGGTAATATTTGCACCTATTAATATTTGTTTACAAGTTATTATTCTCAATGCTTCTAACCAAATAAACGTGGGGTTTGGTGACGATTGGGCTTTTACACTCTATATTCGATCCAAATTGATGATTTGCAACACACCATTTTCAAAGCAGGTTGATCCGCCATTATGGATATAATTTTTATTGAAGGCTTGAAAGTTAATACCACGATTGGGTATTACGAGTGGGAAAAGAACATCAAACAACGTTTGGTTTTTGATATTCAACTTGCTACCGATATCCGTATTGCCGCAGAAAACGATGAATTGGCGAAAACCATTGACTATGCAGAAGTCTCTGAACTTGTGGATAGGTTTTGTCAGGAGAATCCGGTAGATTTACTGGAAACCCTGGGACAGCGACTTGTCGATGCCCTGCAACGTAAATATGCTATCGCATGGGTGCGAATTAAAATCGCCAAACCTACCGCCGTTGAACAGGCTGATGCCGTAGGCATTATTATAGAGCGAGGCACACGCATCTAATGGCGAGAGTGTTTATATCTATCGGCAGTAATATCGACCGCGACGTTCAGATCATCGCCGGGGTGCAAGCACTGCAAGCACATTATGGCGAGGTTACGCTGTCTTCCGTATACGAATGTGAACCTGTCGGTTTTACCGGTGATCATTTTTATAATCTGGTTGCGGAAGTGGAAACGGATGTTAGCCCGGGGCAGGTAGGGCAGGATTTAAAGAACCTGGAAAAAGGCGCCGGCCGCATTGATTTTTCGAAAAAATTTAGTGCCCGTAAGTTAGACCTTGATATTTTGCTCTATGATGATCAAGTACTTGATTCGCCCGTACAAATACCCAGGGATGAAATCCCTGAAAATGCTTACGTACTTTGGCCGCTTGCCGAGTTGGCGCCGAATTTGGTACATCCGGTATTAAATAAAAGTTACCAGCAACTCTGGCAGGAATACGATAAAACTAAACAAATCATAAGGAAAGTGCCATTTACCTGGCCTGAGTAAGTTTATGTCTACCATTGAAATTATTATTCTGGCATTGATCCAGGGCCTCACCGAGTTTTTACCAATTTCCAGTTCTGCACATTTGATTCTTCCTTCCCAGCTATTAGGATGGGTGGATCAAGGGCTAGCTTTTGACGTGGCCGTTCATGTAGGCACGCTACTGGCGGTGATGATTTATTTTCGTCAGGAAGTCGGCGACATGTTGTTTGCCTGGGGTAACTCTATCGCGAAGAAAGAGCACACAGCCGATAGCCAACTTGCCTGGTGGATTCTTTTTGCAACGATTCCTGCTGGCCTGTTTGGTCTGTTAGGTAAAGACTTTATTGAAGAGCACCTGCGAAGCGCAGCGGTTATTGCTCTTACTACGATCGTTTTTGGTTTGCTCTTAGGCTTTGTAGATATCAAAAGTAAACAGAATAAAGAGATTAGTGCCCTTGGTTTTAAAGGTGCAATGATGATTGGTCTGGCGCAGGCAATCGCTCTAATACCGGGTACCTCGAGAAGTGGTATCACCATGACCATGGGCTTGATGCTGGGCTTAACCCGCACTGCTGCGGCGCGTTTTTCATTCTTGTTGTCGATTCCAGCTATTGCCATGGCGGGCAGTTATTTAACGCTTAAACTTGTAACCAGTGCCGAAGCGGTAGACTGGCAGGCGATTGCATTAGGAAGCGGTATCGCTTTTGTCAGCGCTTATGCCTGTATCCACTATTTCCTGATCCTTGTCGATAAACTTGGGATGATGCCATTTGTCATTTATCGATTATTACTGGGTGGTTTTTTGGTGTGGTTTATTAGTTAAAAAGTCCTTGCAGGACCTTTTTGTTTAAAGAGGTTATGGCCAGGGATGGTCGGTATGCCGAAAAAGCACTAATACATGGATGTATGTAGGTAGAATAACGCACTAATACAAGGATGTATGTAGGTAGAATAACGCAGGAGCAGTTATCGAGGAGCAGTTATCGAAGAGCAATTTTCGGTGGAGTCAAAATGGATGGCATTTTGAAGGTGGAGTTTCATCGAAGATGAAAGGGTGGATTCGAGATGAACAACATCTCGAAGGTGGTGGTTTTAGATACCTTTTAAAGTCACTTCCACCTCCGACTTCCACCTTCCACGTCCGACTTCGACTCACTCCCCAAAACTTTTCTGCTTCATTTCTGCGATAATCGCACCGCGTTGTTTAACAATCGCTTCGCTAATGGCTTTACCTTGCAATCCTTGTTCGACAAACGGTCGAGCGAGTACTTTCTTACATTCGCTGGCAACTTCCAGAAGGAACTCTCCCTGAGGGTAGGGACTATCTTCTTTGCCTAACCTGCCGCTGCTATCGGCGTGACAGGCAAGTACGAAGTTTTCAAGCACTTGTGAATTGCGCCAGGGATCGAGCGCGTTTAATAGCTTTAATATGGTCTGTGGTTTGAGCTCTTTAATGCGATGGCAGTGTAAATGGTATTCACACACTCGCAATGCCAGATTGGTCATTTGTTTCGGTACCCGAAAACGCGTGCATACATCCTCAACCAAAGGTAAGCCGGATTTTTCATGGCCGTGATGGGATGGCCAGTATTGTTCATCTGTTAGTCCCTTACCCAAATCATGGCATAGAGCAGCAAAGCGCACGCCGATATCGTCAGTCAGCTTTACGGCTTCTTGTAATACCATCATGGTATGAATACCGCTATCGACTTCACCATGGTGAGCGATTGGATTCGGGACTCCCCACAATGCATCAAGTTCAGGCCAAATCACTTTCAGGGCGCCACAATGTCTCAAAACTTCGATAAATTGTTCTGGATTCGGCTCCGTTAGTGCCCGGGATACTTCTTTCCAGATCCGATCGCCACTTAGGTTTTCTAACTCTTTACCCGCTACCATGGATTTTAGTAATACCTGGGTATCGGGGTGAATAGTAAAGCCATAGGTATGGTAACGGGCTGCAAATCGGGCAAGACGAAGCACACGCAGAGGATCTTCACTAAATGCCTGAGAAACATGACGAAAGACACGATTTTCTAAATCCTGTTTGCCCCCATAAGGATCATATAGATTGCCATCATTATCCATCGCTATGGCGTTAATGGTTAAATCTCGTCGTTTAAGATCTTGTTCTAATGTGACATCGGACGACGCGTGTACAACAAATCCGGTGTAGCCTTTGCCTTGCTTTCGCTCGGTACGCGCGAGTGCATACTCTTCTTTTGTCTGCGGGTGCAAGAAAACCGGGAAATCCTTACCGACGGGCGTGAACCCCTGTTCGATCATTTGCTCAGGGTGCGCACCCACCACGACCCAGTCACGATCATAAACTGCTCGCCCCAATAGTTGATCACGCACCGCGCCACCGACGAGATATGTTTGTAACTCATTGTCTTTTATCGAGTTCATTTCACTGTTTCTGGCTATACTGAAAGAATAATTGGATGATTCAACGCGTTACTTGGATTCGGCAAAAGGTGCTTGTGCGAGTATAGGCAATTTTCAAACATATTTTTGATTGCTAGATTCACCGGTGTCAATTCACCAATTTTAGCTTGTTCGTAAATTGCACATAAACCTTTTTAATAACATACATGTAACGCTAACAAAGCTAAGTGTACCGAAAAAAGTTATGTTTCAGTAGCGTCAATTTTTGACTTATGTATGACTTCAGGGTAGTTTCATCGGCTCTAATTAAACAAAAATAACGGACACCAACCCCCATGTTCACAGGGTATACCGGTTTTTTCGGCTTGCAAGAAGTGCCATTTTCAATCGCGCCCAATCCTCATTATTTATTCATGAGTGATCGCCATCGCGAAGCCTTGGCACATTTGAGCTATGGATTAGGAGAAACCGGTGGATTTGCTTTACTTACCGGTGAAGTGGGAACCGGCAAAACCACCGTTTCTCGATGCTTGCTGGAGCAGTTGCCAGATAATTCGCAAGTGGCGTACATCATTAATCCTACGCTTTCTGCACTAGAACTTCTTGCCTCGGTTTGTGATGAACTTGCCATAGAATACGATTCCGATACGTCGAGTCTGAAAGTTTTTACCGATCTGATCTCTAAGCGTTTACTGGATAATCACAGCAATGGTTTATCGACCTTATTGATCATTGATGAAGCTCAACATTTGCAGGCCGAGGTGTTAGAGCAATTGCGGTTATTAACGAATTTAGAAACCAATGCCCGGAAGTTGCTGCAAGTGATCCTGATCGGTCAACCAGAACTGCAGTTATTACTAAAGCGTCAGGATTTGCGGCAATTAGCACAGCGGATCACCGCACGATACCACCTGATGCCATTAAATTCTCAAGAGGTCGATCAGTATATTAAACATCGGCTAAAAGTGGCCGGTAGTGAACAGCCTTTATTTTCGCCATCGGCAATCCGATTGGTGCATCAATATTCGCAAGGGGTACCCAGATTAATTAATCTGATTTGTGATCGCGCTTTGCTAGCGGCTTATGCTCAGGAAGTCACTCAGGTTGACAAAAAATTAGTTAAAGCAGCAGCACATGAAACGTTAGGAGAGGTGCAAACGTCTACGTTTGAGTGGGCGCCCTGGAAGCAAGGGGCGGCAATGGTAGCCGCGATAATGATGTTTGCGTTCGCCGGCAAGAAACTCGCGGATTGGCAAGGCCAAAGCATGGGGCAGGCGAATCAATCTGCGAGGTTGGAACAGGTAAGCAATCGGGACATTAATCTTGCCAGAGACTTACAACCGGCATTAGCAT
This sequence comes from Thalassotalea litorea, assembly GCF_043642205.1. Classification (GTDB taxonomy): domain Bacteria; phylum Pseudomonadota; class Gammaproteobacteria; order Enterobacterales; family Alteromonadaceae; genus Thalassotalea_A; species Thalassotalea_A litorea. Next base: position 1,935 of record NZ_JBHZSG010000061.1, on the reverse strand, counting down.
CATTGTTTCATGCCTGGCATTTAACTTTATCTCACACTGATACCCAGGCGTGTCAACAAGCCCTGGATTTGTCATTGAGTTGTCACTGGCTGCAAGCTGATCCAACACTGTTAATGGCATTTTCATACCCAGCGGTTATCGAATTGCAGGATGAGTTGGGTGAACGCTTTTATGGCGTCATTAACGCCAATTCAGATGAAAACTCTCAGGGCCTATCGGAGGCCCCCGGCGTCATCATAAATCTGGCTGGAGGACAACGTAAGGTCAGTATGGATTGGCTCTACCAGCATTACCGCGGTACCGCTCTGTTGTTATGGCAACCCCCCGCTGGATTTATCGAGCGTATTGATAACGATGCCGATATTAAGTTATTACAATGGCTTGAGGATCGCTTAAGTCAAGCGCAACAGCGACCAGCCAGGCAAGTAAGCACATTCGATCAACGCTTATTAAACCAAATGCAGCTTTTTCAGCAAGCCAAAGGAATAGCGATTCTTGATTATGCAGATTTAAACACGGTGATCATGCTTGCCAATCCGGGGGCATTTTCGCCATTGCCGCAAAAACCCTTACAAGCTAAGCGAAATAACATTTTGGCGAATGGTAAACAGCAGGGAGTACAAGGATAATGTCCTATATACTTGATGCACTGAAAAAAGATCCTGTGACCCAGCAACGGCTCAATATTGATCCGTTGCGACAATATCATCAAGAATCAACCAAGAACCCCATACAGGGGCGCAGATATCTATATATCGGGTTGGCGTTGTTGGCATTTGTCGGCAGTTATCTTTTCTTTGGTGGTACTAACTGGATACAACAAACCTGGTTCGAAGCCAATGATAGCGACAATCTGTTGGTACAAGAGCCGCTAAGAGCCGGCTATCAAACTAAGCATCCGTTAGCAGATTATTTTCAACAAGGTCAGGCATATAACCAACAATTGGTTACCTTGCGCCGCGAGCAATGGCAGCTTCAACAACGCCTGCAACAAGATAAAGCGGTTGCCGAGCAACAAGCCTCGCAACAACAGCAATCTCAGATGATTGCCGCTCAGGTGGATGCGGCGCTTGCCAAGCATCAACTAAATGCGCCGTTAATTCAAGACAACGACGACAGGGCAAGTGAGCAACCTTGGCAAGGCGACAATAGCCACAGCACGCAATCTCGCGGCAAGCCGATCATTGAATTGAGCGCGCAACAGCAGGAACAAATATCCCCGGAATTGTTAGCGGCGTTTAACCAGGCGGTCGATGAAACCTATACCGATGACAAAGACAATTTTGAGCAAGCCGCGCTGCAGCAAGTCAGAGATGAAGCAAAGCTTGATAGCCAAGACCATCCTCATTTCGATGGTCGTCAAACGGAAGAGATCCCATTATTAACGCAGCTACCTAATAGCTATCGGAATACGATCCCGGCGATTCAATTTTCATTGCACATGTATTCCTCGGATATTAGTAGTCGTTGGCTAAGAATGAATGGGCAAGATTATTTTGAAGGGGGGATGAGCCCGGAAGGCATTGTCATCGAAGAAATCCAACCACAATTTGTGGTGATGCGCTATCGTGGTCAATCGTTTCGTCTGCCGGCGTTATCTAGTTGGTAAGTTTAACAAAGCCCGCGAACGCGGGCTTTGTTGTTTTAGAGGGATGCTGCGCTGGTGGAGTCAAAATGGAAGACATTTTGAGGGTGGAGTTTCAATAAAATTGAAATGGTGGAGTCGAGATAAAAAACATCTCGATGAAAGATCGTTATATTGCTTGCTTCACAACTATCTGGCCAACTAAATCCGTCATTCCCAGCTCCGACTGGAAATCAAAACCAACGGTGAGCCGAAATCATCTTCAAGAAGTGGTTATACCAATCCCATTAAGTTTGTGCACAACTCAGAGTTAGGGCCGAGGTTCATTTACAACATAGATTTTATTGATA
>NZ_JBHZSG010000060.1:0-14874 GCF_043642205.1 Thalassotalea litorea | reverse complement strand
TCAATAAAATCTATGTGGTAACTGAACCTCTGCCCTAACTCTGAGTTGTGCACAAACTTAATGTGATTGGTATAAGTAGATACCAGAGCGCAGATCCTCCTTTAGCAAAAAGCAAAAAGCCCGCATAAGCGGGCTTTTTAAAATCAGTAAAAACCGATTAAACGCTGTAGTACATTTCGAACTCAACAGGGTGAGTCGTCATGTTTAGCTTCTCGATTTCAGCACGCTTAAGTTCCGCATATGCTTCGATCATGTCTTCAGTGAATACACCACCCGCTGTTAGGAAGTCCATATCCGCTGCAAGGCTATCAAGCGCTTCTTCTAGTGAGCTACAAACTTGTGGAATCGCTGCTGCTTCTTCTGCAGGCAGGTCATACAAATCTTTATCCATAGCATCGCCAGGGTGGATCTTGTTTTTGATACCGTCAAGGCCAGCCATAAGCATTGCTGCGAATGCTAAGTATGGGTTAGCTGTTGGATCAGGGAAACGTACTTCGATACGACGTGCTTTCGGGCTCGGTACTACTGGGATACGAATAGAAGCAGAACGGTTACGTGCAGAGTAAGCAAGCATAACTGGCGCTTCGAAACCAGGGACTAGACGCTTGTATGAGTTAGTAGAAGCGTTAGTGAAAGCGTTTAGTGCTTTAGCGTGCTTGATGATACCGCCGATGTAGTAAAGAGCAGTTTCAGAAAGTCCACCATACTGGTCACCAGAGAAAAGGTTAACACCGTCTTTCGCTAGAGATTGGTGACAGTGCATACCAGTACCATTATCGCCTACGACAGGTTTTGGCATGAAAGTCGCAGTTTTTCCGTATGCGTGGGCAACGTTATGAACAACATACTTATAGATTTGAATTTCGTCAGCTTTGTTAACCATAGTGTTAAAACGAGTCGCGATTTCGTTTTGACCCGCAGTAGCAACTTCGTGGTGATGCGCTTCAACAACAAGACCCATCTCTTCCATTACTAGACACATTGCAGAACGAAGGTCCTGAGATGAATCAACAGGAGCAACTGGGAAGTAACCGCCTTTAACGTTAGGACGGTGACCGGTGTTACCATCTTCATAGCTAGTTGCTGAGTTCCAGATGGCTTCTTTGTCATCAATCTTGTACATAGAACCACTCATATCAGTGTGGAACTTAACGTCGTCGAATAAGAAGAACTCTGGCTCTGGACCAAATAGTACGGTATCTGCGATACCAGTACTACGCATGTACTCTTCAGCGCGCTTGGCAACAGAACGAGGATCACGCTCGTAACCTTGCATAGTTGCAGGTTCAACGATGTCACAACGGATGTTTAAAGTTGTTTCTTCTGTGAAAGGGTCAAGTACGGCAGTTTCTGCATCAGGCATAAGAACCATGTCAGATTCGTTGATGCCTTTCCAACCAGAGATAGAAGAACCATCGAACATTTTACCGTCTTCGAAGAAATCTTCATCGATTTGGTGGTGAGGAATTGAAACGTGTTGCTCTTTACCTTTGGAATCAGTGAAGCGCAAATCAACGAACTTAACGTCGCTTTCTTTGATCAAATTTAAAACTGCTTGTGACATGAACGTCTCCGAAATTATTCTGCAGGTTAAAATAAAAATGTACTAACATTTGCTATGCATAACGTAAGCGATAATCGTGCCAACTTTATAATCGTTGTTTTATCAAGGAATGGGCAATTTATATCAGTTTAGATTGCACTGGATTGGTGCGCAAGCGGATCTTGTTGGTGCATAAGCGGCAGGGTTTCCTGAACTATTCAGTTAATACATTTTCATTGTACCATTATAGGGAAATTTCACAGGATTATTTCCCTGCAATGGATAATTACTCTGATTGAGTAGTATTTATCCGCCGAAAAATCTCTGCACATCGTGCCAATTCAATGAACAATTTTTCTCACCTTATATAATTTTAATTTTCTTTGTCGACGGCTGTGCTGTACAATACGCGCCCAAATATAGCTAAGGGCGAACACAGTGTTAGACAAATTACGCAATATTGCGATCATCGCGCACGTAGACCATGGTAAAACAACTTTGGTTGATAAACTGCTACAACAATCCGGAACTTTAGATTCTCGTGCCGATCTTGATGATCGTGTGATGGACTCTAATGACATTGAAAAAGAGCGTGGTATTACCATCCTTGCAAAAAATACCGCCATCAACTGGAACGACTACCGTGTCAATATCGTCGATACTCCAGGTCACGCCGATTTCGGTGGTGAGGTTGAGCGTGTAATGTCAATGGTTGATTCGGTATTGCTAATCGTTGACGCCCAGGAAGGCCCAATGCCACAGACTCGTTTCGTAACCCAAAAAGCCTTCGCGCAAGGGTTAAAGCCGATCGTGGTTATCAACAAAATTGATAAGCCAGGTGCTCGTCCTGACTGGGTAATGGATCAGGTATTCGATCTGTTTGACAACCTGGGTGCGACTGATGAACAGTTGGATTTTAAAGTGGTTTATGCTTCGGCAATCAATGGCTGGGCATCTCATGACGAAGGTGTTGAAGGCACCGACATGACCCCACTTTTTGAAACCATTCTTGAAGAAGTTCCAGCTCCGGATGCTGACGTCGATGGTCCATTCCAAATGCAAATCTCGCAGCTGGACTACAACTCTTACGTTGGCGTTATCGGTGTTGGCCGTGTTACCCGTGGTACGGTTAAACCGGGTCAGCAAGTCACTATCAATACAGCCGCAGGAAAAATTCACAACGGTAAAGTTGGTACGGTGCTTGGCTACCTTGGTCTTGAGCGTTATGAAGCCGATTCAGCAAAAGCTGGTGATATTATCGCAATCACTGGTTTAGGCGAGCTAAAAATTTCTGACACCATCTGTTGTCCAACAGAAGTTGAACCATTGCCAGCATTAAGTGTTGATGAGCCAACGGTAACGATGACGTTCCAGGTAAACACCTCACCATTCTCGGGCCAGGAAGGTAAATACGTAACCTCGCGTAACATCCTTGACCGACTTCAAAAAGAATTGGTTCATAACGTTGCGCTACGTGTTGAAGAAACCGAAGATCCGGATAAATTCCGTGTATCTGGTCGAGGCGAATTGCATTTAGGTATCCTAATTGAAAACATGCGTCGTGAAGGTTATGAGCTGGCAGTATCTCGCCCTGAAGTTATCATGGTGGAAAAAGACGGTGCTATTGAAGAACCTTATGAGACGGTAACCGTTGATGTGGAAGAAGAGCATCAAGGTTCGATCATGGAAAAAATGGGTCTGCGTAAAGCAGAACTAACCGATATGGCACCAGATGGTAAAGGTCGCATTCGTATGGACTTTATCATGCCATCTCGTGGCTTGATCGGCTTCCAGACTGAATTTATGACGTTAACATCAGGTAGTGGTCTGATTTATCATACTTTCCTACAGTACGGTCCTCATAAGGGCGGTGAAATTGGTCAACGCATCAATGGCGTACTTATCGCCAATGCTACCGGTAAAGCCCTGACCAATGCATTATTTAACTTACAGGAACGTGGTCGCTTGATGATTGGCCATGGTGTTGAAGTTTATGAAGGTATGGTTATCGGTATTCACAATCGTGATAACGACCTTACCGTAAACGCACTGAAAGGCAAGCAACTAACAAACGTTCGTGCTTCTGGTACGGATGATGCGCAGGTTCTTTCACCACCAATTCAAATGACACTGGAACAAGCGTTAGAGTTTATCGATGATGACGAACTTGTAGAAGTGACTCCTGAGAATATTCGTATTCGTAAGAAGTTCTTAAAAGAGTCAGATCGTAAGCGTGAATCACGTAACGCTAAGAAATCTTAATCGGTAAACCGATTAAATAGAAAAACGCCAGCGTCATGCTGGCGTTTTTATTTTACACATAAAAAAGGCGACATCACTGTCGCCTTTTAGCGCTTAAAAGGAGCAATTAAGCACTGAAGTTTGCGTTAGCAAATTCCCAGTTAGCCAATGCCCAGAAAGCCTGCATGTAAGATGGACGTAAGTTACGGTAATCGATGTAATAAGCGTGTTCCCACAAATCAACCGTAAGTAATGGTGTTACACCTTCTTCAGTAAGAGGAGTTGCAGCATTTGAGGTGTTAACGATAGCAAGACTGCCGTCAGCATTTTTCACTAACCAGGTCCAGCTAGAACCAAAGTTGTTAACCGCGCTGTCATTGAACTTCTCTTGGAACGCTTCGAAAGAACCGAATTGAGCATCAATTGCCGCCGCTAGTTCGCCCGCAGGTTTACCAGCGCCATTTGGCGTTAAAGAGTTCCAGTAAAACGTGTGGTTCCAGATTTGCGCTGCATTATTGAAAACGCCGCCAGAAGACTTCTTAACGATTTCTTCTAAAGACGCATCTGCAAATTCAGTACCTTCGATTAGGCCATTAAGCTTAACAACATAGGTGTTGTGATGCTTACCATAGTGGTATTCAAGGGTTTCTGCAGAAATATGTGGTGCAAGGGCATCTTGTGCGTAAGGCAACGCAGGTAAGGTAATTGCCATGTTGAAGTCTCCGAGTTGAAAAATAAAACAATCAGATGAAAGAAAGGGTATGCCACAATATCCTGATGAGCAATATTCGGCACACGCCACGAAAAAATCGTGGAATAGTTTACTGAAAATTACCGTTATTACTAGCTTTATCGGGTAAAAATCCCGCAATTGACTGATTTACTGGTCGAATTTGCTAAATATACCGGGAGAGGTTATGTTGGAAGCGATTCTTTACCCGTAAAGATAAGCGTGTATAAGACTTAACTTTACGAACAATAATAACAAAAGGGGGATTTATGTCGGTAATGGACATGATTAATATGCTGGCCCGTTGGGGGCATGTGCTTTTCGGTATTACCTGGATTGGTTTGCTGTATTATTTTAATTTTATTCAAGGTGGTTATTTTAAGAAAGCTACGCCTGAGGCGCTCGCCGATGCGAAAAAGCATCTTGCACCTGAAGCGTTATGGTGGTTCCGCTGGGGCGCCATGTTTACATTCATAACCGGTTTGTTGCTGTTAGTCGGTGTACATAAATTGAATGTGATGAATGACTACATTGTCCTTGGTGCCACGTTCGGTACCTTAATGTTCTTAAATGTCTGGTTAGTGATTTGGCCGAATCAAAAGATTGCGCTAGGCATGGTGGAAGGTGATGCACCAGCAGCTGCTGGAAAAGCATTGTTGGCCTCACGCACGAATACGCTATTTTCCGGCCCTATGACCTTTTTTATGCTCGCTGGCCCGCATTACGCCGGTTACGGCATGGGCGTGGGCTCAACCGCGCTTTGGCTGTCGTTGGCAATAGCCGTTCTACTCGAAATCAATGCATTGGTTGGTAAACAAGGTCCTATGACAACCGTGAAAGGCGTGATTACCTCAAGCATTATACTAACCGTTTTATTAGTTGGCTTGTTCGTCGCTTTGTAAGTGCTTTAATGGGCTTGTTGATGCCTGAGTCCAATCAGGCCCACTACCAGCCGCCAACTGCTATTGCAAACCACAATGATTAAGACCAGCGTTATCGCTGGTCTTTTTTATCACGGCAAGAAAACATCGCATTAGCGTTAATCAACTTGCTCGGCAAGACCGTTATATCTGGCGGCGTCTACAATTGCCCAGATGTGAACAATAGCACCGATAAACCAGGCAACCACGGTTGCATAAAGGCCGGCGGTGGCAATAAAAAAGATTATCGCAGGTAAAATTCTGCCTTGAACGAGTTGGCCAAGCCCCGGGATAAAAAAGCTGCATATCGCTGCCAAAACATTCCCACCTGAACCCTGTTGAGCCATGTTAATTCTCCTTGATATATCTTTTCATCGAAAGTTGTAGATTAGTGTAAATTTGTTAATCTATTAATAATCAAAAGTATAGCTGGGTTTTTTACATCTATATTTACCCTAACAAAAATCGTGACATTGTCAGGAATGCCAGAATAACTATGATGAATATTACTCAGGAATCATTGATTGCCAACTGGCATCGGGTTAAACAATTTGCTCTGCATTTTTACCGGCGCTGCAGAGAAGATCAAATCAAAATCTCTTCAGGCTATCTGTCTTACGTCACCTTAATGTCATTGGTGCCATTGGTGTTGGTGATGTTTTCAATATTCTCAGCCTTCCCGTTATTTTCAGAAATCTACGAGAAAATTGAAGAGTTTACCTTTAACCACTTTATGCCCACGGCCTCCGAATTGGTGCGTGAACATATCGATGGCTTTGTCGATAATGCCTCAAAAATGTCGGCGATTTCGATTACAGTGCTTTTTGCCCTGGCGTTATTGCTCATCTCCAATATCGATACGTCGCTAAATAAAATCTGGCGTGTACGCCGACCCAGACGTCCCGTTATTTCGTTCGCCTTGTACTGGATGATTTTAACCTTAGGTCCGTTGATTGTTGGTATCAGCATTACCGCTACCTCTTACGTGGTCGCTTTAGTCAATTCTTCCGGGGTGGATTTTGGTGGGTTTAGTAGCGTGGTGTTGCGGTTGGTGCCTTATCTCGCGTCTCTTGCTGGTTTTATGGGACTGTATCTAGTCGTTCCTAATATGAATGTACCACTAAAATATGCTTTTTGGGGCGGCTTGGTGGCAGCATTACTGTTTGAGCTCGGCAAGAAGGGGTTTGCGTTATATGTAACTCACTTACCTTCCTATGAAGCGATTTATGGAGCCATGGCCGCCATTCCAATATTATTCGTCTGGGTATATTTGTCCTGGCTCATCGTCTTTATCGGTGCTGAATTTACCGTTTGTTTGCAAGAGTTCTCTTCGAATGAGAGCAAACCAGCTAAAATAAACGACTGACCATTAACGTTTATAAAAAGTGAATCATGCTGCGGCCACTATACCCTAATATCCGTCCTTACGATCAGCAAACGATAGAGATTGGTGAACATCACATTTATGTAGAGCAAAGCGGCAACCGCAGAGGGACACCCGTTATCTATTTGCATGGTGGCCCGGGAGGTGGGAGCAGTGAGGACCATCGACGCTATTTTGATCCGCAAAAATATCGAATCATTATCTTTGATCAGCGAGGCTGTGGACGCTCCAAACCCCATGCCAGTATCCGTAATAACACCACCTGGGATTTAATTACAGACATGGAAGAAATCCGGCAGATGCTGGGTATCAAACAATGGCTGATCGCTGGCGGATCCTGGGGAACAACCCTGGCAATGGCTTATGGCATTAAACATGCGCAGCATGTTCTTGGGTTTATTCTTCGGGGGATATTTCTTGGCACACCTGCTGAAGTGCGATGGTTATATGCGCATCAAGGCGCGGCGGCAATCTTTCCGGACTATTATCAGGACTTCCTGGTGCCATTGCGACCACATATTCAGCAAGAACCGGTAAAGGCTTATCAGCAGATACTGAATAGCGATAATGAACTCGCGAAGTTTCAGGCGGCTAAAGCCTGGAGTTTATGGGAACAGCGCATTTCCACGTTAGAGGCGAATCACTCCACCATTGAGACTCCCGAACAGATCCACAGTGCGGTTGCCATGGCGACCATCGAAAACCATTACTTTGTGAATCATTGTTTTTTTGAAGCAGACTACTTACTAAATCATATCGATACCATTAGTCATATACCTGCGATTATTATTCATGGGCGTTATGATATGGTTTGTCAGCTCCAGCGAGCTTATGAATTAAAGCAACGCTGGCAAAATGCCACCCTGAATGTGATTCCGCTCGCAGGTCACAGCGGCTTTGAACCGGGAATAATTAATGCCTTCTGTCAGGCATCTGATAAAATGGCCGCTTTCTTAGAAGAACAATCAAACAGTTAAGTAGTTAAATAAACAATGAAAGCTTTATTGCAACGAGTGAGCCATGCCAATGTTCGTGTAGACAATACCCTTGTGGGTGAAATTGCTACTGGCATTTTGGTGTTGGTCGCTATCGAAGCAGGCGATACTCCAAAAACCGTAAAACGCATGGCGGATAAGATCAGTAAATATCGCATGTTTAGCGATGCTCAGGGCAAAATGAACCTGAATGTATCTCAGATCGAAGGTGAAGTTTTAGTGGTATCACAATTCACCTTGGCGGCGGATACCAATAAAGGCTTACGTCCTAGCTTTAGTCGCAGTGCTGATCCCACATTAGGTAATGCGCTGTATTTACAACTGGCTGACAATATTGCTGAAAATGGGATTGGTGTCGCTACCGGTAAATTTGCGGCAGATATGCAGGTATCATTAGTTAATGATGGCCCCGTTACCTTTATGTTGGAAATGTAAACATGACCATGGATATTGGATTACCTCCGGGATTTTCTTTATTGCAACCGATTAGCGACGCACAGCTGGCGGCATATCATCATTTACGTTTTCGAATGTTAAGAGAACCATGGCAGCAACCCAAAGGTTCTGAAATTGATGAGCTCGAAAAACAAAGCGTACACCGTATGATTGTTGATGCCGATGGCAAAGTGGTGGCGGTGGGCCGATTGCATAAGTCGGCACAGATTGAAGCTCAAATCCGCTTTATGGCTGTAGATCCCGCCTATCAGGGCAAAGGGTTGGGGAGAGCGATGTTGCTCGCATTAGAGCAACAGGCTGTTAAAGATGGGGTTGCCTGGATATATCTTAATGCCCGACAAGTGGCGTTAGATTTTTATCTGGCCTGCGGCTATGAATTACAAGGGGAAGCGCATACCCTGTATGGCAAAGTAAAACATTTTGCGATGAAAAAGTGTCTTACCGACGAGACCCCGTATCACGCATCTCTTCAGCAACTATCTGGCCTTTGGCAACAAACCATTCCGATTACTCAGGCATTGAAGTTTATTCCCTGCTTTTATAACGGTGAAGAATTTGTTGTCAGCGCTGATCGCAGCGCTAATGTCAATCTGCATCAAACGATGTTTGCCGGCAGTATTTATTCTCTGGCAACACTGACAGGTTGGGGATGGGTTTATCAGCAATTGCAAGATCAGCAATTATCGGGAGACATTGTCTTAGCCGATGCCAGTATACGTTATCATAAACCCCTACATGGTTATGGGGTTGGGCGGACAAAAACTTCGTTAAACGAAGGCCAGTTGGAGACTTATCAGGCACAGGGGAAAGCCCGATTCAACGTCAACGTAGACGTATTCGATGGTGATCAGTTGTGCGCCACATTCACCGGCTTGTTTGCCGTAAAGCGAGTAATTGATGAAACATAAATCTGTAGCCATTATTGGCGCGGGCTGGTTAGGGTTACCATTAGCTCAGTCTTTACAAGACAATGGTTGTGATGTGCTGGTAACCGCTACAAGCGATGCTAAGGTGGCTACCTTGAAAGCACAGGGCTTAAACGCGGTTTGCTATCAGGCAAAGCCAGACAGCGACGGGTGCGAGAATCAACATAATAAACGGCAGGTTTTTGCCAAAAATGTTGTGGTTATCTGTATTCCGCCAAGAATCCGTCATGGAGATACCACTTACCCTGAGATTATTGCTCAGGTAGTCAAGGATGCTAACGCTACTGACAGTCAGGTATCACAATTAATTCTTTGCAGTTCAACCGCTGTATATAATGGTCTGGCAGGCGAGGTTGATGAAACGAGTTCTTTAAATATGGCGGCCGAAAAAACAGCCATTCTGGCTCGGGCTGAACAGCAAGTATTAACGAGTTTAATCCCGTTGCCGCAGGTGATTCGTTTGGGGGGATTGATTGGAGCGAACCGTCATCCGGGGCGATTTTTTCGGGAAGGAAGGGTGATCCCGAACCCTGAATCAAGCATAAATTTCATTCACCAGGACGACGTTATTTCGATCATTAGCTATTTGATTGAACATACCGACAGGTTGTCGGCAAATATCGTAAATGTCGTTGCACCGGCACATCCGAGCCGACGAACATTTTACCAATATGCGCATCGTGTTATCGGTCGTGATAGCCCTGAATTTTCCGAGCAGGTTGAAAAGCAGGGCAAAGTTGTACAGCCCAATGTATTGTTGAATCATGGCTACGAGTTTAAATATGATGACGTTTTGAGCTGGTTACTACAAACAACGACCCAAAAACAAAAACAGGAGTCGTAAGTGATGGAATTGGGCGAACATAAATTCCGTTGGGTGATCATGTTTTTTATCCTGTGGCTGCATATCAGCTTGATTGATTTATTTTTGATTTCCACTAAAGGCGCGACAGCATTGTGGCAACAAAACCTGACATTAAAAGCACTTGCTGTGCATCTTGGTATTGCGATTTTGGCTACGCTGGTGATCTGGTTAGCCTATCGTTTACAATTAGTTTTATGGCGTCGCAAACATTCATAGCGTTTGCTTGCGGTCTCCCCAACAAAAATAGGACATTAAGTAGGATCTTATGTTGAATAAAAACGGTTTAAATTTTATCGCTTCGCTATTAATGGTAAGCCCGGTTATCAGTGTGACAGCGTTTGAAGATGCTGGCCCTAAAATCGTGGATTCGACGCTGCAAAGCGGTTACGAAGCTCAATTGGTTACCGACGGCATCGATATTCCCTGGGGGATGGCTCAGTTACCCAATGGTGACTTGCTGGTAACCGAACGCGAAGGCGAGATTAAAGTGGTTCGTGACGGTAAACTTCTGGAAGACACCATTTCAGGTTTGCCTGATATTCATGACTATGGACAGGGGGGATTACTGGATATCGTTATCGATCCAAATTACGCCGACAACGGCTGGATCTATTTCACCTATTCCAGTGATGAAGGAGAAGGCAGCAATACCGCATTGATGCGCGCCAAGCTAAAAGGTATGGCGTTGGTTGACCAACAACAATTGTATAAAGCCGAAGGTGAAAGCGACAAACGTCAGCACTACGGTAGTCGCATTGCCTTTGATAAACACGGAGATGTGTTCTTTTCCATTGGTGACCGCGGTATGCGGGATGAAAATCCTCAAGACATTCGTTTAGACAGCGGTAAAATCTATCGCATTAAACCGGATGGCAGTATTCCAGCGGACAATCCGTTTGTGGATACCAAAGGTGCAAAAGCAGCGATCTACAGTTTTGGTCATCGTAACCCGCAGGGGATGGCTATGGATCCAAACACCGGAAATATTTGGGCAACGGAACATGGCCCGAAAGGTGGGGATGAAGTTAACCTTATCCGCAAGGGCCTGAACTATGGTTGGCCAGTGATCAGTTATGGCGTTAACTACAGTGGTACCTCATTTACCGACCTTACCGAAAAAGAAGGCATGGAACAGCCTGCGTTGCAATGGACACCATCATTGGCACCATCAGGCTTAACTTTTGTCACCTCGGATAAGTACCCTCAGTGGCAAGGCAAGATGCTGGCGGGTTCGATGAAGTTTAATTACCTGGTGTTAATCACGGTGGATGGCGATAACCTAGTATCGCAGGAAAAGTTGTTTAAAGACGTAGGTCGGGTTCGCAACGTGTTCCAGGCACCGGATGGCTTTATCTATCTAGGTATTGATGGACAGGGCATTAAAAAAATTGTCCCAGTGAAGTAAACCTGAATGACTGCAACGGATAAAATTATTATTAACTTTGAGTTAGACAAAACCTATCTTCGGGAGTGTTTTGATCAGTCTCGCGGTGCACAACAGCGACCGTTTTGGCAATTATATGGCAAAGCGTTTTTGTTATTGTTGATTGCGGGTTTTATTATTCAACTTGAGGTTGAGGGCTTAAGCCGGCATCTTGGCGCGTTCTTCATTATCCTCGCGATTATCGAAATATTTAGTCAGATTTATGCTCGAGGCTGGTGGGTAACGAGACAGATGCTGTCACGTAATTATGGCCATAAACTTGAGCTGACGATGACTAAGGAAGAGATTTCCTGGCAGGGTGGTAAGCAAACCTTACGTTATGTTTGGAAGCAGGTAACAGCTGCAGAGCAGACATCATTAGGTGTGGTTTTAAATACCGATGATGGCGCCCGTCATTATCTGTCTAAATCTCATTTTGATGACACATCCTGGCAGTTTTTGATGGATCGTTTAGGAATAAATGAATCTGTTTAAGCAATGACTTGGTTGTGTTTATCTAAAAAAAAGCGCCTCTTGGCGCTTTTTTATTTAGTGAGTAAATCGTCCTTACCCGGACTTTTTACGTTGATTGGCAATGCTGTTAAGACCAATCGAATCCATCCATTGCTGATAATCCATCAGGTTGGCAGGCAATATGACTTTGTTATTTGCCTTGCTTAAGCCTTTAAACTGGGCGAGGTATTGCTCGCTCAGCTGCATTTCTAATGCTTGCTGTCCGCCGTCCTGATTAATTACCTGTGCTACCTTAGTGATCGATTCACTGGTTGCCCGGGCAAGCGCCAGAATTTCTGAAGCCTTACCTTCGGCCGCATTGATTCGGCGTTGTTTTTCACCCTCTGATACATTGATGGTTTCGCGTTTGATACCTTCCGAACGATTGATCAAACTTTGCTTATCACCTTCACTTTTCGCCAAAATCGCACGACGTTCTCGCTCGGCATTTACTTGCATCTCCATGGCATTTTTTACCGTTTGCGGTGGCGAAATATTCTTAATTTCATAACGGTGAACGCGAATCCCCCAGGTATCGCCCGCAGCGTCTAAAACCTCAACCACTTTGGCGCTAATGAGATCACGTTCTTCAAACGTTCTGTCCAGCTCCAATGTACCAATTACAGACCGGGTCGTGGTTTGTGCTAACTGCATGGCGGCGAATCTATAATCGGTTATCCCATAACTGGCTTTAACCGGATCGGTAACCGAGATATAGATAACACCGTCGACTTCAACGTTGACCTCATCCTTAGAAAAGCACTCCTGAGGTGGTACATCGATGGTTTCTTCTTTCAAATCCTGAATGTAAGCAACACGATCAATAAACGGTAACAGGGCGTGAAAGCCGGCTTCCAGCGTACAGTGATATTTACCTAAACGCTCAACAATATAAGCGGATTTTGTCGGCACTAAACGAATCGACTGAAAAAATTTGATGATTAAAATGAGGAATAACACGCCCCAGATGATCATTACCAGACCATCCATAGGTGCAATATTTTGAATATCCATTATTTACCTCCTTGCACGTTAGCCGTGACGTTATCCATTCCTTTGAAAAAACCCTCTAGTTTGGCGATTTCTGTTGGCATGATAGAAACATCGGCTTCATTAATGATGTCGCCAGTTTGTTGGATAAAGGCCTGCATAAGTCGCATTTTAATGGCTTCGTCACCACACGGTTGCTTCGCAGCCTGAGCAATTAACCCCATGCCATTAGCTGTCGCATCGGCAATAATTTCAATCTCCTGAGCCCGACCTTCAGCTTCGTTAATTTGCTTTTGTTTGTCACCTTCAGACAAATTAATTGCATGCTGGCGCTGACCTTCGGAAAGGTTGATTACCGAATCACGCTCGGCATTTGCCAGGGTGATTTCTGCGCGTTTTTTGCGCTCTGCTTCCATTTGCTTTTCCAGAGTGTGAATAACATTCATCGAAGGCGTGATATTTCGAACTTCATAGCGAAGTACTTTAATGCCCCAGGGGTCGGATGCCTTATCAATCTCGCGAACAATCGTCTCATTTAACGTGTCTCGCTCGCTAAAGGTCTGACTTAAATTAAGTTTACCGATTTCTGAACGCATGGTAGTTTGGGCCAGGTTAACGCTGGCGCGACGATAATCCTCAATACCATAACTGGCTTTCGCACCATCCATCACTTTGATATACACCAGCCCATCAACATCGATTTGAATGTTGTCTTTGGAAATACAGCTTTGCGCTGGAATATCGAGCACCTGTTCACGCGTTTCGTGACGATAGGCGACTCGATCAAAAAATGGGATTAAAAAATGCATGCCTGGTTGCATCACGGCTCTGAATTTTCCAAGACGCTCAATGACACATACTTCGCGCATTTCAACTATCAGGATGAGTTTAAAAAGAATAAACAACACCGCTAACAGGGTAAATGTAAAAATCGCTAACACTATATACTCCTTGTTTGATACCAATTACGACTTAACATTGCTTACTCAGACGGAAGCTGTAAACCTTAACTCATTCCACCTATTACAGGAGGGGAGGTTGTAAATTCCGTCCGTATTATCGTAAACAGGTTCGGGTTTTCTCCAAGACGAGAGTGTCCGAGAGGGATTTCGAATGCGTATTTGGCATTGATTATGATTCTATTCGTTCGACGACCAGAGAGATGTTCTCCCGGCAGATAACTTTCGCGGCTTCGCCGGGCTTTATTTCACTGCCATCGCCCAAGGCTGTCCAGCTGGAACCTTGAAACATTACTCGTCCCTTTTGGTTGCCAGGGCCAATCGTCTCTACCACTTCCACTTCAGCGCCAAACATATCTAATTCTTCGTCTGTGTTATCAATGCGGGTATCGCCACCCACCATTTTCTGAGTGATATTTCGAAATAGCAGTAACAGCAGCAAAGATAAAATAAACCAACAAGTGAAGGCATGGACCCAATGGTCGATGAGACCAAGTTGCAAGGTCAGAGCTACTACAACGGCAGAGATGCCGAGAAAGATGATAATTCCGCCGGGAATAATTATTTCCAACAACATCATCAAGACCCCAAGGCCTCCCCAGATTAAGACATTATTTTCCATCAATTCATACCTCCTTTGCGTAGTCATTCCGATCCGTAAGGCCAGAATTTTAGCGGTTTTTGTTTCTGAGTTGTGATCAGAATGTTAACCACTATAGCAGGGATAAATTGAAAATGCGACATATTATGTCAAAGGGCGTTTTGGATATGCGCTCAATCAAGTCTCATCCATTTGTGTTTAAAAATCTTATTTCCAGATTAAAAACAAGGGCTAATAAAAGCGCATTAGATTGTTTATACCAATCACATTAAATTATTGCTCACTCAGTGAGAATTTAAAGGCTTTTAGGCAAGGCTTTGATTGCAGA
>NZ_JBHZSG010000059.1:0-16444 GCF_043642205.1 Thalassotalea litorea | reverse complement strand
TTCTCTGCAATCAAAGCCTTGCCTAAAAGCCTTTAAATTCTCACTGAGTGAGCAATAATTTAATGTGATTGGTATAATGCCCTACTCGCCCCTTTTGCGAGGCGATTAGATTGCAATTGATGCTGGTATATATCGTACAACTCTTTCCAAAAGCTCATTAATTATCGTGGTTCCTTCCGAATGTATTAAATACGATAACAGCAGTTTCCAGGCGTTAGCAACAGAAGATGAATGACTTAGGGCACCGGGTGGCCATTGCGGGCCTCAAGCAAGCGATACCAGTCTTCGTGTCGATAATTTAACGCCAGTGCCTGTTTTGCCATCGCAATGCGCTCTGGATTGGTTGAACCGACAATAGGACAGATATTCGCCGGGTGGATTAACAGCCAGGCCAACGCAACAACCCATTTTTCACAGCCGTAAAAATCTGCCTGCCGTTGATATTCAAGATGAATACGTTCGACATCGTCTTGGTTGAAGGTATTGCCCCAGGCTTCATAAACAACGGTAGCAATCGGACACCAAGCCATCGGAGTAATGCCATATTGCTGGCATTGATCTAAAGTGCCATTTTCAAAAGCACTGATATTGTGAATATTGATCTCTACCTGATTAACCAGTAACGCGTCATCCATTTTCGATTGTAATAGTTCTACCTGTGACGGCGAGAAATTACTGACACCAAAGTGTTTTACTTTACCCTGCTGTTTTAATTCATTCAGGGTATGCGCCACTTCTTCAGCGTTAAACAGATAATCCGGTCGATGCAGCAAAAACATATCCAGAGCATCGATGTTTAATCGTTTTAGCGAGCCTTCAACTTGAGTAATTAAATAGTCATGGGAAAAATCATAGCGACCGACTTCACCAGTTACCGGCGTGTTGGCAAAGCGAATCCCAGCTTTTGAGGTGATCAACAGCTTATTACGCAAATGTGGCTGCGATTTGATAACATCGCCAAATATGGACTCACAAGCTCCGTTGCCATAAATATCAGCATGATCAAAATGATTGTAACCCTCGTCGATGGCCGCTTCGATGGCTCTTTTCCCTTTGGCAATATCTGCCGGCGAATTATCACCATTGATGCGCATACAGCCATAGATTAGGCGCGATGAAGGTAATGGTAATTGTGGAATGTTTAACGTTTTCATAAGTATAAGTACATGCCCGTATCCAGGATTTATCGATGCTATTGATATAATAGCCGTTATTTTTGGTTAACTTGTGCCAAAAATTGCCTATGTTCAGGCATTTTATTTACCGCATTGGTGATTATGGTGTCGAGATTTTTCATGAGTTCATCAAGTTGTGGTTGTGATAATTGATTTGCCAATATGTGATGATCATTGGGGATCATCCCCTGTCCAATAAGGACTTGCTGCCAGGCAATTTCGGTAAAGAGGTCGTCTTGCTCCCTAAATATCTTTCCCGTTTCCCGGAACAATTCAATTTTCCGTTGCAGTGTTTCAGGAATATCCATTTGTCGGCATTGAGTCCAAAATCGGGAATCGCTGCGCTGATTCACTTTGTAGTGCAGAATGATAAAATCGCGAATATTCTCAATTTCGATTTTACTCTGACGATTGAACTCCTCAATATCGCGGCTATTGATACCCTGATGGGGAAAAACTTTGATTAAGCGAGTCGCGCAACTTTGAATCAGATGGATGCTGGTTGATTCCAACGGCTCTAAAAATCCGCTAGACAGACCGATACTGACCACATTTTTATGCCACTGCTTTCGCTGCCGTCCGGTTTTAAACTTTATCACCTTAGGTTCAGTGAGAGGCGCGCTATTGATTGAATTTAGCAATAGCTCTTGAGCTTCGTCATCGCTCATGTGATTACTCGCATAGACGATACCATTGCCAGTTCGGTGCTGTAACGGAATTGTCCAGCGCCAGCCCGCTCGATGAGCCGTAGATTTGGTATAAGGAGGTATATTCTCTAAACGATCTGATTGCACCGCAATTGCACGATCACAGGGTAACCAGTGTGACCAGTCTTCAAATCCAGTATTAAGCGTTTTATCAATGAGTAAACCTTGTAATCCGCTGCAATCAATAAATAACTCACCGGCTATCTGTCGACCATCACTGAGTTCTAACGATGATACAAAGCCGTTGTCGTCATTGGTATGGACCGTTTTGACCTTGCCTTCAACACGCGTGACCCCTTTATTCTGGGCAAATGCGCTGAGAAATTTTGCATATAAAGTGGCATCAAAGTGGTAGGCGTAATTGATGCCGGGTAAATTGGTCCCTTCAATCTTCGCCATCTTTGCAAATTTATTTTGCTTCGCAGCCTGATAATTTAGCGAGAAATCCCAAAAATCATAGGGTTTCTCCGCTGTCTCTCTATGTTTCAACCAATAGTGATAGAAGTTGCTGAATGGAAAATCCTTACCAATGCCACCAAAGGCATGCATATAGCTATCGTTTTCGGTTTTCCAGCCGTCGAATTCGATACCTAATTTGATTGAACCATTGGTAGCTTTTAAAAATTCGGACTCTGGGATGCCTAGCGCATTATTTAAATTTATGATGGGTGGAATGGTCGCTTCACCGACACCTACCGTTGCAATCTGATCTGATTCCACCAAAGTGATGTTAATGACTTTGCCTAGCACTCGGCCTAATAGGGATGCGGTGATCCAGCCAGCGGTGCCGCCACCAAGGATGACAACATCTGAAACAACATTATTTTTCATAGGTTTCTCAACGAACTTGTATAAATGCGATTAATAGAGCGATTAGTTGATATTAAAGAATTTTTCGAAATAAAAAAGCCCTAAACCATTATAGGTGTAGGGCTTTTAAATGGTTGTGGCTAAACGAAATTACAGTTTGTAGCTAAAGCCAAGCAAGTAGCTGCTACCGTAGTCTTGGTAGTCACGAACCTGTAAAGCGTTATCACCAGATAATGAGGTGAACGGCTCTTTCGTTAAGTTGTAACCTTGTAGGAAGATTGACAGGCCGTCTAGGCTTTCAAATCCTGCTTCACCAAAGTCATAACCAATTTGTGCATCAACAATGGTTTCACTGATGATATCAACTTGTACCGTGTCGAAACCTAAGCCATAGACATCGCCTTTAAAGTCATCACGATAACGCATGCTTGCACGGAATTGGAATCCGTTGTTTTCGTAGTATGCGGTTAAGTTTGCAATTGAATCGGAAAGACCAGGTAACTGGAACTCGTTACCATTTTGATCTTCGATGTCAGACTCAACACCCGTGTAACTGGCGATAACACCAAAGCCGTCAAGGCTTTCTGCAAATGCGTTAAATGGTAACGTTACAGAAACTTCATAGCCCCATAATGTACCTTCACCGCCATTTACTTTACCGGTACCCGTTGCGATTGGGTTTTCTGGAATTTCACCAGAAATCGGATCCGCAACGCCGGTTAGGTCAACTTCATAAGTACCATCGAAGATCCAGTTTTTAAGATCTTTATGGAAAAGTGCAACAGAGAAATAACCTTCACTAGAGAAATAATTTGAATAGGTTAAATCAAGACCAATGGCTTCTTTTGGCTCAAGTAGCGGGTTACCGCCGTTAACGCTCCAGTTGTTACCATTAGCGTCAGGTGTCTGGTTGTATGTGGCGTTAATAGACGCGTTCATCCAATCCAAACGTGCACGAGAAATTGTTTTCGCAGCACCGAATCGTACCGTTTGGCTATCGGTTAAGGCCAAAGATAGATTCAGACTTGGTAATACGTGAGAGAAATCATGCTCAACATCGGTAGGTGATGTCACGATTAGGCCATCAACGGTATTAAATGCATTACCTTGTGATGATTGATCGGTTTGAACATAACGTACGCCGACGTTACCGGATAACGGTAAGTTACCGATTTCAGCATTGATATCCGCTTTTACAAATGCAGAAAGGATATCTTCCTGAATTGTCCAGGATTTTGTTGAATGACTTGGATTTGTTAGCTTTTCAGATAACAAGTCATAGTAACCATCATTCATCAAACCGCGCACGTCATATGCAATCATGTCACCCATGCCGATAAAGTCCAGGTTTACAGAACCAAGACGATAATCTTCAGGTACTGGAAGCATACCAGGGTTGTCTAAAGAGAAACCATTTACGGTCATGAAGAAGCCGTCAGACTCTTTGGTTTTTTCTCGTTGCTTATACGACATACCGTAAGTTACAGAACCAATAAAGTCATTATCTAAAACTTGCGTCGCCGCAAAACGTAATGACGTTAGCTCATCTTCAACTTCCGGAGTATTGAGGAAACCATCTTGCGCCTGGTTTTCGTACTCAGTCCCTGTGATACCGTATTTATCGTTTAGTGCTGAGCTCCAACCCCAAGATAATGGACCACCTAACTGAATTAGGTTGTAATCAGAGTAGTCAAGCGTTGGTGAAAATTTAGCACCCGTATTGCCACCATCGAAAGTGTAACCAATATCGTCAGCAACACCACGAGAATCGCCTCGACCAGTACCTGAATAACTCTCTAGAGACCAGATGGTACGGTCAACTTTAGAGTAAGAAGCGTCAGCTTCAAGAGTCCAGTTATCAGAAACGTCCCATTCAGCGTTGATGCCGAGTGAGGACAGGTCCGCAGCACGTTCTTCATAGTCGTTACGAACAACTACGCGTTGACCTTCGGTTAAACCGCTAGTGATAAATCCGGTTTCAGGATCTACGTCAATCGCTGATACAGAACCCTGACCCCAGGCAAATGGAACCTCAATACCGCGTAAGATTTTTTCATCTTTGAAGTCAACGTATAACGCATCAACGGTTACGTGGAAGCTATCCGATGGTAGGAATTCGAAAACACCCATGATTGAATCACGCTCTAGGGTTGAAGAGCGAACGAAAGGCTTTGCACCACCTAAAATTGAATATGAGTTGCCATCTTCAGCGGTGAATTCTGGGTAGCCCCAAGCATTCCAGCGCTTTTCCTGGTTTGGAGAACTCATGGTAGAAACAGCAACGGCAACACCTACAGTGTCGTCTGCAAATTTGTCCATGTATGCGAAGGTGCCACGGTAGCCAGTATCGTCGGCATCCGGGTTTAATTCGCTAAAACTGGTTTTTTCCATTTGGCCATTGATGTGGATAACACGCTCATCAATGCTTAACGGACGAATGGTTTGTAAATCTACAACACCGGCAATACCTTCACCTTCAATGGTGGCATCAGGTGTTTTATAAACGGTTACACCGCTCATGATCTCTGAAGGATAAAGATCAAATTGAACGCCACGGTTATCATCAATAGATACCTGTTCACGTCCATTAAAGGTTGTGGCGGATTCATTTTCGCCAAAACCACGAATACTGACTTTGCTCGCACGGCCATCTAGACGTTGTGCGGTGATGCCCGGTAGGCGGGCGATAGATTCTGCAATGGAAGAATCTGGTAGTTTACCGATATCTTCAGCAGAAATCGCTTCTACAACACTTGTTGAGTAGCGCTTGGTGTTCATTGATTCCACGACGCTTCGACGGAAACCCGTGACTTCAATAACTTCAACTTCTTGTTCAGCTTGCTGTTCAGCGGTTGCTTCTTCAGCAGCAAAAGACACAGAACTCATAGCCATTAGGCCGGTAGATACCAGCGCTAACGCCACCTTGTTCGGCTTAAAATTTAACATGTTGTTTCTCCCCGTATACATCCATGCATCATTATTGTCTTAATCGTCCTGATTAAGTTATATGTGCTTTTTGTACAAAATACACCCACTTTTTGCGGATTCTGACTATGTTAATGGCACTGGTCGAATAAAAGAATTGTTTGCATACGTATTCATTAAAGCAATGCATGGGCGTAACAACTTTTACCTGTGGTTAACAATGAACCGCTAAAAAGCATTTAAAACAATAGGTTATTGTGAGTTTATTGCAAGGTTACAGGCGTTGCCAAACGGCCTGAATACGTATGCATTTGCTTATTAGAGAATCATCGAGCATCCTAGCGAAAACATATACCGGGTCCATGACCTTGGTTTTAAACCTATTTTTTCGAGTCGGAAAAGCCCGGCAATGGTACGGATAAGTTTATGATTAAATTTTTTGCTCTATGGCTGAGAAAACGCCTGAGAACCTTTTCTCTACTGATGTTGCTGCCATCCTTGCTGGCGCTTGCTGGTTGTCAATCCGAGCAAGTTAAAGATGAAAAAGTCACGTTACCAACCGATTCCAGTTTAGCCATAGACAAAATTACCGCGAGCCAAATCATTGGCGCTAGCGATTCCGCGAAAGCCCATTGGTTATCCGAAAGCCATGTAGAGCTACTAGGTTATGACCTGCCATCGTTGCAACAGAGTCTGTTTTTAGCCGCCATCGCTGACAGCGCCGGTGTGGCAGAGCTTATTCCCTTAGTGGCAAAAGATAGTGACCCGTCGTTGTTAAAACGTTTTCCGCATCTCGATGGGTATCAAGCAAGACAATCTTATACTGTGGACTTACCTCAAAAAGACATTAAGGCGCTTGTTAAAGGTGCGATTTACTTAATTAGTCTTGATGAAAATCAGCAGGTTAGTTTTGCGACATCGGTGCAGTTCGGTAATCTTTTGGATGCTCTGTACACATCAGGCGACGATGACGCCGATGAATATCAGCAGTTTGGCAGTACAACGTACTCAAAGGATGGTAAAACGTACAGCCAGTTTTCCTTATGGGCACCAACGGCCAAATCGGTCACCGTTAAGCTCTATGAAAAGCTTGAAGCGTCTGTAAAACCGGAAGAAATCAACCTCAAGGAAGATAACAAAACCGGTATTTGGTCAGCAACACACGCCGGTGATTACCAGGGATATTATTACCAGTACGAGCTTGAGATTTATCATCCTCAAGCGAAAGATACAGTAACGATTATCACCACCGATCCCTATTCTCTGTCGCTGTCCATCAACAGCGAATACTCGCAAGTGGTTGACTTAGATAGTGAAAACCTAAAGCCGTCAGGCTGGCAACAGCATCAGGTGCCAACGGTCGCGCAAATCGAAGATAACGTATTTTATGAAACCCATATCCGCGATTTCTCCGCCCACGATTCACGCTTGAGCAAGGTTAGCTATGCAGGAAAATACAAGGCGTTTACTGAAACCGACAGTGATGGTATGCGTCATCTTAAGCAGCTAAAGCAAGCGGGTTTGAATAACATTCATCTATTGCCGGCATTTGATATTGGTACGGTCAATGAAGATCCCGACAAAAGAGTGTCACTATCCGATACGGTGGCAAAATTATGTAGGTTAAAACCCCAGCACAATTGGTGTGCCGGTGAAAACAAACTTGAACCAGAGAAAATGCAGGATAGCCTGGCCTCAGTGCTGCAATCATTCGATCCCAAGACCGGGCAAGCACAGCATGCGGTGAGTCAATGGCGTGATATCGATGATTATAACTGGGGCTACGACCCATTCCATTACACCGTTCCTGAAGGCAGTTATGCAACCGACCCTATGGGTGTCGCTCGCATCATCGAGTTTAGAGAAATGGTGCAAAGTCTGCACGAGATGGGATTTCGGGTGATTATGGATGTGGTTTATAACCACACGCATAAAGCCGGCTTAGAAACTACCTCGGTACTGGATAAAATTGTTCCTAATTACTATCAGCGCTTAAACCCCTTAACGGGTGCAATTGAACAATCTACGTGTTGCGATAATACCGCGACAGAACGTGCGATGATGGCAAAACTGATGGTCGACTCGCTCGTTGTCTGGGCTCGAGATTATAAAATTGATGGTTTTCGTTTTGATCTCATGGGGCACCAGCCGAAAGATTTAATGCTCGAAGCGAGAAAGGCGGTTCAGGCCGTAGATGCGGATACCTATTTTTACGGTGAGGGCTGGAATTTTGGTGAAGTTGCCGATAATCAACGGTTTATTCAGGCCAGCCAACTTGAGCTTGCTGGTACGGAAATTGGTACGTTCAGTGACCGGTTGCGTGATGCTGTCCGCGGCGGTGCTTTTAACGCGGCAGGTGATGATATCCGCAAAGCTCAGGGTATTGGTAATGGCTTAGGTACCTATGGGAATGAATTAACTACCAATGGCAATGATTTGGTTACAACTGAACAAGCTAAATCGATGCTTGCCATGGACCAAATCCGCGTCGGTCTTGCCGGTAACCTGGCTACCTTCCCGCTTGAGAATAGTCAGGGTGAAAAGGTATTGGGTAAAGATATCCCCTATGGCGATCAAGGAACGGGTTATGCGTTAGATCCGGCCGATACCATTAACTATGTGTCCAAACATGACAACCAAACGTTATGGGATAATAATCAGTATCGCCTCCCTTATAATATGAGTACCGAAGACAGAGCGCGTGCGCAAGTCTTGTCTTTAGCCTACCCATTAATGGCACAAGGTATTCCATTTATTCACATGGGCTCAGAATTACTGCGTTCAAAAGCGTTTTTAAGAGATAGTTACGACTACGGCGATTGGTTCAATCAGGTCGACTTTGCGATGCAAACGAACAATTACAATATTGGTTTGCCACCAGCGGAAAAGGATCAGCAAAACTGGCAATTGATTAGGGATGTGATCAATAACAATGACGGTCGTGATTCGGTGAAACCGGAACATATTGCCTGGACCAAACAACGTTTTATCGAGTACCTGTCGATTCGCATGTCTTCTAAGCTGTTTCGTTTGACCACTGCACAAGATGTCCAGCAGCGAGTAACCTTCGAAAACACGGGTATCGAGCAACAGTCTGGCATTATCGCCATGAAGCTGAATGATAACATCGATGGGGCTGAAGACTTAGATTCGACTTATGATGAAATTCTGGTGATTTTTAACAACCAGGCTGAACCCCGTCGCTTTACTTATGGTGATATTAAGGGCTGGCAACTACATCCGACTCAACAGCAAAGTGATGATCCAATAATTAGTGCAAGTCGAGTCACTGACTCAGGCTTTGATGTTGGCAAATTAACGGTAGCGGTATTCGTACGCTAGCCGAGAGCCCGGATTAAGCGTAAACGAAAGGAAAGTTTATGGGTAAGTTAACACGAGTAAACAAGCGTTTTTGTTATCTGATTGCTGTGGTCAGTGCATTTAGTGCATCGGTAATGGCTAAAGAAGTATCGGTATCGTCTCCTGATGGGAAAATCACGTTTACCGTAAGCGATGACGATAAAACACCCAAATATCGCATTGATTTTAATGAGCAGGAAGTGATTGAACCCTCGGCACTTGGCTTGGTTTTTCGCGATAGCGATTACTTTGAATCTGGCTTTGAAATTAAGTCGAGCAAGCAAAAGCAGGTAAAACAAACCTGGCAACAGCCTTGGGGCGAAAGTAAAGAGATCCTTGATCATCACAATGAGTTGAGTGTGACGCTCGAAGCAGATCGCGATAGCGTAAACACCTATGGCTTGCGAATTCGGGTATTTAACGATGGTGTCGGCTTTCGTTATGAAGTCCCTGAGCAGGCAGGCTTAGATGAAATTAACATCACCAACGAGCTGACTGAGTTTGTGATGGAGAAAAACGCCGATGCGACGGTCTGGTGGATCCCAACGCGCGGCTGGAATCGTTATGAGTATGTTTATAACACCACCTCGCTTCGCGATGTCGATCGCGCTCATACGCCATTTACGATGAAATTAACTAATGGCGTGCATGTCAGTATTCACGAAGCAGCTTTGGTTGATTATGCGGCGATGAGCCTGGATCAACGTCGTCACGGATTCTTAAAAGCGGATCTGGCTCCTTGGTCTGACGGTGTACTGGTGAAAAAGCAGGGCGCGTTTAATACCCCTTGGCGTACCGTGCAAATTAGTGAAGATGCCACTGGTCTGCTGAATTCTCACCTTATTCTGAACCTGAATGAGCCTAACAAACTAGGCGATGTATCTTGGGTCGAGCCGGGCAAATACATCGGTATCTGGTGGGGCATGCATATTAACGAAAACACCTGGGGCAGTGGTGATAAACACGGTGCGACCACCAGTGAGGTTAAGCGGTATATGGATTTTGCTAGCAAATATGGTTTCGATGGTGTTTTGGTCGAGGGCTGGAATATTGGCTGGGATGGAAATTGGTTTTTCAATGGCGATGTATTTAGTTTCACTGAGAGTTATCCCGATTTTGATATGGATGCAATCTACAAATATGCTAAAGACAAAGGTGTGCGTCTTATTGGTCACCACGAAACTTCCGGCAATGTCACGAACTATCGTAATCAGATGGAAGATGCTTTTGCGTTGTATGAAAAGTATGATGTTGCACAGGTGAAAACCGGTTATGTTGCCGATGGCGGCAATATCAAACGTATCGATGAAAATGGCATTGCCCGTAAAGAGTGGCACGACGGCCAGTTTATGGTGAATGAGTATTTGTACAATATAGAACTTGCCGCAAAACACAAAATCTCTATCAATACTCATGAACCGGTGAAAGACACCGGCTTGCGCCGTACTTACCCGAACTGGATTTCCCGGGAAGGTGCGCGCGGTCAGGAATTTAACGCCTGGGGTAATCCACCAAACCCTCCTGAGCATGCGGCAATTTTGCCCTATACTCGCATGTTATCCGGGCCTATGGATTTTACCCCGGGTATTTTTGACATGACCTTTAATGGTCTGGGGGCCGATACCAACCGACCACAAACCACACTAGCAAAACAATTGGCGCTCTATGTGGTGTTATATAGCCCAATCCAAATGGCCGCTGATTTACCACGTAATTACCAAGCTAATTTACCGGCGTTTCAGTTTATTCAGGATGTACCAACCGATTGGGAGCGAAGTATTGCCCTTGCTGGCGAAGTGGGCGATTTCGTCATTTTTGCTCGTCAGCAGCGGGACAGTAACGACTGGTTTATTGGCGGACTTACCGATGAAGATGCTCGTGATGTTAGTGTCGCTTTGACCTTCTTGCAGCCTGGCGTAAAATACCGAGCTCAGATTTACCGCGATTCAGAAGATACCAACTGGGTCGATAATCCGGCAGAGATTACCATCGAAGAAAAAATGGTTACTGCTAAAGATACATTAAAACTTACTATGGCAAACAGTGGCGGTTTCGCGATTCGTTTGCAGGCTCAATAGAGCTTGTTAGCCAAGGTTTAAAAATTTGGGGATGGCGCTTGCGCCGTATTAAAGAAGTATGACAATGAAACAAAAGCCACAATTATCGTTTTGGCAAATATGGAACGTCAGTTTTGGCTTTCTGGGTGTGCAAATTGGTTTTGCATTACAAAATGGTAATGTAAGCCGAATTTTATCTGATTTAGGTGCAGATTTATCTTCACTCTCGCTGTTTTGGTTAGCGGCACCAATTATGGGTCTTCTTGTCCAACCGATTGTTGGAGCAGCATCCGATAAAACCTGGAATAAAATGGGGCGCCGCCTTCCGTTTATTTTAGGTGGCGCGATCGTCGCCGCTATGGCAATGGCACTGTTACCCAATGCTTCCATGGTTGTCGCATTTATCCCTCCGATGATCTTCGGCTTGTTTATTTTTGCGATAAAAGACGCGGCATTTAATGTTACGTTCCAGCCGTTTCGCTCTTTGGTATCTGATATGGTGCCAGATAATCAGCGCAACCAGGGTTATTCGGTACAAACCTTATTGATAAACATTGGCGCCGTAGTTGGTTCGATTCTGCCTTTCTTCCTAACCAACGTCATCGGTCTGGACAACCTTTCTGCTCAGGGTGAAGTTGCACCTTCGGTTATCTGGTCGTTCTACATTGGCGCGACGATTCTGCTTGGCTCGGTACTATGGACCGTATTTCGAACTAAGGAATATCCACCGGAAGAATACTATGCGTTCAAAGGCATGGACGCTGAAGCTGTGGCCAAAGAGCAGCAAGCTAAAAAATCGTTCGCCGAGCGGATGGCGGGT
Organism: Thalassotalea litorea; assembly: GCF_043642205.1. Lineage (GTDB taxonomy): Bacteria > Pseudomonadota > Gammaproteobacteria > Enterobacterales > Alteromonadaceae > Thalassotalea_A > Thalassotalea_A litorea. Next base: position 4,590 of record NZ_JBHZSG010000059.1, on the reverse strand, counting down.
TTCTGGGATCTTCTCAAAGGCATGCCACCAATTATGAAGCAACTGGCATTAGTGCAGTTCTTTTCCTGGTTTGCGCTATTCATTATGTGGACTTATACCCCTGCGGCAATTACCCAACATACTTGGGGCGTTGCCACAAAATGGTTTGACCCGGCGTATATTTCTGCGATGGGCGGCTTACCAGCAGATATCGCTGCGGCGAAAGGCTCTGCCGGTGACTGGGTTGGTATTATGTACGCAGCGCAAGCCCTATTTTCGGTAATTTTTGCACTGATGCTAACCAAGCTTGCTAATACCTTTGGCCGTAAGCTGACTTATTCACTGAGTCTTGTTGCCGGTGGATTGGGGTATTTAAGTTTCGTATTGTTCCAGGACCCGACTATTACTCATGTCGATCTGTTCATCACTCAGGTGGAAGTACCGAAGGGAGCGCTAGGGTTGATGTGGTCGATGGTGGGCGTTGGTATTGCCTGGGCAGCTATTTTGGCAATGCCTTATGCAATCCTAGCAGGCTCGCTGCCGGCCGATAAAACAGGGGTGTATATGGGAATTTTTAACTTCACTATTGCCGCACCGCAAATAGTATCAGGTATCGCTTCCGGTTGGATTTTAAGCAATATCTTTGGCAATGAAGCTATCAATATTATTATGTTAGCGGGTGTTGCCATGTTCCTTGCGGCGGTTTCAGTAATCTTTGTTAAAGATAGCGAATAATTAAAAACCCATTGCATAACCGAGTTTAGAATTTAGTGCGCAGGCGACAGGTTTGAGCAGGCGTTTCTGCAAGCTGCGAGTGATTAAGATATTCACGTTCTGCGCACTGAATGCTTCTCTTATATACAAGCCGATGAAGTTGGGGTAACATTTTCTTCATCGATTTGTAGCCAGACGGTTTATTGTGAAAGCAACCTCATTTGATATCGCCTATCGAGCCGGTGTTTCTCAGTCCACGGTTTCCAGGGCATTACGTAACAGTCCGCTTGTTAATGAAGAGACTCGTCTAAAAATTCAGGCGATCGCCAAAGAATTAAATTATAAAGTCGATAAAAATGCCCGTAATTTGCGATCGCAGCAAAGTAATACGTTGGCACTACTGCTGTTTGAAGATCCCGGTGTGGATGAATCGCAAATCAATCCTTTTTTCCTTTCAATGTTGGGGTCGATTACCCGCGCCTGTTCTAATTCTGGTTATGACTTACTGGTGTCATTCCAGGAAATGGAAAATGACTGGCATGCAGAATACGCCGATAGTAATAAAGCCGATGGTATCATTCTATTAGGTTACGGTGACTATACCGACTATCGAGATAAGCTGTTGCATTTACATCAACAAGGCACCCATTTCGTGCGCTTCGGTGCTGAAGTTACGGACATGCCGGTAACCAGTATTGGCGGTGATAATGTCGGTGGCGGTAAGCAACTGACAGAACATTTGATTGCAAAAGGATGCCGTAACCTGGCTTTTATTGGCACCATTTCTGATGCGGCTCCCGAGTTCTCGGGGCGCTATGAAGGGCATAAAGTGGCGTTGCAGGCAGCAGGATTAGCTGTTGATGCAAATCTTCAGTTTAATGCGGTTTCAACCGAAGAAGCCGGTTATCAAGCGACTAAGTCATTATTGGCAAAGGGTGTCAGCTTTGATGGTTTATTTGGAGCCAGCGATTTAATTGCTATCGGAGCTATGCGTGCTTTGCAGGAAGCTGGTTTAACCGTCCCTGATGATGTTGCAGTTGTTGGCTTTGATGATATTCCGATGGCCAGCTATACCAAGCCCGCGTTAACCACTTCCAAGCAAGATACTGTGTTGGCGGGGCAACTGTTAGTGGATAATTTGCTCAGCATGATTGCAGGCTCTAAACCCAAAACGGTGTTAATGCCGACACATTTAATCACCAGAGAGTCTTCTAATCGTTAATCCGTCCCTGCGCTAAATAACTATTGCCTGTAGAAGCCTTTCACTGGTAAGTTAAGCCAATGTTAATTGCTTGTCTTCAGGTTGTACTGTGCAAAACCCTCTAATTTTTCTTCTTGCTTTCTCCGGTGGTTTCTCGATCATGGGCATTCAGTTGCTCGGTGGGCGCATTTTAGCGCCTTATTTTGGTTCCAGTGTTCATGTCTGGGGCAGTATTATTACCGTATTTATGCTGGCGCTTTCGGTCGGTTATCTATACGGGGGGAGACTATCCCTGAATAACCCATCTCTGAAACGGTTTGGTGCCATCTTTATCCTGGCGGGCATTACGCTACTGCCTTTGATCTACTTTACTACTAATATACTTGACTGGGTTTTTGTGAATATCGAAGATAGCCGCTATGGTTCTTTGGTCGCATCGACCATCTTATTTTTAGTGCCTACGATAATTCTCGGCATGATTTCCCCCTATTCGATTCGCCTTTTGGTTACCCACCATAATGAAAGTGGCCAGATCGCTGGATTGCTTTACTTTGTTTCTACAATGGGCAGTGCCCTTGGTACCTTGCTCACCTCGTTTTATTTGGTTCTCTGGTTTGAAGTGAATCAAATTCTCTTTTCTTTTTGTGGTCTGCTGGTATTGCTTGGTGCTTTGGCCTGGACTTACCATCATTTTACCCAGAATAAAAATCAAGAGGTTATGGCTCATGGCTAATCGCATAACAATAAAGGCTAAAAGTCTGTTGGTGGCGATGACCAGTTTACTGGTGTTATTGCCATCGTTAAGCTTTGCTGAAGTGATCAAAGAGCAACGTTCGATGTATAGGAATATTTTCGTTGAAGATAAAAAGAATATCCGATGCCTGAAGTTTTCGGTCAAACGTCGTGTATCCAGCCAATCTTGTATTGATAAAGACGAGCCAAATCGTTTGGTTTTTGATTACACTAAATTTGTATTTGCTGGATTATTGGTAAATCCCAATCCAGAAAAAGTGTTGATCATTGGCTTAGGTGGCGGCACCCTGTCTAACAGTTTGCAGCTGTTGTTTCCAGATATCAAAGTCGACAATGTTGAAATCGACCCTGCTGTTGTCACCGTGGCCAAAGAATACTTTGACTTTAAAGAGTCTGAAAATATCCAGACATTTAACCAGGATGGAAGAATCTTTATTAAACGTGCCGGATTAAAAAAGTTGAAATATGATTTAATCATTCTTGATGCTTTTAATGGCGAATATATCCCTGAACATCTGCTGACCCGGGAGTTTTTGCAGGAAACCAAATCCCTGTTAACCGATAATGGTGTTGTCGTTGCCAATACGTTCTCCAGTTCTTTATTGTTTCATCATGAAACGGCAACCTATCATGATGTGTTTGGTGATTTTTATACCGTTTCGAAAGCGAATAATTCGGGAAACCGAATCATATTGGCGGCCAGACAACTTCCTGACGAGGCAACCTTGCTTAATCGCGTTAAAGACTGGCAGATCCCATTGGCGCAGCTAGATGTGGATATTAAGTACACAGCATCATTGCTTGAACGCCAGGTAAAACAAGATGACGCGTATCGCGTCCTAACTGATCAATACTCGCCCGCGAATTTATTGCGATAAGTGAGAAAACCCCGTATTAAAAAAAGCTCAAAGCCTTGATCAAAGACTTTGAGCTTTTTTACTATTTATGGATTTAACGCGTTGCGCCATTACCCACCTTAGCATTTGCTGATGCAGTCGTTATGTTTACTTGGCTAACTTAGCCGCCATCAATAGCAGTTGTGGGTCAAGACGAACTTTAAAGTTAGGGTTTACATACTGAAAGTGCACCATACCGTCGCCGTCGATAACATAAACCGCTGGCGCAGGGAGTACTAATCGCTCTTCACCAGCTGCGTTTTTCTGTAAAGGGTTCTGCAAATCCATTTTTCCAAGGTAGCGATCGGTGACGCTTTGTGAGGTAAAGAATGCTAAACCAAAAGCTTGGCTCATTTGCGAATCAAAGTCTGATAATAATTGATAGCTTAATTCTTCTTTAGTCATGCTCTTTTGTAAATCCGCAGGAGAATCGGTCGAAACACCAATTAATTGGTAGCCTAGGTCTACTAAGTCCTTTTCGATCGCTTGTAATTGTCCCATTTGCACATTACAAAATGGACACCAACCGCCACGATAAAAAAACAGAACGGTCGGCTTGCCGTCCACAATCTCATTAAAAGCAACCTTTTTACCGTCTACTGTGGTGGTGGTAACCTCAGGGATGGTTTGACCAACTAAAAGAGGGCTGACCTGATCAGCCGACTCCGCCACCGGTTTGCTATAGCTGGCAGTGCTCACTAGCAGTAATGCACTGGTTATTATTGCGGTAAAGGTTTTCAATTTCGTTTCCTTAAATGTTTATCAATTTTTATTTTTCAGAAGATATGCCAGCGCACGGTTACAATAAATAAAGTGATGCGCGTAGCCTAGGACTGAGCTTAAACGGCGAGAGCCCCAACTACCCAGATGATTACGATTGACCGCCGTTAGTGTAAATAAATTGCAGCTTTAATGCGATCTCTACAGCTTTTTGTATAAACATTGCTCACACATTGAACGGTTTGTTGGCTTTTTAAGCAAACGATCGTTTTTTTGTGATTTTTATTGATTTGGGTGTTGACGTGGTCGGGAAAATCCCTAAAATGC
>NZ_JBHZSG010000058.1:0-16446 GCF_043642205.1 Thalassotalea litorea | reverse complement strand
CTCTGCAATCAAAGCCTTGTCTAAAAGCCTTTAAATTCTCACTGAGTGAGCAATAATTTAATGGGATTGGTATAAATGACAGATACCGTATATCTAAATGGCGATTTTATCGCCAAAGAATTCGCAAAAATCTCGGTCCTTGACCGAGGTTTTTTGTTTGCGGACGGGGTTTATGAAGTCATCCCTGTTTATCGCTGTATACCTTTTCGTGCAGAGCAGCACTTAGATAGATTGTTTGATTCCCTCACCGAGATAAACCTTGCCTCTCCGTATAACAGACAGCAATGGCTGGAGATTATCCAACAGGTGATCCAGGCTAACCTGAACACCCATGGTGAAAACCAATCCATTTATCTGCAAGTGACCCGCGGCATTGATGGTGAACGCCAACACGTGGTTGCTACGCCGTTGTCAGCAACGGTATTAGTTATGGCTTCAGCATTACCCAAAAGCAACGCTACGTTAACGCCTGTCAAAGCAACGCTGATGGAAGATATTCGCTGGCATCACTGTCATATAAAGTCCATAGCACTGCTGGCAAATACCTTAATGGTCAATCAAGCGAAAGCCAATGGATTTGACGAAGCTATCCTGCATCGTCAGCAACAGCTGACCGAAGGGGCCAGTTCTAACGTATTTCTGGTCCGGCAAGGCAAAGTGTATACGCCGCCCAAGAGTCAGCATATTTTAGGCGGTATCACCCGGGATTTGATTATCGAATTATGTATCGAGGCAGGCCTTGAAGTTTTCCAACAAGGCATCCATATAGAACAACTACCCGGCGCCGATGAAATTTGGATCTGCAGTTCAACCAGAGAGATTTCACCTATTGTGGCAATTGATGATAAAATCATCGGTTCAGGGAGTATCGGTCCGGTAACCAAACGGATCGCGGCCTCCTTACTGGCATTTAAATCCCAATTATTAGCTGACTAAGTTGTATTTATTATGATGAAAACCAAATTTAATGAATTATTGGAATTCCCCTGCGTATTGAATTTTAAGGTCATGGGCGTTGCCGTCGATCACCTGCCGGACTTAGTCGTTGCAGTTTTGCAAAATGACACACCAGGGGATTATGCACCTTCCATCAAACCTAGCAGCAAAGGCAATTACCACTCTGTTTCGGTCGCCGTGACGGTTACCAGTCAGGAACACATCGAAAAGTTGTATGCTGAACTGTCCGCCATCGAAGAAGTTCGTTACGTACTATAGCGTCACGGTTGTAGATTTTTTAAGGCGAACGGCTATAATGCCGGCACTTATTTTGTTAGGAAACAGATAGTGACTCAACCTCTTGTGATACGTCAGTTAAACACGTTGGACTACGAGACTGTGTGGCATGCTATGCAGGATTACACCGACAATCGTGATGAACAGAGCCTGGATGAACTTTGGCTGGTCGAACACCCGCCGGTTTTCACTCAGGGGCAAGCAGGTAAAGAAGAACACTTATTGATGCCGGGTGATATTCCGGTAGTAAAAGTCGATCGCGGTGGTCAGGTTACCTATCATGGTCCTGGTCAACAGGTCATTTACTTTCTAATTGACCTGAAACGCCGTAAAATGGGCGTGCGCGAGCTAGTGACCATGATTGAAAACTCAATCGTTAATATGTTGGCTCGATTTGATATCGACGCCTACGCTCGACCTGATGCGCCAGGCGTTTATGTCGATGGTCGAAAAGTTGCCTCGTTGGGGCTGAGAGTCCGTAAAGGATGTACTTTTCATGGGTTGGCTATCAATATCAATATGGACTTGTCGCCCTTTCTACGCATCAACCCTTGCGGATATGCGGGCATGGAAATGATCCAGACAAGCGACATCGGTGGTCCACAGCAGGTTAATGAGGCTGGAGAAGCCTTAGTAGCAGAAATTCAACAACTATTGGCAACAGAAAACGTTAGCCGAAAAACAGGATTAAACTAAGCGAATGAGCAAAGCAACGACTCGTGTAGCCCCAGGCACCAAATTACGTGACGCCGAAAAGATGGCTCATATTCCGATTCAGGTCATTCCTTCAGAGCGTGAAACCATGTTGCGTAAGCCGGATTGGTTAAAAATCAAATTACCGCGCACCACTGAAAACATTGATAAAGTAAAAGCCGGACTGCGCAAAGGCGGTTTGCACTCAGTATGTGAAGAAGCATCTTGTCCTAACCTGGCGGAATGTTTCAATCACGGTACTGCAACCTTTATGATCCTGGGTGACATCTGTACCCGTCGCTGTCCTTTCTGTGATGTTGGTCATGGACGTCCGTTAGCGCCCGATGCAGAAGAGCCGAAAAAGTTGGCGATGACATTAAAAGATATGGCATTAAAGTACGTGGTAATCACCTCAGTAGACCGGGATGATTTACGTGATGGTGGTGCTCAACAGTTTGCTGACTGTATTCGTGAAATCGACGAGCATGCACCGCATACAAAAGTAGAAATTCTGGTACCGGATTTCCGCGGTCGTATGGATAGAGCGTTAGAGATATTAAATGCGCATCCTCCGCATGTATTTAACCACAATATGGAAACAGCGCCACGCTTGTACAAAAAAGCACGTCCAGGTGCAAACTATCAGTGGTCATTGGATCTTTTGAAAAAGTTCGGTGAAGCTAACCCTGACGTACCAACCAAATCAGGTTTAATGGTCGGTTTAGGTGAAACAAACGAAGAAATTCTCGAGGTAATGCGTGATTTACGAGCGCACGGCGTAACCATGTTGACCATTGGTCAATATCTGCAGCCATCCAAACACCACTTACCGGTTGAGCGCTATGTCCATCCGGATGAGTTTGAAATGTTTCGAGTAGAAGCCGAAAAAATGGGCTTTGAGCATGCGGCCTGTGGTCCCCTAGTTCGCTCAAGCTACCATGCCGATAAACAAGCTGCGGGTGAAGAAGTCAAATAGCCTCTTGCCAAGATTGATTAAAGAACAGGCATTGCTCAGGCAATGCCTTTTTTATTGGTTAAAGCATACCCTACACCGCTTCTGTCATATAGCACCGACTATCGGTGGGCTTTGGGATCAGTGATTTACTTTTAGCTTCGGGGTAAACACCACAAATCCTAAACCTAGCAAGGATGCCAAAGCGGCAAATAAGAAGCTGCTCTGCCCCGATCCTGAACCTTCCCAAAGCCAGCCAGTCAATATCGCGCCAATTGCTCCACCTACCCCGTAAAACAACCCGTTATAGATCGCTTGCGCCCTATTTTGTTGAGTAGGGCTAAAATAGTTTTGAAAAAATGCCATACAGGCACAATGGTATAACGCAAAGCTCACGGCATGCATGCCCATCGCAATGGATAAAATCAAGGCGTTGTCGGCAAATAACGCGGTTAACAGCCAGCGAATTGCGGTAATGAAAAAACAAAATCCCAGGATACGGTTCAGCGACCAGGCTTTGAAAAACAAATAGGCGAAATAAAACATCAACACTTCGACAACAATCGCCACTCCCATAAACAGACCAACGTAGCGGGTATCAAAGCCGGCGTCTCTAAGATACAGAGCAAAAAAGTTATAAAAAGGTCCGAAGCTAATTTGCATTAGCAGTCCGGAGATCACAAAGCATATAAAACCCGGATGGAAAAGACGTTTGCTGACCGAATCCACTAACGGTTTGTGTGTTTCACCAACGCTTGTTTCGGGGTCGTTGTTTAGCAGTGAGATCAATGTCAGCATTACCACCCAAAACATGGCTAAGTGGGGAAAATACAACGACGTGGTCGCGGATAACACTTCACCACCGACTAAAGTTGCGACAATAAAGCCCAGACTTCCCCAAAGACGGATCCTGGCATATGTCTGTTTAGGTGAGGTAATCGAGCTTAATGTCAGGACTTCCAGTTGCGGTAAAATGCCATTAAAGAACAGCATAAACAATGACATTGACAATAATACCTGCCAAAAACCATCACTGAAAAATACCCAGGACAATGCGATAATCGTAAGCAGACAACCCAGTATAATGATGTTTGACAAGCGACCCGTGCGGTCGGCAATATGAGCCCACAAGCCCGGCCCAATAATTTTTGTCGCCGCGACAATCGCCAGTATTTCGCCTATTTGCAACGCATTAAAACCCTTTGCATCCAGATATAACGAAGCAAAAGGCATAAATACGCCGATCAATGCAAAATAACAAAAAAAGCCACCGCTGAGGGTGGCATAGGTTTTAGTCGAAAACGCCATTATCAAATGCCAGAGTTTCGAGCACTATTCAATGACTGGCGTTGGGCAGTTAACATCCATATTTTGCGCACGATGCCTTAATAAGTGATCCATGACGGTTATCGCCATCATAGCTTCGGCGATAGGCACAGCCCGGATCCCAACACAGGGGTCATGTCTGCCACGGGTAATAATCTCTGTCGGGTTCCCTTCAATGTTGATGGTTTTTCCCGAAACGCCGATGCTCGAGGTAGGCTTTAAGGCAATGTTGGCCACAAGATCCTGGCCGGAAGAAATTCCTCCGAGCACGCCGCCAGCCTGATTTGATAGAAATCCGTCGGGTGTCAGCTCATCACGGTGCTCACTGCCCCGTTGGTTTACGACCTCAAAGCCGGAGCCAATTTCCACACCTTTAACGGCGTTAATACTCATTAAACTGTGCGCCAGATCGGCATCAAGGCGATCAAAGACCGGCTCGCCTAAGCCTACCGGCATGCCCGACGCTACCACTTTTACCGCCGCACCAATCGAATCTTTTTCACGTAAAATTTGTCGAATTAACGCATCCAAATCGTCAAGCTTTGACGCATCGGGGAAGAAGAATGGGTTTTGTTCGACCTGTTGCCAGTCATATTGCTCGGCTTTAACATCACCGATTTGACTAACACAGGCACGGATTTCCATACCAAATTTCTGCGCCAAATATTTTTTTGCAATACTGCCGGCAGCAACCCGCATCGCAGTTTCTCGAGCGGATGAGCGGCCGCCACCACGATAATCGCGGATGCCATATTTTTGCCAATAGGTGTAATCGGCATGACCGGGCCGAAAACTTTTGGCTATTTCACCATAGTCTTTGGAGCGTTGATCGGTATTTTCAATGATCAAGCCAATTGGCGTACCCGTAGTTTTACCTTCAAATACGCCGGAAAGGATCTTAACCTGATCCGCTTCACGTCTAGCCGTTGTATATCGAGAGGTACCAGGTTTACGGCGGTCGAGATCCCGCTGCAAATCTTCTTCTGTAAGTTCCAGTCCCGGAGGACATCCATCAATAATAGCCCCAAGCGCCAGGCCATGACTTTCGCCAAACGTGGTGACTTTGAATAATTGTCCTATTGAATTTCCCGCCATAATTATCCTACTACCTTACTGTCCAAAATATCCTTAAATTGTTCTAATTGTGCTTTCGTTATTGCAAACACCCCAAGACCGCCCTGTTCAAATTCCAGCCATCGCAACGGAAGTTCCGGATATTCAGCCATCACATGGACCATTGAATTTCCTACTTCGCAAATGAGTACGCCATCGTCATTTAAATAGTTGGCACTTTGCGCCAATATTTTTCTCACCAAATCAAGACCATCATGGCCGCAGCCCAACCCCATCTCCGGTTCATGATGAAACTCCTCGGGCATATCCGAGATATCTTCAGCGTCCACATAAGGAGGGTTGGTGACAATTAAATCATATCGCTTCCCTGCCACTGACGTAAATAAATCGGACTGGATCAAGTTGACCTGATGTTCAAGCTGATGATTTTCAACATTAATTGCCGCGACTTCCAAAGCGTCAGCCGACAAGTCGATAGCATCAACCATCGCTTCTGGAAACTGGTAAGCACAGGCGATGGCAATACAACCACTGCCGGTACATAAATCTAGGATCTGCGCCGGTGGTTTTTCTATTTGCTCAGCAAAGCGTTGTTGAATGAGCTCAGCAATGGGTGAACGTGGCACGAGCACGCGGTCATCAATATAAAAGGGTAGACCGGAAAAATATGCCTGATTGGTAATATACGCAGCAGGGATCCGCTCATCGGCACGTCGTAAAATAAGTTCAATGATCGCGAGCTTTTCGCTGCGCGTGAGTCGCGATGTTAATAAAGAGTCTTGATTGATAGGCGGCAAATTCAAGGCAAAACAGATTAACGTAAATGCTTCGTCCCAGGGGTTGTCCGTACCATGTCCATAAAACAAATCGACCTCATTAAATCGACTGACACTCCAACGCAACATATCCTGAATGGTTTGTAAGTCTTCAACCACTTCATTGACTTTAATTTCTAACACGCATTACTCCAACACAGGGTGAACGGAACAGAGAAATAGTCACCCAAAATTCTCGCTAGCTATTTTCTTGCTGCCCCGCATCAATTAAACTAGCCAGATGAAATCTAAATTGCCCCTTAACCAACAGGACAAAGCGCTTTTTGAACAAGCGATAGGTTCGGTAAAACCAATGTCGCAAGACAAGGTTAATTTAATAAAACCGACGCAAACGCAAAAAAAGCAACAAAGCCAACGCTTAACCTTTGAAAAACAACAATTTCATTTTTCGGATGAGTTTGAGCCCCAGCTACCGAGCACAGGACCGATGAAATATGTTCGGGAAGATGCCGACAGCTTTGAAACCAAGCTATTACGTCGCTCAGAATATACTCCGGAGCTTATTTTAGACCTGCATGGCCTCAAACAACAAGAGTCAAAGCAAGAAATTGCTGCTTTATTAGCGAGTTGTATCAAACAACACGTAAAATGTGCCTGTATTATCCACGGAATTGGCAATAATGTGCTGAAAACCAAAGTTCCGCACTGGTTGGTTCAACATCCAGATGTGCTGGCTTTTCATCAGGCACCATTGGAATGGGGAGGCATGGGAGCCTTGTTGGTATTGCTTGATTTACCTGACGACCCGTTTTGCAAATAAAGCATCAAAGGTTAGCTTAACGCTGGATTAAAAAATTTAACAAAAATCGTCTGGGGTGTGAAGGCCGTGGTAATGCCCGGTCATTTGCTCCAAATCATAGTCAATATGAGCGATTGCGGCCGTGGCAAATACTGGTGTGCTTTTCTCGATGCTAAGTTCTGCAGTTAGATAACTCACCAAAGGCATATGCGACACGATCAGAATATTTTTCCAACGTTCTAGATTCAAGGTGCCATCGAGGTAATCATGACAATCGGTTGCCGAGCCATCAGGCGTTAGTAAGGATAAGGTTTGTAATGCTAATGTCGCACCTAAACGCTCATTCATTAACGCCGCGGTTTGCTGGGTGCGGACATAGGGACTGACTAATATCGCATCCAAGGGTTGTTGTTTTTTGCTAAGCCAACGTGCCATAACTTCCGTTTCAAGTGCACCTAACTGGCTCAATTTTCGGGTCATATCGCTGTCAGATTGAAGCTCGGCTTCGCCGTGACGCATGATAAAAATATTCATTAACGGTCTGGGTCTGAATTTGTCCTTGTTCAATTTGATACTAGCACCAAAATTTCGAGAGTCCTACCGTTCGTCGCGTTTATTACGAAAAATTTACGATTAAAAATCAAACAGCTATGAAAAGCCGATTAATCAACGATTTTTTCAATCAATCTAATCTAAAATACCGTGCAAACAGCTGTTGATATTCACCTATAGTTAACCTGAGTCATTCACTTATCTTGTTTTGATTAGATTGGAGGCTGTATGTCTTTAAAAGATTCAAAAACCGAACAAAATCTCAAGGATGCTTTTGCCGGTGAATCACAAGCGAATCGCCGTTACCTGTATTTTGCTTCGAAAGCAGATGTCGAAGGTTACAATGATGTCGCTGCTGTTTTTCGCTCAACCGCTGAAGGCGAAACCGGTCATGCTCATGGCCACCTCGAGTACCTTGAAGAGACCGGAGACCCGGCCACTGGCCTGCCTTTCGGTGGCACCGAAGATAACCTCAAAACGGCGATCGCCGGTGAAACCCACGAATACACAGACATGTACCCGGGGATGGCAAAAACCGCTCGCGATGAAGGGTTTGATGAAATTGCCGATTGGTTTGAGACTCTGGCGAAAGCTGAACGCAGTCACGCCAATCGCTTTCAAAAAGCACTGGATAATCTCGATCAGTAACCCTTGTGACAGCCGCTCTAAGTCTTGGAGGCAGCTCTGTCACTGATATTACGGGGCAAATCATGAGTGAAAACCGTAACCGTGAGGGTAGCCTTGAGGCTCCCACGCGCCATCCAATTGATTGGCACCAAGGAGAGCCGGTAACGGTTGGGGTTGAGCATGTAAGCTATCCCAACGTCGATGAACACTTGGCTGACCATGTGCGAAACAGTTTACAGGAAGATTTTGGTCCTCCTGCATTGCCTCACTAAACGGTTATTGGTCTATGTCCGCAAGCGCAATTGTCTCTCCCGGTTTAAGACCGGATATCACTTCAACACGTTCCCCTACTGTGCGGCCTATGCGAATGAAGCGGCGAGATAACTGCTCATTACTCACCACCCAAACCATATCCATTTGTCCAAATCGACGCAGATAGGATTTATCGATCAATATGGTATCGACCTTGCCAGTATTGACGATTGCACGAGCAAACATGCCCGGCAACAATTTAGCATTAAACTCAATATCGGTTTTAACTTCAAAACTCCTGGCATTGGCATCTGCTGCCGGTACGATTTCGCCCACCGTCCCCATCAGGGTTTGCTGCAAACTATCGATAACTACTTTTACCTGACTTCCCACTGTCAGGTCCAATGCGACCGATTCTCGAATATTGGCAACAACCTGCAAACTCGAGGGGTTATAAAGACTCAATAGTATTTTCCCCGGTGTTGCGATGTCGCCAGGTTCCGCAATGCGATCGACCACGCGCCCGGAAATTGGCGATTTAATGGTGGCATAGGCCAAACCGGACTTTGCTTCGAGTAAGGCTTGTTCGGCACCTGACAATTGCGCTTGGGATTGCCTTGCATTGGCGCTGGCATTATCCAATTCACTCTTGGAAACCAACCCCTGGCGCTGTAATTCCTTGATCCGCTCAAAGTTTCGCTGTGCTTCATCGACTCGGGCTTTAACCGCTGTGACCTGGGCTTGTGCCTGTGACACTCTGGCGTCCAGGTCATTGCGATTTAGGGTAATTAGAACATCTCCTTTCTCAATAAGCTGACCGGCACGAACGTTAATGGTTTCAATTTGTGCCAGAATACGGCTTGATACCAAAGTAGCATCTCGGGCAACTAACGCCGCTGGAAACGATTCATAGTCATCCAGTTGCTGCGTTTGCACTAAATAAGACGAAGTATATGACTGGGAAGCCAATGTCATCTGTGTGGGAGATAATTTGTCATTAAATGCACCCGCTAACCAGGCAATTGCCAACAACAAAACCACAATAGCCAACAAGGGGGCAACGATTATCTTGACTCGATTATTATTCATGTACTGAACTACCTTCTAACTCAAATTCTTTATGGAATACCAGGAAATAGACCATAGGGACCACCAACAACGAGAACAAGGTGGATGCGACAATCCCAAAGATAATGGCTAAAGCCAGGCCATTAAAAACCGGATCCAGAGTGATGATAAGGTTCCCTAACAAGGTTGTGCCTGCGGTCAATAATACAGGGCGCATCCGCACTTCCCCTGCACTGAGTATGGCTTCTTTTATGGTCTCGCCAGCGTTTCTAGCATGGGAGATAAATTCGACCAATATCAGAGAGTTGCGAACAACAATGCCCGCCAATGCTATCATCCCTATCATTGCAGTGGCGGTAAACAATACAGGTTCGGGCGCGCCCGCAATTGCCCTCTCACCAAACTGATTCATAAACCAGAATCCAGGCATAATACCTATGATGGTTAATGGTATCGCCGACATGATAATCAGCGACAATGCCGTACTGTGGGTCTGCCATTTAAGAACAATAAAAATTCCGGTTAGCGCAAACGCAAAAGCGATGCCCATGTCTCGAAATACATCAATGGTTATGCGCCATTCACCTTCTCCCGAAAAGGAATAATGTGTCCCTTCAGGCAAGGTCCAACCCATCCCTGCCCCAGAGTTTAAGAATGTGCGCTGTTGCCATGGTTTGATGTCGGTATCAGGCTGACCAAAATCAGCGCTGATATCGGCAATAACTTCAGCCGGGGTGCGACCAGAAAGTTCAGCGGTGACATAAATGACACTCTGCAAATCTTTACGCATAATAGGCTGTGAAACCTCCAAACTCTGCCAGCGCCCGAGTTCCGCTATTGGGACAATTGGTTGCGGTGCATTTTCCAATCCTAAACCCTGATTTTGCTGGGCAATCCCCATCTGCCCTTTCAACTGCAAAGACGATATATGAGTCAGATTCTGCCGCGATTGGTAAGGTAATTTAGCGATAATCGGGGTTGGTTCGGCATCATAAGGTTGTTGATAAATGCCCACGCGATGTCCATCGACGGCAAGTGTCAGAGCCTGATTCACTTCCTGAGTAGAGATCCCTGACAACGCTGCTTTTTGTTTATCGACAATAAAGCGGTTGATTGGCTGCTTGGCAATCATGCTGGTATCCACTTCAACAACATGGGCTTCTTGCTGCAATCGATTTCGAACAAGTTCGGCGGCACGATAATGCGCTTGCGCCGTTACCAATGGATCTGCGTAAACTTCAGCAACCAGCGTACTCATAACCGGAGGACCTGGCGGTACTTCGACCACTTTTATCGAGACCTCAGGAGTTTGCAGAGGTTCCAGCAATTTGCGCAACCTCAGAACCACGCCATGGGATTGGTGTTGGCGTTGGTCTTTGTCCACTAAAAGAATGCGGATATCCCCGATATGCTGACCCTGACGCTGATAATACCCCCGCACCAGGCCATTAAAGTCAATTGGCGATGACTCTCCAATGTATACCGCAAGCGCATCGACTTCCGGCAGTTGATGGGCAAGTTTTGTTACCTGATTCGCTAGCGCCGCAGTTTGCTCGAGCGAAGTCCCCTCTGGCATATCCAGTAAAACCTGAATCTCGTTTTTATTGTCAAAAGGAAGCAGTTTTAACGGTACGGCTCGAAACACAGGTAACGATGCGGACCCCAAAAACAAGAGGGCAACAACGACCAAAGACAGCTTTATACGATTAGGGCTGGCGAGTATTGGAGACAGGATTTTTCGATATACACTTGGCTTTAACTGGGTGATTTCTTCTGAGCGAGTATTGTCCGTTTGCAAAAACTTTGATGCCAGCCAAGGGGTAACTAAAAATGCAACCAATGTGGAAATCATGACGGAAACAGGAACATTAAATGCCATTGGTGCCATATACGGCCCCATCATTCCTGTGATGAAAGCTAACGGAATAAACGCCAGGATGATAGTTAACGTTGACATTAACAATGCTGGGCGAATTTCCTGCATCGCCGCAACAATTTTACCCTGAGCGTCTTTGCCTTTTTGTCGAAGTGTACGTTCGATATTGTCTATCCCCGTAATCGGATCATCAACCAACAGACCTAAAGATAGAATTAACGCGAACAGAGTAACCCGGTTAATGGTATAACCAAACGCATAGTCAAGGATCAAGGTAAGTCCATAACAGACGGGCACGGCCAGGCCAACAACAACCGCAGGGCGCCAACCTAGAAATACGCCAATAAAGACGACGACGGTAAATATCGCAAATGCCAATGAAGACGTCAGGTTGTTGACTTTATCATCGGCGGTTTGCCCATAATCCCGAAGGAGCTTTAATTTGACCTCTGCTGGCAGTATGGTTCGGCTGATCTCTTCCATTGCATTAACAACATTGGCGCTCACCGCCACCGCATTGCTGCCTTTTTGTTTGGCAACACTTATGGTTACTAAAGGGCGCTGGTCTGGATTTGATCGAGTTTCATCCGTGTTAACGGAACCAGTTTCACGGTTTTCGATACTGGTTAGCTCAAGCCACTGATAGGATGTTAACTCTTGGGGACCATCAAATACCGTCGCCACATCTTTTAATAAAATGGGCTTACCGTTAATAACGTTAACGACCATATTTTCCAGTTGGCTTACGTTACGAAATACATCGCCGGATTCAATTACTACCTGCTCTTGTGTTAACGTCAAAGAGCCATGACGAGTTAATTGATTGGATATATTCAACGCATTAACCACATCCAAAGCACTAGTCTGTCTAGCGGCCAAAGACTGGATATCCAAATCGATTTGCAGCGCTCGCTGCCGTCCGCCAACCACCTGAATTTCACTGGTATCGTCGATACGTTGTAAAAAGGTCGAGATTTCCTGAGCAAATCGGCGCAATTGATAATCATCATATAAATCGGCATCTGTACTATACAAGCCGAGCATAACGATTGGCACATCATCCACTTCCTGTGGTTTTACCTGCCATTTATCGACAACGGCAGGTAATTTGTCCTGGTTGGAGTAGAGCTTATTGTAAGTGTTTACTATCGCTTTTTGTCTTTCTTCACCAACGTGAAAACGCAGTGTTACCACAAGCTTTCCATCCAGACTGGTGGAATAGATATGCTCAATGCCTGAGATTTGCGACAGTAATTTTTCCAACGGAATCGTAACCTGTCTTTCGACTTGATTGGCCGTTAAATTTGGCGCCAGTACCTGGACATCAATCATAGGTACAACAATTTGTGGCTCTTCTTCTCTGGGCGTTATTTTTAGCGCAAGCAACCCAAGAACCAAAGACAGAAAGAAAATAACGAGCGGTATGCGGCCCTGCAGAGAACGCGCTACCAGCTTGTCAATAGGATGGGAGATCATGCTTTACTCTCCGGAAAGTTAATTCGATTAATTGTTTTCATTTTTACAAAATACTTCATAGAGACGTTCGATGACTTTTACCGCATTGTCATCACTAATTGCGTAATAAATGGTTTGTGCATCGCGACGGGTTTTAACCACTTTAGCCTGACGCAATGCCGCCAAATGTTGAGATAACGCCGATTGTGCCAAGGGTATTTGTTCATTTAACTCTGTAACCGAACATTCTGAATCCATTAACCGGCACAAGATCATTAACCGGTTTTTATTCGCTAACAGTTTTAGCAATTGCTCCGCTTTTTCAGCATTACCTGCCATCGCCTGCGTATCCATATATTCACTCCTGTGGTCATTACCAGTGTTGAGCCACTCGGCCACTGATCGCTAACGAAACTTTAAAAGAGTATAAACCATTAAATTAGAAAATACTAATATTAGAACTTGCTAATTTAACAAATACTAATATACTTAAGCACAACAACGATCCTATAAGAACGATGAAGTAAGTTAGGAGATTATTATGAATAGTAATACAGAGATCGCCAAAACCGGATTTAGCATGCACCAAGCACTAAGATTGATTGCTGGTGTTATGATTCTTGTGAGCCTTGGTTTGACCTATTTTATTCATCCAAACTGGATGTTTTTTACGGTGTTTATTGCACTAAACTTAATTCAATCGGCATTCACTAAGTGGTGCCCAATGATTACGATTTTGAAAAAATGCGGTTTTAAGGAGTAAATGATGCTGAAGTCGATACCAGAATTGGTGAAGCAAGCTAGCGCTAATGTAAGAAAAATCAGCGCTGCACAGGCACAACAGGAAATAGCTGACAAACATGCTCTACTGATCGATGTTCGTGAACCAGCAGAACATCAACAGCAGGCCATAAGCGGAAGTATAAATATTCCTCGCGGTATTCTGGAGATGCAGATGGTTGAACGTGAAAAAGATCCCAAAAGGCCCATCTATCTGCACTGTGCTACGGCAGGGAGAGCAACCTTTGCCGCAGAACAACTCGCACGGGTAGGTTATGAAGACGTTAGTGTGATCAGTTGCAAGTTTGCTGACATTGTCCAGGAATTTAAATAGAAATAAAAGCCTACGTAAAGAGTACCTTAGCGTAATCTAACGTTATTGCATTATTTTTAACACTAACAGGGAGGTTGACGTTTCCAACTTCCCTTTTGTCATCCTCACTCACGATAACCCATCAGTTTCACCTGAACTAACACTTGCCTTAAACACCCGCTTCAATCGATATACGAAAGCAACACTCACCCTATTCGCTGCCATTGTCAATTTAAGCTATCGTCATCATTTCGTTGCTCAACTGCATTTATCGAACTCATTCAAAGGACGTAGATTTTAGTGTAATCCATAAGGTTGAGCCCAAGGCCTTATACCTTGAGCTGAGGTTTGAAGACGAACAATTAAAGCCGATAAATATTTTGGCATGGTCTAGACTTAACATATTTCGTGATCCCGCCGTACACATCAATCCAGCAACAACAAAAGGTATATTCCTATGGCCAATCTGAGAATATTATTCGCTGTATTCATCCTTTCGCTTACAGCATGTTCCAGTGTCAATGATGACATTGACATCATGTCAGATGTCGACCCCAAAGTTGATTTTATCGGTTATGACACATTTGCATGGATGGGCTCTGCGGTCGTAGCCTTTGATGAACAGGGACAATGGGAACCGCCTGGCTTTGATGCAGACAAAGAAGTTAAGTTTTATATTGACCGTGAATTGCGCGCTCGCGAAATGACCGAAGACTCTTATAATCCAGATATGCTGGTGACTTATGTCGCAGGTGTAGATATGGATAACATCGAGGAGATTGACGCTAAAGGCAGTACGTTGCCCAGCCTGTCTAACGTTCCCAAAGCGGCATTGGTGATTGTATTTTTTGATGCTCAAACCGGACAACCCATCTGGTATGGCGCCGCAGAAGGGGAAGTAAAGGAAGAACAAAGTGTCATGGACACAAAAGAGCGGCTTGACTACGCCGTTTCGAAGATAATGGATGAGTTTCCAAAATAACGATTTTGCTGACAAGTCTGATCTTTCGGCAGACTCAGCCGTATTAGCTGATATGTACTCTGATTTGGGGTGTCTATACCAATTCCATTAAATTTTGGACAACTCAGAGTTAAAGTCACGGTTCATTCGCAGCAGAGATTTCTTTGATATCGTTATCATTCTATATCAATGAAATCCAGGGGCGTAAATGGGCCTTGGATGAACGCCCAAAGGGTGAGTTTTAAAGGCGTCTATACTGCGCTACTGATTTTGGCTAATTTTGACGGGTTTTGGCTACGGAGCGACCATTCTCGACAATCAAAGTCTCGCCTACAAGCCTTTAAATTATCACTGAGTGGAAAAATACTTAGTAGAATTGGTATTAATATGGATGGGTATCTTTCAGGTTTAGCATTATTGCCAATCTTGTTCTTACAAGGGAAACAAGTTCGCAGGAAAACTCCGGTTCTCCCCGAGCCTGTCGGCTCTCGTATCGGGGTTAATGGTCAGGGTAAACCCCTGAAGCTGTTAATTGTTGGAGATTCGGCGGCGGCGGGTGTAGGGACTCATCAACAAGATATGGCGCTATTGGGGCAAACTTTAGCGCATCTGAAGCAGACGTTCGAAGTAAGCTATCAGCTCATCGCACGATCTGGCGCCACGACGGCAGAGACGTTAACGGTATTAGAGACCCTTCCCAGTCAATCGTTTGATACGGTAATCACATCTCTTGGTGTCAATGATGTTACCAGCTCTGTTACCGTATCGACCTGGAGACAACAGCAAGCGATGCTAAGAAGCCTGCTTCAGGATAAATTTAATGCCAAACAAGCGATCATAACCAAGGTGCCACCAATGCACCGATTTCCAGCGTTGCCGAACCCATTACGCTGGTACCTGGGAGACAGAGCTAAGCGCTTTAATGATATATTGACTCAGGATGTGGAATTAGAGCATAGATGCCAACTGCTCAATTTAGAAACCGCCGAAAAACATATTCCTATGGCCAGTGACGGTTTTCACCCAGGTCCTGATATTTACCATCGCTGGGGTAAGAGAAGCGCGCATTTGATTAAGCGTTTTCACAGCGATTGATTAAATGAGGCGGAGTTGAAACACGAAGCGTTTTGATGGTGGCGTCGAATCAAAAACGATTCGAGGGTGTAGGCTTCGCGGGTGGATAAAACCTTAGCTCCGGCAGGTTTTTAGGTGACAACTTCGTAGGCGGATAAAACCTTAATTCCGGCAGGTTTTTAGGTGACAACTTCGTCATCCTCACGAAAGTGGGGATCTGCTTTTACTTTAGATTCCCAGTAGTGTCTGGGAATGACGGTACAGGTTAATGATTTGCTGCGCCGAGGGAATAAAACGCAATAACGCATTGCTACTGCGTTTAGGGAAGAGTCAAATTAAAAGACATTTTGAGGGTGGAGTCGAATCAAAAACGATTCGAAGGTGGAGGCTTCGCGGGTGGATAAAACCTTAGTTCCGGCAGGTTTTTAGGTGACAACTTCGTCATCCTCACGAAAGTGGGGATCTGCTCTTACTTTAGATTCCCAGTAGTGTCTGGGAATGACGGTACAGGTTAATGATTTGCTGTGCCGAGGGAGTAAAACGCAATAACGCATTGCTACTGCGTTTTAGGGTGGAGTCGAATCAAAAACGATTCGAGGATGGAGTCGAAATACTAAGCATTTCGAAGAATGGGC
>NZ_JBHZSG010000057.1:0-16975 GCF_043642205.1 Thalassotalea litorea | reverse complement strand
TCTCTGCAATCAAAGCCTTGTCTAAAAGCCTTTAAATTCTCACTGAGTGAGCAATAATTTAATGGGATTGGTATAAGGCGGATACTATGCGTCATTTGCAGAGCTATTAGTGCCTGAAGGCACAGAATGATTTGTTGGGCTCTTTTCAAAAATATCAAAAGCTAAATAGGTTAAAAGTCAGAGGTCCAAAGAAAAACTGGGCTTTGAATAGGTGTGTCCTGTGGCTAGACACGCGCCGGCAACCAAGCCAATAGTAAAAAGCCGCGACCATACAATAGGTCACGGCCTTATGCCTTAAACAATCAGCGTTTGGCTGACTTATTAGATTATCGTTTTAACAACTAGTTTAGCGATTGCTCGAATTCGATTTTACGAATATTGGCTTCAATAAAGTAAAAGTCGCCATAAACAATCGGGGTGTCGATTTCGCCGCCATTACCCATATCACCGGTTGCTTCGGCAAGAACAAAACCAAAGTCTGCGCTATGAGGACGACCATTTTTCGCACGATCGGTGCGATAGTTTTCCGTCAGCTCCGCCATAATCCGATCGGCTAGCGCCGCATACTTTTGCTGCTCCGGCAAATTATCGGTGAACGTGGCATAACGGTATAGTGCTGCGGCATATATGGCGGCCGCAGATGTATCTCTTGGAATTTTAACGTGAGATTGTGCATAAGGTTCACGCCCGCAAGGCACAAGACTGTCACCCTGCAATACAGGCTCACCATACCAGCTAACTTTCCCCTGCAATCTGTCGATTGATTCATCCGATAGCATGGACGCCGGCAGTGTCATCGGCCGATAGCCGACATACGGTTTGATGTGGTCTTCAATTAATCGGTCGCAAAGTCCCAATATGCCGGAAAAGACGGTTGTCTGCTCGGATATATTTTCAGCATATTGATATGCATTGTCACGGGTCGCGAAAAAATCCCAATGAGGAATGGGATCGTCTGCCAAAAGGTGCTCGATACTGCCAAAAAGACGCTGTAAATGGGCATTAAAATCAGGATAGTCCCTCAGATCAACTTTAGACTTTGCCATGGCTTCTACAACCGTTACGTAACCGTATAAAGACCAGCCCTGCCCTCGCGCCCAGGCAGAAACATTACCGACACCCTGCCAGTTACCCGGTTTGAATGAACCATAATCGAACACATGGTATGACAATGGGTAGGTTTGTTGCTCATCGGCTTCATCGTAAAAATAATGATTAATACTGGTATGTTTCGCATGGTTAAACGCGATTTCATGATATCGGATATTTTCGCTATCCAACAAAAACTCAAGATTCATCATATTGTCGATGATCACCGGATACGTCCATGGGTCAGACAAGGTATAGCGGTCGATGATTTGCTCACCATTTTCCAGCGTCGCAATCTTCATTCTGGGGAGCCAATCCCACGAGCGAATTAACCCTTTGTCATCGGTATAACGTGTTGCCAATGTAGCTCGGCCCGTTTCCAAGGCTTGCAGATAATCGGTTCGCGTCGCACTATCGAGTTGATCATAAGCCAACGCCTCACCAAAAGAATCGTATAGGATAAACCCTAAGTCATGGGTAGAATTTCGATGCGCTTCAGAATATAAGGTTTCCTGATAATACTTAGCGGTTGCAAAAATCTTTTGCTCCTGTCCGGATTGCCAGGAATCAATATACGCCTTCGAGCTCAATAGTTTCCATAGCACCCCAGGGAAAAAGCCATTAGTCCACTTTTCACTTTGTTCCATATAGATGCCGTCGTGCTCTTCTGAACGCGGCACACAAACCATCTCAGGCTCAGCTTTACATGCAGGTTTCAAATTGAGATGACGGCGATTTTCAACATGCTCAATCAACTTGAGGTATTGGTCTTTCGCGTATGAAAGATTATCTTTTGCCGCCTCTGGCGTGAAAACTTCTGATGATCTCGCCAATGTCTGCGCTTCATCCGGGGTCTTACAGCCTGCCAGCCCGATACAACTCGAGATAACGGCGGCTAAATACATACGTGTTTGCATAACTCGTTCCAAATACAATCCTATAAAGAAATTTCTTTAACGCGGTGAGGGAAGCACACCTGTAAAGTGGCCTTACCAATAATCCAGTATATCGATTTGAGATGTTTTGGCAATGGGGTTGGACGAATTGCTTAGTTGGATTCACGCGATTGCGCGAAACGATAACTCCGTATACCGGTTCCACACTTTATATATCGACCTGTTCTCCAAACATCGCTATCGTGCTGATGGCATTTGCAGAATGCTGTTTTGTTGCAAGGTTACGCGTATAAAAAAGCCCCGCAAAAAAGCGAGGCTTGGTTTCATTCTAAATATTACAAATGTTGTTTTACAAATTTATCTATCGCCTCGAGTGCGATTGCCCGATTTTTAGGATTCGACATGTCGTGATCACCTTCATCAAGTCCGATAAACGTAACCTCTTTACCTGCATCTTCCATTTCATCAAACATGTCTTCTGACTGGTAATATGGCACAATCAAATCATGCTCTCCATGAATCAATAAAAGTGGGGCTTTGATGTTTTCCACAAAATTGATAGGTGAGATTTTTTCCAGGTGATCATCATCCAACTTATCATTGTTAATCACTTTATCCCAATAGGATACTACCCAATGATGTCGACCAAAATCGCGCTTCTCCTGTTTCATCATCTGCTCAATATCCGCAAGACCATTAATTGACACAGCGCATTGATAAACCTCTGGTGTAAATGCAACCGCGGCCATTGCCGCATAGCCACCATAGCTGCCGCCAACAATGCAAACTTTTTTCGGGTCCAACATGCCACGTTTTGAAAATTCAGCAACCGCATCGGTCAAATCATCATTCATCTTACGGCCCCACTCGCCTCGCCCCTTAAATAAATGTTCAGGACCAAAGCCTCTTGAACCTCGAAACTGTGGTTGTATCACCAGATAGCCCTGACTGGCAAAATACTGAGCGAGCCAATCAAAGTCTATTTTGTCATAGGCCTCAGGGCCACCGTGGGGCAGCATAATCGCCGGTAAGTTTTCTGCCGCAACGCCGTTAGGTAGCGTGATCAAAGTAGGGATCGTTAAACCATCGCGAGCATTATAGGTATCTTCTTTCACTAAATGGACATTGTCATTGGTAATACTCGGCCGCGCCATCCCTAAAGAATCGAGCTTTCCATTGCGATAACGCAAAAATTGACCAGAATTATTCGCACCTGTCGCCCTAAATACGATATTTGACCAATCCGGTGAATGATCAGTAATCGCTAATGCGAATTCTGGTAACGCGGTCTGCATGCCACGCATTCGCGCGTTAAGCTTATTATCAAAAAACTCATAACTGGGTTTAAATCCAGAATATTGAACGCCATAGACGACACGATTAATGTCGGTTAAAACGAGCTCGATATCTTTGTCTTCGCTACTGAAAAATGGTCCCGCCTCTGTGCCATCTTCAAGGGAAATGGTGTAATACGCCCAACGTCCATGGCTACCATCCTGACGGATCATAACAATGTGTTTATGATCTGGCGTTACCCCGGTGAAACCAACATGACGGATATCGGTTTCTTCTGTAAAAATTTCTACCCATTCGCCATCGCGCCAGGCTTCCAGGCGATGCAGATTACGACGGTTATTAAATCGTTCGCGCGCCAATAACTCGCCTTGATCATTCACAAAAAAGTCAATAACGTCGCTGGTGCCTTTTTTATGACGGTAAGGACTGCGCCTTTTACTTAAATCGACTTTGAACAGGCTAAATCTATTATCTTCTTCCCAGGCAGGCATGTAGGCATACTTGCCATCTTTAGATACACCGACCACGCTACCTAAAGATGTCTGCCCTGGATGAATGCCTTTCCCTGCCGTCAATAATTGATGCAGGCTTCCAGTTTCAAGATTAAAGGAAAAGGCAACGCTGACATCATGACGTCCGCGATACCCAAATAACCGGGTATTATCGGATGCAACCAATATAATTCGGCCTTCATCAACAAAATAGACATTGGTGGGCTTTACGGCCGAAACATCGACGGCACGGATCATTTCACCTTTATTAATATCCACAACCACCAGGTAGTCGCGTTCATCATCGGTAAGTCGATAGGCAAATTTTTCTCCGGAAGGAGAAACTCTTACCATACTTTTTTCTGGCAGTTTCGCGTAATCGGCGAACGTTAACGGCGCAGAATTTACCGTTTGAGATGCTAATAAAACAAGCAATCCTAAGCTAAAGAGCAACCTTTTCATAACAGTCCTTTATCGTTGTTGTTATCGGTTTATGTGTTACGTTTTAACCAAGCGTATCGAAAAAAACCTTACGAGTAAAACGCAACCGCCAAAAACCTAAGTGTCATTTTTTATGATAATGGCAAGCTAACACTTATGAAGCTTATTTACCTTTGGCCGATAAATTGAAGAATTTTGCGTTCAATAATAAGGGCAGAACCATTTTTAAAATTACTAACAAATACGGGAAGTCAGGGCTGCATCGCTGCGAATACGGATTCAATTTCCGCTGGATTTAAGGGACGGTAATAGCCTGGCGCGAGGTTATTATCCAAGGTTATTGCGCCGATGCTAATGCGATGCAGTGCCACAACCGGATTGCGAAAACGACCAAACATACGCTTGATTTGATGGTATTTACCTTCCGTTAGCCACACGTCTGCCTCGTAGTCGGAAACAATCCTAAGCCTTGCGGGTTGGGTGACAATATCTTCATAGGGAAAGTACATCCCGTTGGCAAACGCGTCGATATAGCTTTCATCTAATCGGTTTTTCAGGGTAACCCGATAGTGTTTAGCCACGTTTTTGTCCGGATGAGCCAGGGCTTCAGACCAACGACTGTCGTCGGTTAGCAATATTAGGCCCGACGAGTTTAAATCCAGCCGTCCTGCTATATGTAAACCATCACTATCGGTGACTGACAGCAAATCCAGCACGGTTTTATGCTGCTTATCGGTGGTAGCAGACACGACCCCAACAGGTTTATGCAACATAAAATAACGTGGTTCAATCGCTTGCAATACGTTTCCATCTAGGGTGATTTTCGAAAAGCGATTAACTAGCACATTGCCATCAACGACCAACTTATCGTCTACACTTACCGTCCTCCTGGCGAGCAATATGCGCACCTCGCGACGGTTTATTTGCAGGTGGTCGGCGAGAAACTTATCCAGTCTTCTGGTTTCTAGTGCCATCTATCGTTCGTTTTGCCAGTAATGATTGGTCATTGCATCATAGCGGCCACTGGACAACAAGCCTACAATTTTCTGTATCGATGGGCGTTCATTGGCCCGGCCTTAACGTCATGTTTTCCCATTGCCTGCTCATTGAGGTATCCCTTGATAACACGGAAATTATCAGCGTTGTCTACACTTAGTTAAATTGCAGCAACGTATTACCTCAGTTAGCGTTTAGTGCGCTTGTGAAACTGAATTAACGCTTAGCCAAATCGGACTATGGATACATACGATGATAAAACCCTGCTCAACTGTGCTCCTGATCGTTTTAGCCCTGACAACGCTATCGCTGTTGCCTGTCTCTGCGGCAGAAACAAAGGAAAGCGCAAAAACAAAAACGGTTATAGAACCGCAAGTACATCCGACTCAAATTGACTTTCAGCAACAAGTACAGCCCATTCTGGATAAACGCTGTGTCGTGTGTCATGGTTGTTATGATGCGCCTTGCCAGTTAAAACTGGGTAGTTTTGAGGGCATAACCCGAGGTGCAAATAAGGACCCGGTTTATCAAGGCGAGCGTATTCTTGCCGCGGACCCAACCCGACTCTTTGAAGATGCCCAAACCACAGAACAATGGCGAGAAATGGACTTTCACCCAGTTCTGAACGAGGGTAACAAAGAAGGCAAGAGAGATCCCTTGCAAAGCCTGCTGGTTAATATGCTGGAGCAAAAACGCGATCACCCATTACCTAACAGCAAGATGTTACCGGACAGTTTTAAGCTGAGTTTGAATCGTAGCCTCGAATGTCCAACCGAAAAGGAGCACAGCAAGTATCAGAAGAAAACTCCGTTATGGGGCATGCCTTATGCTCTGCCCGGCATTAGTCAATCCGAACACCAACAAATCATTAACTGGGTAAATGCAGGCGCTCCCGACAATCGTTCCAACTCACTTACCAATGCACATCAGAAAAAAATCGATGAATGGGAAGCCTATTTTAATCAGGGTTCAAACAAACATCAGTTGGTAAACCGTTATCTTTATGAGCATTTGTTTCTTGCCCATTTATATTTTCCAGAGGTCGAGAACAGTGACCAACAACCGCAATTTTTTCGACTCTATCGTTCAAAGACCCCACCAGGAAAACCACTAGAGATCATTGCCACTCGTCGTCCATTTGACGACCCTAAGGTTGCCCGTGTCTATTATCGTTTAGTGCCATTACAAGAAACCCTGGTGGACAAGCTACATATGCCATTTGCATTGACACAAGAACGTCAAGATAAGTGGCACGATTGGTTCTATCAACCAAATTATCAGGTGGATAAACTGCCTGATTATTTGCCGAAAAATGCCTCTAACCCATTTATCACTTTTGCGGCATTACCAACGGATGCCCGCTATCGCTTTATGCTTGATGAAGCGCAATATAGCATTATGCAGTTTATCAAAGGGGCGGTATGTCGTGGTCAGATTGCTTTGAATGTGATTAATGATCATTTTTGGGTGGTGTTTTCAAACCCTGATATCGAATTACCGGAATATGATGAAGTGTTTATGGAAAAAGCCAGAGCAACATTAGAGCTGCCAGCGGAAGCGGATAGTAATGCGCTACCTACAAATTGGTTTGCCTATGCCAAAGCTGAGCGCGAATATCTGGATGTAAAAGCCCAGTACATAAAAAATCATCTGGAAGGTCAGGTTCCGATAACGTTAGATCTACTCTGGAATGGTGACGGTAATAATGACAATGTAGCGCTCACCATCTTTCGTCATTTTGATGCCGCAAGTGTTGTCAAAGGCCTGGTAGGCGAAAACCCACAAACGGTCTGGGTGGTCACTTACCCTCTGTTTGAGCGTATTCACTATCTACTGGTCGCAGGTTACGATGTGTACGGCAATGTCGGACATCAACTAAACAGTCGTGTATACATGGACTTTCTAAGGATGGAAGGTGAGACCAGTTTTCTCTCGCTACTACCCAAAGCCGATCGTAAAACCGTGCGTGAACAGTGGTATCAAGGCTCGATAAGCCCGGTAGAAAAATACATACAAAATGGTAGTAATTTCGCTCACGAAACCCATATAAAATACCAGACGTCAGAACCTCTACCAGAGCTACTTTTGATGATCAAAGAGCATGTTAATGAGGCACAAAGTACGGTTCATACGGTATATCCCGGGTTAACAGATAATGTCATAACAAAGATTAAGGCATTGAACCGTTCTATCGGTGTTGCCGCCTCTATATTACCGCAGGCCTCTCTGGTTCTGGTTCAGGGTAATGATAACAAACCGCATATTTACAGCTTGTTATCCCATAATGCCTATAGCAACATATCCCATATGTTTGCGGAAAAAGGCCGTCGGCGTATCAATGAAGATACCATGACCATGGCCCATGGGGTGATGACATCGCATCCAAATGCGTTATTTAAGCTTGATCACAGCGAGATTGAGGCGTTTATCGAGCAGATCCGGCAAATGAAAAACGAATCCGATTATGAAAAGCTACTGGATAGGTTTGGCGTAAGAAGAACCAATCATCAATTTTGGACATTCAGTGATGAGCTACACCAGACTTATCAGCAACAAGCCATCATCAATTTCGGCTATTTTGATTTTAATCGACTGGAAAATCGTTGATCCTGTTTGATCGCAATTTCAAGCAAGCACAAAAAAGGCTGTTTAACACAGCCTTTTTAACGAAAGAAACAAGAGGTATAAATTAATACCCCTGCGCTTGCCCATCTTTGCGCATTTCACTGGCGCCGTGATAAACACCGGTTTTAAGGTCTTTCAAGATTGCCTGATAGCCGCCGAACGGACCACTAGTGATATGCACTTTATGACCACGCTGTTGTAGCTCTCTTACAACATCAGCTTTCACACCGCTTTCCAGCTCTAATACACCACTGTCCTTCATTCGTCCTTCCCAGGTCGGTGAAGTTGAACCTTTGTGATGAAAACGTGCGGCATCGCCGGCTTGCTGTACATTCATCGCAAAATCGACGATGTTGGTTACCATCTGCACATGGCCTTGTGGTTGCATTGCGCCGCCCATCAAACCGAAACTCATATAGGGTTTATTATCTTTAGTGATAAATGCCGGAATAATGGTGTGAAAAGGTCGTTTACCTGGCGCATACACATTCGGGTGACCGTCAGTCAATGAATACTGAGCGCCACGGTTTTGGAAAATAAAGCCAAGACCATCAGCTACCAAGCCCGTGCCCATACCGCGATAGTTACTCTGAATCAGGCTAACCATCATGCCGTCTTTATCGGCCACCGTAAGGTAGATAGTATCGCCTTCAATTAATTTAGGGTCACCGTGTTCCACTTCTTTGGCAGCACGTTTCATATCAATCAATTTCGCTCGCTCTTTACCGTACTTTTCTGACAATAAGTAATCGAGATTAATCTTTTGATAATCTGGATCCGCGTAAAAACGGGCGCGATCTTCAAACGCCAGTTTTTTCGCTTCGGTCATCACATGCAGGTAATCGGCGCTGTTATGCCCCATGCTTTTCAGATCATAGTTTTCCAGTACCGTAAGCATTTGTAACGCGGCAATGCCCTGGCCATTAGGCGGCAATTCCCAGACATCATAGCCACGATAATTTACCGAAACCGGGTCAATCCAGTTACTCGAATGACTGGCAAAATCTTCATAGCGAAGTGGCCCGCCGATGCGCTTAAAATAGCTATCCATGGTTTTGGCGATATCGCCTTTATAGAATGCATCACGGCCACCTTTGGCGATTTTTTCTAAAGTGTTGGCCAAATCTGGATTTTTAAATACCTGCCCTTGTGTTGGCGCGTTACCATCAATCAGAAACGTGGCCTGATAATTGGTAATCTCTTCAATCTCACCCTCTTTAAATAGCTTTTCATAGCGCGTTTGGTAAATATCCATGTAATAGGCGATAACTTCAGTTACCGGGAAACCCTCTCTGGCATATTGAATCGCAGGAGCTAAGTTTTCTGTCATTGCCAATTTGCCAAACTTTTCATGCAAGGCAAACCAGGCATCCACGGTACCTGGTACCGTAACCGGCGGTGTACCCCAGTTAGGAATTTGTGAAACATCACCAATTTTTTCTTTTAGCTGCGCAAGCGTCTGACCTTTTGCGCTGCGCCCAGAACCATTTAAACCATGTAACTGGTTAGTTTTCGGATCCCAGACAATGGCGAACAAATCGCCACCTATGCCATTACCGGTTGGTTCCATTAATCCAATGGCAGCGTTTGCCGCAATCGCTGCGTCCATGGCGGTGCCACCTTGTTGCAAAATATCAATGGCAACCTGTGAAGCTAACGGGTGCGAGGTTGCCGCCATACCATTAACCGCAAGCACCGGAGAACGGGTAGCCCAAGGCGCACCGACAACGCGGTCACCTCTTCCATCTTCTCGCATTTGTACCGGCTCACCGGTGACATCATCAATAATAGTGCTTTTATCAATAGTGCTGTCTTTATCGGGGCTGTTTGCCTTTTCAGTGCCAATGGCAGTAGCGGACAGCATCAGAGTGCTGGCAATTAGCAGAGATATTTTCTTCATTCTATTTCTCTTTCTAGTCAAAATGTTCAGACAGTTCTGAAATTATTGGTTGCGATAAGTATTCGTTATTTATACAACAATCCTCGCAAAGATTGCGATAGGCAAGTAAAAATAGACCAGTGGTTTATTTTTAAGGGTGAAGTATTGTCCACTTGTCTTAGTCGAATTAAATTTGCGAGTTCGACGTATAATTTATAAGGATTTTTTTGAAGCCAAAGATTGAATAGAGTTTATGAGCAGGTCAATAGTTCTAGTGACTCTAGCCTAATAAATTTTTAATTTTGTGAGTGGTTAAAAAAGTAATTCCTTTATTACAACTAAATATTAAAATCCAAGTCGTGAGGGTGAGCTACGTAACCTTTTGAGTTAAAAAATTTTTTACAAGATTCATTCCACTTATTGCTACCACCCGACAATGAAATAACTTTAAGTGAACTAGGCCATTCAAATATTTTCAGGTCGTTTAGGTCTAGTTTTGTTCTACTTAAGCCTACCCAAAACAATTCCTGTTGAGATTCTAACTCAATAAGTTCTGTAAGATTTTTACAATTATCAATAAGCAATCGCTTGAGGCTAATGCCTGACAAATCAATAGACTCTAATTTAGTTTGATCTTCAATGTGGAGACACTCTAATTTTGGGAATCGACTTAAGTCAGAAATCTGATTGAAATTCCTAACTCGTAAAATTCGTAAAGTTTTTAATGTTGGGATCGTTACCTCATTAACGTTATCTCTGCCACCAAGAATGACTTCTAGTTCTTCCAAGTTTTCTAATCTATTAAGAAATTCTAAAGATACTTTTTTACTGATTTGGCTCAGCATCACATGTTTTAATTGCTGTATTGAATTAATAGATTCAATATTTTTAGAGTGTCCTACGACACACAATTTGTTAAGTGATGTTGCATTCTCTAGTGGTCTTAAATCAATGTTCTTTTTCCTACTTTCCGATAGGCTAAACTCCTTAAGCCCTGTCAGTTTTATATTTTTTAGGAAATCCTTGTCGGAAAACTCAAAAACTCCAAAGGACAGAATCTTTAAATTTTCTAAATGATACAGGTTCTCTATGTGTTCTATTTCTAACAGCGCATCAAGAGACAAGTTTTCTACTGCTGGAATATGTGCAAGCCACTTGGCATCAAACCCATGTGAATAGTGACCATAAAACCTAACTTCCAGAAACTGTTTGTACTGTATACACAACTCATTTACTTGCTGTAGCAAACGTTTTGTATACATTGGTTCACTAAATTGAATGACAGGGCTTTCTCCACAATCCAAAATCGCTTGTATTTGATCTCCCGAAACCTCACGAGGATCAATAATTCTTTGATATCTTTTAGCTAACTGCATAAATATTTCTCTATATTACTTATAGATAGGGCTCTAATGTTAGTCCTCCCACTTTTGATTCGTATCAAAAATGGAATGGTCAAGCAACTTTTAATGGTGGGACTACCACAGTAATCATGTTGCAGATGGTTGCCGCCGGCCGCGGCTTGTGTGCCCTGCCCGGCTGGCTTGTGAATGAGTACTCTAAATACATGCCAATCCAAAGCCTGCGCTTTGGCGAACATGGCATCAACAAACAAATCTTTGTTGGCATTCGCAAAGATGAGCAGGATATCGATTACTTGAACGAGTTTATTGCTCAGGCGAAACAAACTAAATAAACAGAATCAGACAAAATTAGACCAATAAAAAACGAGCCTGTGCGTTAGCAAAGGCTCGTTTTATCGATTCTTGCGGCAATTAACTAGAATATGCCGCTATTCAATAGCCCTATTCGCTATCGATATACGTCTCAACCGCAGGACATGAACAAATCAGGTTACGGTCGCCGTATACGTCATCGATACGGTTTACCGTTGGCCAGAATTTGTTAGCCGCCGCAGCTGCTACTGGGAATACCGCTTCTGCAACTGTGTAAGCTCGATCCCAACCAGCGTCAGTGATATCAGCTAATGTGTGCGGAGCGTTGTGAAGCGGATTGTCTTCCAATGTCCACTCGCCTTTTTCAACTTTGCGGATTTCATCACGAATACAGGTCATCGCTTCGATAAATCGGTCTAATTCAACTTTTGATTCAGACTCCGTTGGTTCGATCATCAAAGTACCAGCAACCGGGAATGACATGGTCGGTGCATGGAAACCATAATCCATCAAGCGCTTAGCTACATCCATTTCGGTGATGCCAGACGCTTCTTTTAATGGACGCAAATCAACAATACATTCGTGGGCAACACGGCCGT
Source organism: Thalassotalea litorea (assembly GCF_043642205.1). Taxonomy (GTDB): domain Bacteria; phylum Pseudomonadota; class Gammaproteobacteria; order Enterobacterales; family Alteromonadaceae; genus Thalassotalea_A; species Thalassotalea_A litorea. The sequence goes on along the minus strand of NZ_JBHZSG010000057.1, from coordinate 4,987 downwards.
TATTACCGGTATAAAGAATCGGGTAATGCTGACTTAACTGATGCGCTAAGTAGTTAGCGTTAGTGATTGCATACTTAGTTGAATCGGTAACACCTTGCTTACCTAATAGGGCAACGTACATGTATGAGATACATAGGATACCGGCACTACCGAATGGCGCTGCAGAAACCGCACCGTTACCTTTTAGCTCGCTGTCAAAATCAACTAGCGCATGACCTGGCAAGAATGGCGCAAGGTGAGATTTAACACCGATTGGGCCCATACCCGGACCACCACCGCCGTGCGGGATAGCAAAGGTTTTGTGCAGGTTAAGGTGAGATACGTCAGCACCGATAAAACCTGGAGAAGTGATACCTACCTGAGCGTTCATGTTGGCGCCATCCAGGTAAACCTGACCACCGTTATCGTGAACGATGTCACAGATTTCTTTGATGGTTTCTTCGTATACACCGTGCGTAGACGGGTAAGTGATCATGATACAGGATAAGCTGTCAGCCATTTCTTCGGCTTTGGTTTTCAAATCAACCAAATCAACGTTACCTTGCTTGTCACAATCAACAACCACAACTTTCATACCAACCATTTGTGCCGAAGCCGGGTTAGTACCGTGCGCAGAAGATGGGATCAAACAGATATTACGGTGTGCGTCACCGCGGCTCTGGTGGTATTTCTGAATGGCGATAAGACCGGCGTACTCACCCTGAGCACCTGAGTTAGGCTGCATAGAGATATCGTCGTAACCGGTAAGTTCAACCAACCAGTCGCCCAGCTCGTTGATCATCTTAGTGTAACCTTTTGCCTGATCAAGCGGTGCAAATGGGTGCATGTTAGCAAATTCTGGCCAGGAAACCGGGATCATCTGTGCCGTCGCATTTAGCTTCATGGTACAAGAACCCAAAGAAATCATTGAGTGGTTCAATGCTAAATCTTTGTTTTCAAGTTTCTTGATGTAACGCAGCATCTCAGTTTCGCTGTGATACGAGTTAAATACCGGGTGGGTTAAAAACTCAGATTCACGAACTAATTCCGCTGGAATGGATGAATGACCACACTCAAGGATTTTCGCATCAAGCTCCGCCACATCTAAGCCATGGCCTTCGCCTAATAAGATGTCGAATAGCTGATGAATGTCATCACGGTTAGTGGTTTCATCTAATGAGACACTGACTTTGCCTTCTTGATCAACACGAAGGTTTACGTTAGCGGCGAGTGCGCGCGCTACGATGTCATCTTTATTGTCAGTTGCGAACGTTAAAGTATCAAAGTAATTCTGGTGAATTGCGGTTAGACCTTTGCTCGCGGTACCCAAACATAAAATATCGGTAAAGCGATGGATGCGGTTAGCAATAGTTTTTAAACCTTTAGGGCCATGGTATACCGCATAGAATGCCGCCATATTGGCGAGTAACACCTGCGCCGTACAGATATTCGAGTTCGCTTTTTCACGACGGATATGTTGTTCACGGGTCTGCATTGCCATACGCAACGCATTGTTGCCACGGGTATCTTTAGAAACACCGATGATACGGCCTGGAAGCGATCGCTTGTGCTTATCTTTAGTGGTAAAGAAAGCCGCATGTGGACCACCGTAACCCATAGGCACACCAAAGCGTTGTGATGAACCGATTACCGCATCAGCGCCTAGCTCACCTGGGGCTTTTAGCATAACCAGACTCATGATATCGGCAGCAACAGCAACGATACCTTTATTCGCCTGAACGTCAGCAATGATAGTGCTGATATCGGTAATTTCACCTTCGGCACCCGGGTATTGCAATAACGCACCGAAAATATCGTGCTCAGCGGCTGTTTCTGCAGCGCCTACAACGATATCAAAACCAAACATTTCGGCACGTTGCTTAACAACATCCATGGTTTGTGGGTACACACTATCGGCAATAAAGAACAGATTGGATTTCTTGTTTTTAGATACACGCTTAGCAAGCGCCATGGCTTCTGCCGCTGCGGTACCTTCGTCAAGCAGTGACGCACTGGCAAGTTCAAGACCGGTTAAATCAATACACATTTGCTGATAGTTCAGCAAGGATTCTAAACGACCCTGAGCAATTTCAGGTTGATACGGCGTGTAAGCTGTATACCAACCTGGATTTTCCAGTACATTACGCAAGATAACGTTCGGCGTTAATGTAGGGAAATAACCTAAACCAATGTATGAAGTGTTCACCTGGTTTTCACTGGCCAATACTTTTAAGTCGGCTAGCGCTTTCACTTCTGTCTTACTCTCGTTGATATTTGGCAGGTCAGACAGACGAATGCTGCTTGGTACTATTTCATCAATTAACGCATCAACAGAGTCTGCTCCAATGTCATTGAGCATGGCTTTGGTTTGGTCGGCATCTGGGCCAATATGACGGCGAATGAAATCTTGAGTTTGTTCTAATTGTGTCAACGATTGAGTAGACATAAACAACAGGTCCCGAAAAAGAGATAACTACTACGGTAGGTTTTATTCAGATACGATGCTGAAAAACCTATCGCCTTTAAAAACAACAAACCCCGAACATTCATCACATAAATATTCAGGGCTTTAACTAATTAATATTGCTGATTATTCTTCATCAACAACGTTTTGGTAGCCTTCCGCATCTAATAGTGCGTCTAGCTCACTGGCGTCGTCCAGCTTAACGCGGAACATCCAACCGTCACCAAATGCGTCAGAGTTAACTAACTCTGGACTGTCTTCAAGGTCTTCATTCACCTCAACAACTTCACCACTTACTGGTGCGTAGATGTCTGAAGCCGCTTTAACAGATTCCGCTACCGCGACGTCATCGCCAGTGCTAACCTGATCGCCAACTTCTGGCAACTCAACAAAAACCATGTCGCCTAAAAGCTCTTGAGCGTGCTCGGTGATACCTACTGTAACTGTACCGTCACCTTCGTTACGTACCCACTCATGAGACGACGCATATTTTAATTCAGAAGGAATGTTACTCATTTTTTGTTCCTAAAAATAAATGATTTTAAATCTGTTTTTAATCCCAGGCTGAGGACCTGTTATTCCTCACCGAGGCTAGTTTTAACACGTTAGGTTTAGTTTAGAAAACTTTTTTACCATTGCGCACAAAACTTGGCTTGATAACTTCAACATCTACCAGTTTCTTACGCATCTCAACCTGAACTGTATCGCCTATTTTCACTGCGCGTGGAACGCGAGCCATGGCAATACTATGACCTAGAGTTGGAGAGAAAGTGCCCGAAGTGATTACACCTTCACCTTGCTCAGATACAACCTTCAAACCAGAGCGTAAAACGCCTTTCTCAGTAAGCACTAAACCGACAAGTTTCGGCTGGTCGCCGGCAGCTCGTTGCTCGGCTAATACATCACGACCGATAAAGTTGCGATCTTCTGGTTCCCAACTGATGGTCCAGGCCATGTTTGCTGCCAATGGCGAAACACTCTCGTCCATATCGAGACCGTATAAGTTCATACCGGCTTCGAGACGCAAGGTATCACGGGCACCAAGGCCTGCAGGCTTAACGCCAGCATCAAGTAATTGTTGCCAGAAATCCGCTGCCATATCTGCTGGTAAGGCAATTTCATAGCCGTTTTCGCCCGTGTAACCTGTGGTAGCAATAAACAAATCACCGGCCTGAACACTGAAAAACGGCTTCATACCATCTACGGCAGCAGTTTGCTCTGCGTCTAATAAGGTAGCGACTTTCGCTTTTGCCTGTGGGCCTTGAATCGCGATCATGGCAAACTCAGGACGTTCGGTAACGGTTACCTGATAATCGGCAGCCTGCTTATTAATCCAGGCTAAATCTTTTTCACGCGTTGCCGAATTAACCACTAAACGATATTCAGTATCGGTATAGTAATAAACGATCAAATCATCGATCACACCACCTTGCTCATTACACATTCCGGTATAAAGTGCTTTACCGGCAACATTCAATTTGGCGACATCGTTGATCACCAAACGACGCAAGAATGTTTTGGCATCATCACCTTGTACATCAACAATGGTCATGTGAGAAACATCGAACATACCCGCGTCGGTACGAACTGCGTGGTGCTCTTCAATTTGAGAACCGTAATTGATTGGCATTTCCCAACCGTAGAAATCAACCATTTTCGCGCCAGCTTCAAGATGCTTGGCGTGCAATACCGTTTTATTTGTCATAAGAGTTCACTTAAATCTATTCGGATATTATCGATTCAGAGAAGGCCTATAGCCTACTTAAAAAATTGGAAAAAATTATACGCCCACAAAGTATAAGGATCAATCGCTTGTTACGCACTTTTTGAATAAAAAGCCAACTAAAACTCAAATTCCGATATAAATTCGAAATTAACACAGTTAACGAAATTAAATGCGTAAAGTTTCCTGTTCTTGTTGGATTAACCCTGCCTTTATTTATTCTGAATTCAAAATGGCGCCAGAGTCATTATTATATCGATAATAACTATCTGATATGATTCTACTTTGCATTTTATGTATTGGCTCCCATATGCAAGGTTGTTTGGTAACGGATATTTTTGGCAAAACCGATGCCGTTGAAGAAATCGCTGCTGCATTATCGGTGAATTCGACCGTGGCATGGCGGATACTAGAACCCTATCAGGGCGAGCGCCTTGAATTTGCAGATGAAACAACAGCTTATGCTTATTTCCAACAACACATTGGTTTAAGGCCTTACGCGGATCTTATTGCTAATGAGTTGTGTGATGCTCAATACTCTATAGCCATCGGCTTTAGTGTTGGAGCGTCCGTGTTGTGGCAATACCTGGGTCGTTCCAATACGGTGAATATTGAACAGGCCGTATTATTCTACGGCTCACAAATTCGCAACATGCCCCTTTGCGCGCCAAAGGTACCAACCCATATGATTCAGCCAATATCTGAGCCGCATTTTGATATCAACGAGCTGAACCTTAAATTAGCCCCCTTTGGAAATGTAACGCTAGAAGCTAGCAAGCACTTACACGGCTTTATGAATCGAAAATCGAATAACTTTGATG
>NZ_JBHZSG010000056.1:0-17175 GCF_043642205.1 Thalassotalea litorea | reverse complement strand
TCGATTGATTTTTTAACCACCAAATCAAAAAAGAGCAGCCAATGGCTGCTCTTTTTGTATGTGCACCAACAGACTAAGCACCGAGCGGTGTTCCGTGATGAAAAATTCGTTAAGAAAAATGTGCCGATGTACATTTTTTAGAATTTTCGATAATGCTCTGAATTATCGTATAATCACTTGGTGATTTTATTATCCCCATATTTTCGCTTTCGACTTTCTCTCTATACTTACCTTTATTTCCTCCCACAATTCCCTAAATCACATCTAAAACCAAAATATTTCCCCAAACCCATTTTAAAAATCCTAACCAAAACCCAAGATCGTTATTTTACAACTTAAGAGTGATTAACAATTAAACATTTCAACTTTTTCAAAGGGATCATTTTTTGACTTATCTGTAACTTCAATGTTAATAGTTACGCAGGTAAAGGAGTTTTTTTAGTTTTTTGCGCAACTAGTAATCGCAATTTTAAATTAACGCCTTTATAATGTCCCTCTTTTGAAGGGGTGTAGTTCCAATTGGTAGAACGGCGGTCTCCAAAACCGACGGTTGGGAGTTCGAGTCTCTCCACCCCTGCCAATTTTCAAGTCCATGACAGGTGTCGGGACTTTTATCTGAATGACGGGAACAGGTCAAAGTTATGAATGCTAGTACAGAAAACCAATCAGGTTCTCTAGATGTTGTTAAATGGGTTTTAGTATTCCTTATTTTAGCGGGCATCGTTGTTGCTAATTATATGTATGGTGAAGTATCAGTGCTTATCCGTGCAGTTGCTGCGGTAGTTGCCGTTGTAGTTGCTGGATTGATTGCATCGCAAACGGAAAAAGGCCGGAACGGCATTGCGTTTGCGAAAGAATCTCGCACTGAAGTACGTAAAGTTGTATGGCCAACACGTCAAGAAGCATTACAAACAACAGGTATTGTAATCGTTGCAACATTGTTTATGGCTCTGGTTCTTTGGGGTCTGGATACTGCATTGTTTGCAATCGTCAACTTTATTACTTCTCTGCAGGTTTAATCTATGTCTGAAGATATTAAATTAAGATGGTACGTGGTTCAGGCCTTTTCTGGTTATGAAGCCCGTGTGCAAAAGACCTTACAAGAACATATCGAAATCCATGGCTTGCAAGACAAGTTTGGGCAAATTTTGGTACCAACGGAAGAAGTCGTGGAAATGCGCGCTGGTCAAAAGCGTAAAAGTGCCCGTAAATTTTTCCCTGGCTATGTTTTAGTAGAAATGGCGATGGATGAAGAAGCATGGCACTTAGTGAAAAGTGTGCCTCGCGTTCTTGGGTTTATCGGTGGAACGAGTGATCGTCCAGCACCAATAAGCCAGGCAGAAGCTGACAGAATTTTGCAACGTCTTGAAGATTCTACAGATAAACCAAGACCTAAGACATTGTTTGAACCCGGTGAAGTGGTCCGTGTTATTGACGGTCCATTTGCGGACTTTAACGGTGTTGTTGAAGAACTGGATTATGAAAAGAGCCGTATCAAGGTATCTGTTTCAATCTTCGGACGTGCTACGCCTGTTGAACTTGAATTTAGCCAGGTAGAAAAAGGCTAACGTCAGTATCTTGATTTAAAAAAACCGGCATTTTGCCGGTTTTTTGCTTTCAGGGAGATTAACTTCCCGTGTTTAAATTCGCCTTTAATATGATATTCACGCTTGCTCAGAGGCCAGGAGTGGGGTAATTTGGGCAAAAAATCATATGCGCTGAAAATGTCTGTATCTTCCTTTAACCCATCCAATTCTGAATTGCTGGTAAGTGAACGTAAAAATCGTTGGCTTAAATGGTCAGTGACTGGACTTTCTGTGTTTTGTCTTTGGCTTTGGTGTCTGCAAACCTTTGCTGACCCACTGCAAACGATAGCGCAATACTATGGTTTTCTTTTTCTCGGCATTGGCGGTGCGATAGCCGCGAACTCAACCGGTGCCGGTGGTGGTATCGTTTTCGTGCCAAGTTTTACCGCGTTGGGGATGGATATCGATCAGGTCATTGCCACAAGTGTCGCCATTCAATGTTTTGGTATGACGGTGGGCAGTTTAACCTGGTTGTATTGGTTTTCGCACAAAGCAAAACCCACTGCGGCTGCATTGCCGAGTTCAACGGCACCTGAGTCTTTATCATTGGTGATTCGAGCGTTACTTATTTGTGCACCGGCATCTGTCGCGGGGATGTGGTTAGTTCAGTATCTACCGTTACCTCCTATTGGTGATGTGAAGCTAATTTTCAGCATTTTTTCTTTAGTGTTTGGTGTTTTAGTTCTCGGCCAGGTAGCGATGATTGGAGATAAGGTTCGCCATATCGAGCAATCATTTAGTTGGGCTAATATTGCCTTACTCAGTGTCGCAAGTTTTTTCGGTGGCATCATAACCGCTTGGATCAGTGTCGGTGTCGGCGAGATAATTGCGGTAATGCTATTGTTGCTCGGCTTTTCTGTAATGTATTCGGTTGCCGTGGGCGTCATGGTATCAGCCATAACAGTGATCGCCGGTATTGCCGATTTCGCTTTACAGGGATTGGTGGTAACAGAAGTACTGTTATTTGCCGCCCCCGGTGCAATGATTGGAGGCTTTATTGCCCGTTTTATCGCGCAGGCACTTGGTGGCATGCGTTTGAAGATATTCCTAGGTACCTGGATTCTTTTAGTCGGTATCCTTGGTGTCCTGCCAATTTAAATAGTTGACCGATTTTGCTGTTTTTTTAAACGCATCCCTTGATCCTATTCCTCTGATTAATATATAATCCGCTGCCGATTTTATTTGAGGCTTGCTAGGCACATCAAATAAAATCCTTATTTCAACGGGGAGCTATTTATTTAATAGCGCTTGTACCCATACTAAAGGTATTAAATCATGGCTAAAAAAGTCCAAGCTTTAATCAAGCTACAGGTTGCTGCTGGTGCAGCTAACCCTTCACCGCCAGTTGGTCCAGCTCTTGGTCAACACGGTGTAAACATCATGGAATTCTGTAAAGCATTTAACGCAAAAACAGATTCTCTTGAAAAAGGCGCTCCAGTTCCAGTAGTTATTACTGTGTATAGCGATCGTTCTTTCACTTTTGAAACAAAAACTCCACCGGCTTCTTTCCTATTGAAAAAGGCTGCTGGTATCAAGAGTGGTTCTGGTCGTCCTAACACTGAAAAAGTTGGTACGGTTACCCGCGCTCAACTTGAAGAAATCGTTAAGACTAAAGAGCCAGATTTAACTGCAGCGGATATGGATGCTGCGGTACGTACAATCGCGGGTTCAGCTCGTTCAATGGGTTTAGTGGTAGAGGATTAATCAATGGCTAAATTATCAAAACGTGCTCGTCTAATCCGTGAAAAAGTAGACGTATTAAAAGAATACGAAATCAATGAAGCTTTAGCTTTGTTGAAAGAGTTGGCGACAGCTAACTTCAAAGAAAGTGTTGATGTTGCCGTTAAACTTGGCATCGACGCTCGTAAATCTGATCAAAACGTTCGTGGTGCTACCGTTCTTCCAAATGGTACTGGCCGTGACGTTCGTGTTGCAGTATTTACCCAAGGCGCAAACGTAGACGTTGCAAAAGAAGCTGGTGCTGACATCGTTGGTATGGAAGATCTTGCTGAACAGGTGAAAAAAGGCGAAATGAACTTTGACGTTGTTATCGCGACTCCTGATGCAATGCGTGTTGTTGGTCAACTAGGTCAGGTTCTAGGTCCTCGTGGTCTTATGCCTAACCCTAAAGTTGGTACTGTAACACCAGACGTAGCGACTGCAGTAAAAAATGCAAAAGCTGGTCAGGTTCGTTACCGTAACGACAAGAATGGTATTATCCATTCTACTATCGGTAAAGTTGACTTTGAAAACGCTCACTTGGAAGAAAACCTTGTTGCTTTGCTTGCCGCGCTTAAAAAAGCTAAGCCAGCTCAAGCAAAAGGTGCTTATTTCAAGAAGATCAGCCTTTCAACAACCATGGGTGCTGGTGTAGCTATCGCTCAAGGTTCATTGACTGAAAGCTAATACGTTTTTAACGTTTACATAGGGGTGATATTAGTCTATAATCTCGCCCCTCTGATTTTGGTAGGTGCTCATTTTTTATATTGAGCTCCCGTCCAAGACCGTAGGTGCGTTAAATATTCATGTATGTGGATTGACCGCTTAATTTCCTACGTAGATGGTGATTACCCAGATTTTTTCCTAAAATTTCTGGCTCTCGCCGTAATGGCCCGGGATGGCGAAGCTTTGTGTTGAGCGAAGCAAACCGACTCGGGAGTTTTAAATACCGGTTTTATACCGGTGGAACCAGGAGTTAAAGCCAATGGCTATCAATCTTGATGACAAAAAAGCAATTGTTGCTGAAGTTCAAGAAGCTGCCAATGGCGCTCAGTCAGCTGTAATCGCGGATTCCCGTGGTATCACAGTTGAAGCGATTACTGCTTTGCGTAAGCAAGCACGTGAAAACGGTGTATGGATGAAAGTTGTTCGTAACACCCTTGCACGTCGTGCAGTAGAAGGTACATCATTCGAATGTCTTAAAGACACTTTCGTTGGTCCTTCACTAATCGCATTTTCAAGCGAGCACCCAGGTGCTGCTGCGCGTCTATTCTCTGACTTCGCTAAAGAAAACGAAGTTTTTGAATTAAAAGCAGCTGCTTATGAAGGTGAAGTTGTTGACGTAGCATTACTAGCTAAGCTACCTACATACGACGAAGCCATCGCACGTTTAATGAGCGCTATGAAAGAAGCATCTGCAGGCAAACTTGTCCGCACTATTGCTGCAGTTCGCGATCAGAAAGAGCAAGAAGCAGCCTAATTTACGCTGTTTGTTTGTATTATATAGTTATTTCAAACAGCCAGTGGGCTGTTTATCAAAATAGGAAAGATTACAATGTCTGTATCTAAAGACGATATCTTAAACGCTGTTGCAGAAATGTCTGTAATGGAAGTTGTTGAACTAATTGAAGCAATGGAAGAGAAGTTCGGTGTTTCTGCTGCTGCAGCTGTAGCTGTTGCTGCTGATGCTGGTGGCGCTGCTGCTGAGCAAACTGAATTTGACGTAATCCTAGAAAGCTTCGGTGGCAACAAAGTTGCTGTAATCAAAGCTGTTCGTGGTGCGACAGGTCTTGGTCTTAAAGAAGCTAAAGAAGTTGTTGAGTCAGCTCCTAAAGCTCTTAAAGAAGGTGTTGAGAAAGCTGAAGCTGAAGCACTTAAGAAAGATCTTGAAGAAGCCGGTGCCACGGTTGCTATCAAGTAATCTGTATTATTACAGATTTACTGCCTAACAAGGCAATGGCTGGTGATTTAAACGTCACCGGCCTTTTTGCGCTAAAGAATATGGTTTTTTTTTAAACCAAAACAGTGCATTATTAAATCTTGGATCCTAGAAAATGGATCAGGATTTAGTTTTACTCCTGTCTGCAAAGACAGATTCGGCCATAACCAGCAAGCTGAGGAACCCCATGGTTTACTCTTATTCTGAGAAGAAACGAATTAGAAAGGACTTTGGTAAGAGCGCTCAGGTAATGGACTATCCATTCCTGTTGTCTATCCAACTCGAATCTTTCCGTAAGTTTATTGATATCGATCCAACGGGTGAACATGGCTTAGAAGCCGCATTCCGTTCTGTATTCCCCATTAAAAGTTATTCTGGTAATTCAGAATTACAATATGTTAGTTATCGTTTAGGCGAGCCGCTATTTGACGTTAAAGAGTGTCAAATCCGTGGTTTAACCTATTCTGCAGCTCTGCGTGTTAAATTACGTATGGTAATTTATGATAAAGAAGCCGCTGCAGGTACAGTTAAAGATATCAAAGAGCAAGAAGTCTACATGGGTGAAATCCCATTGATGACGGAAAATGGTACCTTTGTAATTAACGGTACAGAGCGTGTTATTGTTTCACAATTACATCGTTCTCCTGGTGTTTTCTTTGATCACGATAAAGGTAAAACCCATTCTTCAGGTAAAGTGTTATATAACGCCCGCGTTATTCCTTACCGTGGTTCATGGTTAGACTTTGAATTCGATCCAAAAGATAATCTTTTTGTTCGAATCGACCGTCGTCGTAAATTACCAGCATCTATTATTCTTCGTGCACTTGAGTTCACGACAGAAGAAATTCTGGCAATGTTTTACGAAACAACACGTTTCGATTTGAAAAAGAATAAGTTGATCATGGAACTGATTCCAGATCGCTTGCGCGGTGAAACCGCAATCTTTGACATTAAGATGCCAAATGGCGACGTGCTTGTTGAACAAGGTCGTCGTATTACTGCGCGTCACATCCGTGCCCTGGCAAAAGAAAATGTTGAAACATTAGAAGTTCCGGCTGACTACATCGTAGGTCGCGTATTGGCTAAGCCATACGTAAATAAATCTACCGGTGAAGTGGTTGCCGAAGCAAATGCCGAGATTACCCTGGAACTTTTGGCTGAGCTGACTGAAGCTGGCTACAAGTCTTTTGAAACGCTTTACATGAATGAATTCGATTGTGGTTCATACATGTCAGATACCCTGCGAATCGATGGTAGTACTAACCGCTTAGAAGCGTTAGTTGAAATCTATCGTATGATGCGCCCGGGTGAGCCACCAACAAAAGATGCTGCAGAAGCATTGTTTGATAATTTGTTCTTCTCTGAAGAACGTTATGATTTATCAACGGTTGGTCGCATGAAATTTAACCGCCGTGTTGGTCGCAGTGAAAGCACCGGCGCAGGCGTATTGTCAAACGACGACATCATCGACGTGATGAAAACCCTGATTGCTATCCGTGATGGTAAGGGTGAAGTTGATGATATCGATCACTTAGGTAACCGTCGTATCCGTAGTGTTGGTGAAATGGCTGAAAACCAATTCCGCGTGGGTCTGGTTCGTGTCGAACGTGCTGTTCGTGAACGTTTAAGCCTTGGTGATCTGGATGCGGTTATGCCGCAAGACCTAATCAATGCTAAGCCGATTTCTGCCGCTGTGAAAGAGTTCTTCGGTTCTTCGCAGTTGTCTCAGTTTATGGATCAGAATAACCCGCTTTCTGAGGTAACGCATAAGCGTCGTATCTCTGCATTAGGCCCGGGTGGTTTGACGCGTGAACGTGCTGGTTTTGAAGTTCGTGACGTACATCCGACTCACTATGGTCGTGTTTGTCCAATCGAAACGCCGGAAGGTCCAAACATCGGTTTGATCAACTCATTGTCCTGTTATGCACGTACCAATGATTACGGTTTCCTGGAAACACCTTATCGTAAAGTTGTGGATGGTGTTGTTACTGACGATATTGAGTATTTGTCAGCAATTGAAGAAGGTAACTATGTTGTTGCTCAGGCAAACGCTGAAGTTGATGCTGATAAGAAATTAGTCGAAGGTCTGGTTCCTTGTCGTCACAAGAATGAATCAACGTTGATGTCGTCTGATCAGGTTCAGTTCATGGACGTTTCGCCACAACAGATTATCTCTGTGGCTGCATCACTTATCCCATTCCTAGAGCACGATGATGCAAACCGTGCCTTGATGGGTGCGAACATGCAACGTCAGGCCGTTCCAACATTGAAGGCGGATAAGCCTCTCGTTGGTACGGGTATGGAAAAAACCATCGCCGTTGACTCTGGTGTAACAGCCGTTGCTAAGCGTGGTGGTGTAGTAGACTACGTTGATGCTTCTCGTATCGTTGTTCGTGTTAACGAAAACGAAATGGTACCAGGCGAAGCTGGTATCGATATTTACAATCTGACGAAATACACGCGTTCTAACCAGAACACCTGTATTAACCAACGTCCTACTTGTCACATCGGTGACCCGGTACAACGTGGTGACGTGCTCGCTGATGGTCCTTCAACTGACCTAGGTGAACTTGCTCTTGGTCAGAACATGCGCATCGCATTTATGCCTTGGAATGGTTACAACTTCGAGGATTCGATGTTGATTTCCGAGCGTGTAACAAAAGAAGACCGCTTTACCACTATCCACATCCAGGAATTAAGCTGTATCGCTCGTGATACCAAGCTAGGTTCTGAAGAAATCACTTCAGATATCCCGAATGTTGGTGAGTCTGCCCTATCAAAACTTGATGAATCTGGTGTTGTATATATCGGTGCTGAAGTTAACGGTGGCGACATCCTGGTAGGTAAAGTAACTCCGAAAGGCGAAACTCAGTTAACGCCGGAAGAGAAGCTACTACGTGCTATCTTCGGTGAGAAAGCTGCAGACGTTAAAGACAGCTCATTACGTGTACCTAACTCAGTTTCTGGTACCGTTATCGATGTGCAAATCTTTACACGTGACGGTGTTGAGAAAGATGCCCGTGCACTTGAAATTGAAGAAATGCAACTTAAGCAGGTTAAGAAAGATCTTGGCGATGAGTTCAGCATTCTTGAAGATGGTATTTATGCACGTGCTAAGAAGCTATTGCTATCGGCTGGTATGAACGAGTCTGACTTAACGTCTATGTCTCGCGACAAGTGGTTAACGCAAGTTCTTTCTGACGAAGCACAGCAAACTGATTTAGAGCAAATTGCTGAACAGTACGATGCCATTAAAGAAGACTTTGATAAGAAGTTTGAAGCGAAGCGTCGCAAAATCACTCAAGGTGATGATTTGCAACCTGGTGTTCTTAAGGTTGTTAAAGTGTATCTTGCGGTTAAGCGTCAGTTGCAGCCTGGTGATAAGATGGCAGGTCGTCACGGTAACAAAGGTGTTATCTCATCGATTGTACCAATCGAAGATATGCCTTATGACCAAAATGGTGAGCCGGTAGATATCGTGCTTAACCCGCTAGGTGTACCATCACGTATGAACATCGGTCAGATCCTAGAGACTCATTTAGGTATGGCTGCACGTGGTATCGGTGAGAAGATTGACCGTATGGTTAAAGCTCAGCAGGAAGTTGCGAAAATGCGCGAATTCCTGAAAGACGTATACAGCGTTGGTGAATCTCGTCAGGAAGTTGACTTAGACACCTTCTCCGACGATGAAATCATGCGTTTGGCGGATAACCTTCGTGCGGGTCTTCCTATTGCAACACCAGCATTTGATGGTGCAGCTGAGAAAGAAATTAAAGACTTATTCCGCTTAGCGGATATGCCTGAAAGTGGTCAGTTCACCCTGATTGATGGTCGAACTGGTCGTGAATTTGAACGTCCTGTAACCGTTGGTTATATGTACATGCTGAAACTTAACCACTTGGTTGATGACAAAATGCATGCTCGTTCAACAGGTTCCTATTCATTGGTTACTCAACAGCCGCTGGGTGGTAAAGCTCAGTTCGGTGGTCAGCGTTTCGGTGAGATGGAGGTATGGGCACTTGAAGCATATGGTGCTGCCTACACCCTACAGGAAATGCTTACGGTTAAGTCTGATGACGTTAACGGTCGTACTAAGATGTACAAAAACCTTGTTGATGGTGATCATCGTATGGAACCAGGTATGCCTGAGTCATTCAACGTATTGTTGAAGGAAATCCGTTCGTTAGGTATCAACATCGAATTGGATCAGGAATAACCGGGCACTGAGTTAATTCAGTAAAGTTACTACATGGAGAGGGGCAACCCTCTCCCGATGTTAACTCCGACAGGAGACAGAGTGTGAAAGATTTACTTAAGTTTCTTAAGCAACAAAATCAAACAGAAGAATTCGATGGTATTCGAATTGGTCTAGCGTCACCAGACATGATTCGTTCATGGTCTTTCGGTGAAGTTAAAAAGCCAGAAACCATCAACTATCGTACTTTTAAGCCAGAACGTGATGGTCTGTTCTGTGCGCGTATTTTCGGCCCGGTGAAAGACTATGAGTGTTTGTGTGGTAAGTACAAACGCCTTAAGCACCGTGGTGTTATTTGTGAAAAATGTGGCGTTGAAGTAACCCTGACGAAAGTTCGTCGTGACCGTATGGGTCATATCGAATTAGCAAGTCCGGTTGCTCATATCTGGTTCCTTAAATCATTACCTTCTCGTATTGGTTTACTGCTTGATATGACCTTACGCGATATTGAACGTGTGCTTTATTTCGAATCTTATGTTGTTACCGAAGCCGGTATGACAACGTTAGAGCGTGGCCAGATCCTTACTGAAGAAGAGTATTTGGACTCGTTAGAAGAGCATGGCGATGAATTTGATGCCAAAATGGGTGCCGAAGCGGTACTTGCTTTGCTTAAAGATATCGACCTTGAAGGTGATATTGCGAAAATGCGTGAAGAACTACCAGAAACCGGTAGTGAAACTAAGCGTAAAAAAATCACTAAGCGTTTGAAATTAATGGAAGCGTTTGCTCAGTCTGGTAATAAACCAGAGTGGATGATCATGTCGGTTTTACCGATCCTTCCACCGGATCTTCGTCCACTAGTTCCATTGGATGGCGGTCGATTTGCAACGTCTGATTTGAACGATTTATATCGTCGTGTTATCAACCGTAACAACCGTTTGAAGCGTCTTTTAGACCTGGTTGCACCAGATATCATCGTACGTAACGAAAAGCGTATGTTACAGGAATCTGTTGATGCGTTATTAGATAACGGTCGTCGTGGTCGTGCAATCACCGGTTCTAACAAGCGCCCTCTTAAATCTCTTGCTGATATGATCAAGGGTAAACAAGGTCGTTTCCGTCAGAACTTGCTTGGTAAGCGTGTTGACTACTCAGGTCGTTCTGTAATTACCGTTGGTCCAACGCTTCGTTTGCACCAGTGTGGTCTTCCGAAGAAGATGGCACTAGAGCTATTCAAGCCGTTTATCTACGGCAAGCTAGAAGCCCGTGGTTTAGCAACAACCATCAAAGCCGCTAAGAAATTAGTTGAGCGCGAAGGTGGTGAAGTATGGGATGTACTTGATGAAGTCATCCGTGAACACCCGGTTATGCTTAACCGTGCACCAACACTTCACAGACTAGGTATCCAGGCCTTTGAACCAGTCCTTATTGAAGGTAAAGCGATTCACTTACACCCACTTGTTTGTGCGGCGTATAATGCTGACTTCGATGGTGACCAAATGGCGGTACACGTACCGTTAACGCTTGAAGCTCAGTTAGAAGCTCGTGCGCTAATGATGTCTACCAACAACGTATTGTCTCCGGCGAATGGTGACCCAATTATCGTACCTTCGCAGGACGTTGTATTAGGTCTTTATTATCTGACCCGTGACCGTGTAAACGGTAAAGGTGAAGGCATGGTATTTGCCTCTCCGAAAGAAGCCGAGAAAGCTTACCGCACGGAAATGGCAGAATTACACGCTCGCGTTAAGATCCGTATTACCGAACATAAAAAAGATGAAGAAGGGAACCTGGTTCCTGAAACCAAACTGATTGACACTACCGTTGGTCGTGCAATTTTGTGGATGGTTTGTCCTAAAGGTATGCCTTATGACATCATCAATCAGACGTTAGGTAAAAAACATATCTCTAACCTGATTAACCATGCGTATCGTAATCTTGGTTTGAAAGAAACCGTTATCTTTGCTGACCATATCATGTACACAGGCTTCCATTACGCGATGATCGCCGGTGCCTCTGTTGGTATTGATGATATGGTAATTCCAGATGAGAAATACACCATCATTGATGCGGCTGAAGATGAAGTTACTGAGATTCAGCAACAGTTTGAATCTGGTCTTGTAACTGCGGGTGAGAAATACAACAAAGTTATCGATATCTGGTCGTCTGCGAACGAAAAAGTTTCCAAAGCAATGATGGAAAACTTATCAAAAGAGTCTGTACTTAACCGTGACGGTGAAATGGAAGAGCAAGATTCTTTCAACTCAATCTTCATGATGGCAGATTCTGGTGCTCGTGGTAGTGCCGCACAGATTCGTCAGCTAGCAGGTATGCGTGGCTTGATGGCAAAACCAGACGGTTCCATCATCGAAACGCCAATCACTGCGAACTTCCGTGAAGGTTTGAACGTACTTCAGTACTTCATCTCGACTCACGGTGCGCGTAAAGGTTTGGCCGATACTGCATTGAAAACCGCTAACTCGGGTTATTTGACTCGTCGTTTGGTTGACGTAGCACAGGATTTGGTTGTTACTGAAAACGATTGTGGTACTGAAAAAGGCCTATTAATGACCCCGCTTATTGAAGGTGGTGACGTTGTAGAGCCTCTTCGTGAACGTGTTCTAGGTCGAGTTGTAGCTCAGGATGTATTGATTCCTGGTAGCGAAGAAGTGCTATTTGCACGCAACACGCTTCTTGACGAGCAGAAATGTGACACGTTAGAAGAACATTCCGTGGATCAGGTTTGGGTTCGCTCAATCATTACTTGTGAAACTGACTTTGGTATCTGTGCCCAGTGTTACGGTCGTGACCTTGCACGTGGTCATCTTATCAATGAAGGTGAAGCCATCGGTGTTGTCGCCGCTCAATCAATTGGTGAGCCAGGTACTCAGCTTACCATGCGTACGTTCCACATTGGTGGTGCCGCATCTCGTGCATCAGCAGAAAACAGCGTACAAGTTAAAAACACAGGTACGTTGAAACTTCAAAGTGCTAAGTTTGTAACGAATTCCGAAGGCAAGTTGGTAATCACCTCTCGTTCTTCAGAGCTTACAGTTATTGATGAGCTAGGTCGTGAGAAAGAGCGTTATAAGGTACCTTACGGTGCGGTATTGAACAAAGCAGATGGTCAAGCCATCGAAGCTGGTGAAACCATCGCTAACTGGGACCCGCATACTCACCCAATCATCACTGAAGTAGCGGGTAAGATTAAATTTGTTGATTTAATCGAATCTGTAACCATGACCCGTCAAACAGATGATTTGACCGGTTTGTCCAGTATCGTTATCACCGATCCGGCACAACGTAGCTCTGCGGGTAAAGAAATGCGCCCAATGGTTAAATTGGTAGATCCAAAAGGCAATGACGTAATGATCGCCGGTACTGAGATACCTGCACAATACTTCTTACCTGGTAACGCTATCGTAAACCTGGAAGATGGTGTTGAAGTTAATATCGGTGATGCGCTAGCGCGTATTCCTCAGGAGAGTTCGAAGACTCGCGATATTACAGGTGGTCTGCCACGTGTTGCTGATTTATTTGAAGCTCGTAAGCCGAAAGAGCCAGCGATTCTTGCGGAAGTTACCGGTGTTATTGGTTTCGGTAAAGAAACTAAAGGCAAGCGTCGTCTTCTAATCACTCAACCAAGTGGTGAAGTGTACGAAGAGATGATTCCTAAGTGGCGTCAGCTTAACGTGTTCGAAGGTGAGCAGGTTCTTAAAGGTGAAGTTATTGCCGACGGTCCTGAGTCTCCGCACGATATCTTACGATTACGTGGTGTTGAACACGTTGCTAATTATATCGTTAACGAAGTACAGGATGTTTATCGTCTGCAAGGTGTAAAAATCAATGATAAGCACATCGAAGTTATCGTTCGTCAGATGATTCGTAAGTGTGAAATCATGGATGCCGGTGATTCTGACTTCCTTAAAGGTGAGCAAGCTGAAGTTTCTCGGGTCCGAGTGGCTAATCGTGAGCTTGAAGCACAAGGTAAGCAACCTGCGACGTATCAGATTCTGATGCTAGGTATTACTAAAGCGTCTCTTGCAACTGAGTCATTCATTTCTGCGGCTTCGTTCCAGGAAACGACTCGTGTTCTTACGGAAGCGGCAGTCGCTGGTAAGAAAGACGGTCTGCGTGGCTTGAAAGAGAACGTTATTGTTGGTCGTTTGATTCCAGCTGGTACCGGTTATGCGTATCACAAAGAGCGTCAAAACAACCGTAATACCCCAGTGGTTGAAGAAACAACAGTTTCAGCCATGGACGCAGAGCAAGCATTAACGGATGCGCTTAATGCTGACCTTTCTGGTGATGCACCGGAAGGTTTAGGTGACGCATAATTTGTAAAAAGATCGCAGAGATCGTCTCTGTGACTTGACAGGTTAAAGCTTGACCTATAGAATTCCGCGACCCTATGCTTAGGGTCGCGGTTTTTCACGTTTATAAGCGTGCATAATAAGCAGAAAATAACTGTGGATATGCACATGTTTTAACTAATCAGGAGCCCTTTAATGGCAACTATTAACCAATTGGTACGTAAACCACGTGTCAAGCAGGTAACAAAAAGTAACGTTCCAGCGTTACAAGCTTGCCCGCAACGTCGTGGCGTATGTACTCGCGTATATACTACTACGCCTAAAAAACCTAACTCAGCACTACGTAAAGTAGCTCGTGTTCGTTTAACTAACGGTTTCGAAGTTACATCTTACATCGGTGGTGAAGGTCACAACCTACAAGAGCACAGCGTAATCCTAATTCGCGGTGGTCGTGTAAAAGATCTACCTGGTGTGCGTTATCACACCGTTCGTGGCGCACTAGATTGTTCTGGTGTAAACGATAGACGACAAGGCCGTTCTAAGTACGGTGCTAAGCGCCCTAAATCTTAACGGAACTCCGTCAAGTAAGGCCAAACATTTAGAAACAACAATTTGTTTTGGGAAATTCCTGAAATTTTATCGGAGTATTGAAAAATGCCAAGAAGACGTGTTGTAGGTCAGCGTAAAATTCTACCTGATCCTAAGTTCAAATCTGAACTACTTGCAAAATTCATCAACATCCTAATGGTTGATGGTAAAAAATCTACAGCTGAAAAAATCGTATACGGTGCACTAGACATCTTATCTGAGAAGCATTCTGACAAAGAACATTTAGAGCTATTCGAACTAGCGCTAGATAACATCCGCCCACAAGTGGAAGTTAAATCTCGCCGTGTTGGTGGTTCTACTTATCAGGTTCCAGTTGAAGTTCGTCCAGTTCGTCGTAACGCGCTAGCTATGCGTTGGTTAGTTGAAGCTGCTCGTAAACGTGGTGAAAAATCAATGGCTCAGCGCCTGGCAAATGAAATGCTAGATGCGTCTGACAGTAAAGGTTCTGCGGTTAAGAAACGTGAAGACGTTCACCGTATGGCTGAAGCGAACAAAGCGTTCGCACATTACCGCTGGTAATAACATTAGGGTAGTCACATTAGTGGCTACCCTTTTTCTGCAATCTAAGGTACCAAACCTTGGGAAGAGGATACTATTGTGGCTCGTACAACTCCTATTGAGCGCTACCGTAATATCGGTATTTGTGCGCACGTAGATGCTGGTAAAACCACAACCACTGAGCGTGTACTGTTTTACACTGGTTTATCTCATAAAATCGGTGAAGTGCATGACGGTGCCGCGACCATGGACTGGATGGAGCAGGAACAGGAACGTGGTATTACTATCACTTCTGCTGCTACAACGTGTTTTTGGAAAGGCATGGAAGGTCAGTTTTCGGATCACCGTATTAATATCATCGATACACCAGGTCACGTTGACTTTACCATCGAGGTAGAGCGTTCTTTACGTGTCTTAGATGGTGCCGTACTCGTGCTATGTGCATCTTCCGGAGTGCAACCGCAAACGGAAACCGTTTGGCGGCAGATGGAAAAATATTCTGTACCTCGTATGGTCTTCGTCAATAAGATGGACCGTGCAGGGGCAAACTTTTTAAACGTCATTGAACAGATGAAAAATCGTCTGGGCGCAAACCCTGTACCAATGCAATTAGCGATTGGTGCAGAGGAAAACTTCACTGGCGTTGTTGATCTCGTAAAAATGAAAGCCATCAACTGGACAGAAGAAGACCAGGGGATGACATTTAACTACGAAGAAATCCCTGCAGACATGCAGGATTTGGCTGAAGAATGGCGTGAGCATCTTGTAGAGTCCGCTGCTGAAGCCAATGACGAGTTAATGAATAAATACCTAGAAGAAGGGGATTTGTCAGAAGCCGAGATTAAATCCGGCTTGCGTGCTCGTACACTAAACAATGAAATTATTCTTTGTACCTGTGGCTCGGCGTTTAAAAACAAAGGCGTTCAGGCGGTACTCGATGGTGTCATCGAATATATGCCATCACCGACTGAAGTTGAAGCCATTAAAGGTATAAACAATGACAAAGATGAAACCGAGGGAACTCGTGAAGCGGACGATAGTGCGCCGTTTGCATCTTTGGCATTTAAAATCGCAACAGACCCATTTGTTGGGACGTTGACCTTTATCCGCGTATACAGTGGTATCGTGAATTCTGGTGATGCGGTCTATAACCCGGTTAAATCGAAGAAAGAGCGTATTGGACGTATTGTTCAAATGCACTCGAATAACCGTGAAGAAATTAAAGAAGTACGCGCAGGTGATATTGCCGCGCTAATCGGTCTTAAAGACGTAACAACAGGTGACACCCTTTGCGATCCTCATCATATTATTACACTGGAGCGCATGGAATTCCCAGAGCCGGTAATTTCGGTCGCGGTTGAGCCAAGAACCAAAGCAGACCAGGAAAAGATGGGTATTGCTTTAGGGAAATTGGCGGCTGAAGATCCGTCGTTTCGTGTTGAAACCGATGAAGAAACCGCTCAAACGATTATATCCGGGATGGGTGAATTGCATTTGGATATTATTGTTGATCGCATGAAGCGTGAGTTTAAAGTTGACTGTAATGTCGGTAAACCTCAGGTTTCATATCGTGAAACAATTCGTAAATCTGTCGAAGTGGAAGGCAAGTTTGTTCGTCAGTCTGGCGGACGTGGTCAGTTTGGTCACGTTTGGCTGAAGCTGGAACCAATCGCTGAAGGCGAAGGTTTCCAGTTTGAAAGCGAAATTGTTGGTGGTGCCGTGCCAAGAGAATATTGGGGCGCTGTCGAAAAAGGCTGTCAGGAACAAATGAATAATGGTGTCTTAGCGGGTTTCCCTATGCTGGACGTTAAGGTCACCTTGTTTGATGGTTCTTTCCATGATGTCGATTCAAACGAAATGGCATTTAAAGTTGCCGCTTCCATGGGCTTCAGGCAGGGTGCACTCGATGCAAACCCAGTATTGCTTGAGCCGATGATGCAGGTTGAAGTGACAACGCCAGAAGAAAATATGGGTGATGTTGTAGGCGATATGAATCGTCGTCGCGGCATTATCGAGGGTATGGACGAAGGCCCAGCCGGCATGAAGCTGGTAAATGCTTTGGTTCCGCTAGCTGAAATGTTCGGCTATGCAACCGACTTAAGAAGTGCTACTCAAGGTCGTGCTTCTTACTCCATGGAGTTCAAGCAATATAATGAAGCTCCAAAAACTGTTGCGGACGCAATATGTCAGGCTCGTGTGGGCTAGGATTTCTGGTAAGGGGTTAACCCTTACCTTTGATAACTTTAAGGTATAGCAAAATGGCTAAAGAAAAATTTGAACGTTCCAAACCGCACGTTAACGTAGGTACAATCGGCC
>NZ_JBHZSG010000055.1:0-17324 GCF_043642205.1 Thalassotalea litorea | reverse complement strand
TTTGGCTGATTTTGAGAGCGGAATAACCATTCTCTGCAATCAAAGCCTTGTCTAAAAGCCTTTAAATTCTCACTGAGCGAGCAATAATTTAATGTGATTGGTATTAGTGTAAACCCAAATTTCTGCGACTGCGTTACAGCTGCAATGGCGCTCTACTGCCAAGACCTGGCCCATAGACCATGGCATTGAGCAACAAGCGTGCGGTGCCTTTGGTGGCACCACGGAAATTCGGCGAGTTAGCAAATAAAATAACCTGACCGTTACCTTTGCGTTCCCGGGTAAGATACGCCGAGTTAGCGATACGTTGGGCCGCTTCCGGCCATAACAAACCACTCATTCGCAACGATAAATCGTTCCCCTCTGGAACCGTAGACCAGCCGATCATGCGCTCTTTAGCATCGTCATTGTCGACATGCACACCATAACGAACAACGGCACTGGTTACCGATTTGGTCATCAACAATGGTGCGTTATCGGTAAGTACCGGTAGTACCCTTTCGACGCCATAGGTTAGCCAGTGTTTTTGATCCGTTCGCGTCGCCAGCAAAGCGCCGGATGGCATAAAGGCTTTGGTCCAGTCATTCCATTGAGTCAGCTGTTTTTTATCCATCGGTTTAAGGTCTTTGCTGTTTTGCCAAGGGTACCAGATGCTATCGTTGACCTTGTGCGAGTCAAGCGCCTCAACGTTTGATAATGTTTGCTGTTCGGATAACCATTGACGCGTAACAGCCAGATTATAGGCCTGGATCTCGTCAAAACTGTCGTCAAGCAGTTTAGTCTGGATAAAGTCTTTCGCTTTAGCAAACTCCGCAACCGAGCTGCCCGTGACAATCAAGGTACCGCCGTTATTTACCCAGGTTTCAATAGATTTTAACGTGCCTTTCGATAACGCCCCATACCAGCGTCCCGGTACGATTAATACATTGTACGGCCGTAAATCGGCTCTGGAAGTTAGCTCTTGGGCGAGATGAGAATGGCGCACTCCGAGTTGAGTATCGATAAGGTGCCAGATATGACCATATTCATAAGGACTGATGCCGTTCTGGGTCAGCATGGCAATTTGTGGTTTGCGAAGCAATTGGAAATGCTCGGAACCAATATCTGGCAGATCGCCGTCTCCCAGGCCCTGATCTATCGCTTGTACCACAGAATCGGTTTCTTCAGCGACACGCTTTAAGGTTTCCAGCCATCCGGGTTTGTGCTGATTATCCGCGACTGTCACCGCGATGGTGCCACGAGCAAAGTCGATTTTATTATAAACACCAGGCTTATCCAAAACACGGACATTAACCTCTTGTTCCAACAAACGTGCTGCCACCGCGACTGAGGCATCATCGGCGCCGTCAATCAAATAGGCAATGGCATTATCCCGGTCATTAAACTGACTTTCCGCGGTTTGATATTCCCCAAGGCCACCTGACAAATGCTGGCCAACCTGCCAGGCAGAAAGTCCATACATCATGGTCAGATTCCAGGCAGTCGCATCATACATAACTGAGCTACCGTCTCTGAGCGTTTTTTGACGCTCTTCTAACAGCACCGAATCTTTGATATTGGCGTCAAACTCGAGAATCGCGGCAATTAAAGGTGCATTGTATTGTCGATTTGGAATAATAACGCTGTTGACCGGAATGGTTTCATTCTTGCTCACCTGACCGAGCTGGTCGGTGACGTTACGAACTTTCAATGGTTGTTCATTGCGATAATATTTAATCCCCTGAATATCCATCAATTCCAGGAAATTCTGCACCCGGGTACGATTATTATTGGCTAGGACAACAAATGACTGGTCGGCGTATTTACCATTGCGGTCAATGTGACTGTTACGGTTTTTGACATAGTCGGCAAAAATCGCCTTGCGGTTGTTTTGTAACGTGGCTAAATTCGCTAACGCCGAATAAAACTGATGGTGTACTGACTTCTTGTAGCTACGAATCGTGCCATTTCGTAGTCGAACACCATCTTCGGCAGTGCGAGCCTGCTCGTAAAGAATATGTATGGCACCGCGATATTCGGCGTAATTAGAATAGCCCGGGTAGAGGTTTTCAAACCACTCGCCGGTATAATAAGGCCAGCTTTTCTTATCAAATGCACTGGCCTGATCTTCGGCGAATACTTTGCTCCAGCGATTAATGCTGTCGGCAATATGTTCATTAACCGGCTCTCGAGGTGGCCCAAATAAAAAGTTATCCAACGCCCCCATTTCATGGCCATCAATCATTAATAAAGGATTCCACTCATTAATGGCTTTGATACGACCACGCGATTCAGGATTAACGGCGTAATAAAAATCTCTATTTAAATCAAAATGATAATGATTAGTACGGCCAAATGGCCAAACGCCACTATGCAATAGCGACTGAACATCAAAATTCGGCGCCGTGCTGCGATTTTGCTCAAGTTGTTTGGTAAATCTTGCTCGACCATCCGGGTTCATCATCGGATCGACGATAACCAACAGCTGCTCCAGCATTTTTTCGGTATCTGCGTCTTTACTGGCAAGCAAGTGATATATCAACGCTAAGGCAGAGTCCGCACCGGAAGATTCGTTACCATGAATACTGTAGGCCATCCAGGCAGTAGCAGGTGTTTCGCCAAGCAGTTGTTCAACTTTGCTGTCCGACAATTCAGCCGGCTTACTCAAGGCCATTATATTACCTTTAATGGTATCAAGAGCTTGAATGTTATCCGCGCTGGAGATCACCAGATAATGCAGTGCTCGCCCTTCATAGCTTTGTGCATACTCAACCAGCTCAACACGATCGCTTTGTGTCGCCCAAAGCTTTACTAAGGCATTAATTTGCGCGGGTGTTGCGGTTTTTTGTCCTACATCAAAGCCGAGAAAGTCTTCCGGCTTGGTAATCTTGTCAAGATAATCCCCTTGCAGCAATGGCGGATATTCCGCCCCGGGAACAGGGTTTGGTTTCATTAATACCGTTGCCTGACTCGACAGGGTTATGCTTAGCAGACCGGTTATTAAAAGGCCTTTAAAAAACAATTTCATGGTAGTCCTTATTGTTGTTTTTTAACCACTATATGTTTCCCGCCAGCAAAGATAAAGTAAAGTATTAAGATATAGAAAATGACAAACCGTGACGGCATTAGATTTACGAGACGTTGCGCTTGGTCGTTATCGCCGCAGTAGTCGTTTTTGTCACTAGGCTTGTGCCATGAGGTTTCTGTATCTGGCTTATATCAAAATAAGATCTGCTATGCCCGAAGATAGTGCTTGCGGCTCTGCCCTTAAGTATCAGAAAACAAATGGTAATACCAATCCCATTAAGTTTGTGCACAACTCAGAGTTAGGGCAGAGGTTCAGTTACCACATAGATTTTATTGATATAGTCATTTTATATTAATGAAATATAGGGCCGTAAATGGTCCTTAAGATAAACTCCCTACGGGTGAGCAATAATTTAATGTGATTGGTATTAGTCGTCATAAACAGAGCGAGCTTATTATAAACAGAGCGAGGCAAACTTGAGGCTTTACCAAAAGAGGAAACAAAGAGGAAACTTGGCGTGCGGCATACGCTCCCCTTCCGTCACATCAATGCATACCATCTGACTTAGTCGCTGGCTTCGCTTGCCTGAGTCGTGGAATCAACACCAGCGCTGTCGTCTGCATGGGTATTGAGTGTCGTATCGACAATAATATCGATTCGGTTATCAGCACCTAATACATCGATGCAAACCTGATCACGGCCTTCACGTTTGGCCTGGTACAATTTGTGATCGGCTATTTTAATCCAGTCTTGTGCCTCGTCACTGAATGTCGCGGGTGCCAATAATGCGCCAATACTTGCCGTTACGTGAAATGGCTGATTTCGCTCGTTGTAGATAACCGTTGCGGCAATTGTCCGACGCAGTCGTTCCAGTTTATAACACAGATTTTCTTCGCTGATCTGAGTCACCATCAGGATAAATTCTTCACCGCCGAAACGAGCAATCAGATCCGTTTCGCGACTAAATTCTTCACTCATGATGTCCGATACGACACGTAAGCACTGATCGCCGGATAGATGCCCATGTTTATCGTTTACGTCTTTGAAGTGATCAAGATCAATAATCACGACGGCCATATTTCCGAGATTACGATATGCCAGCTTGCGATGTAGCCCAAAGTGCTCATCAAAATAACGTCGATTGAACACGCCGGTCAGGCCGTCTTTTTGCGCCAGCTGCGTCAATTTTTCATTGGCTCTTTCCAATTCATCGGTACGCTCGGCAACTTTGTTTTCCAACTCAGTCTGGTATTCTACGATAGCGGTTTTATTGCGTTGTAATTCATCATATAACAAGATCACCTCTTGCGGCGCGCCTTTAAAAAGGGGAGCAAATTCAAACTTGTTATTGCGATCAAACTTTTTAAGTTGCTTGAGAATAAACACCATCGGCTGAGTCAATTCAGAGCCGATGCGTTGCGCCAGCGAAACCGCGATTAGAAATGCCAGAATCAATAGCGCAAAAACCAAAATGTATTCCCGCTCAACCTGCTTAACCACAGCGCTGGAATCCACCAGAACATAAGCTTGCCAGCCATTTTTCAAGTTGCCTTTGGAAAGAAAGTATTCGGGCGAGTTACCTTGCTCTGTTTTAAAACTCACCATTTGCGTGGTACCAAACGCATAATCGCTTTGCGAGGCAAATTGAAACGTTTTTAACGGTTCGATACCTAACTGAGGGGAGGCAAAAACGACATTGCCGACCCGATCCGTAATGATATACGACATTTTTTTTAGTAGATCTGCAGAAATCAATGATGAGAATTGATTGCTATCCAGGGCGCCGACAAGCACCGGCTTATAGTCTGTGTTATTGCCATCTGAGCTACCTACATCAAGCCCCTGACTGATTGTAATTATCGGCTTGTCGCCTAGATACTTTGAGATAAACACCTTGGAAATATAACTACCGGAGGTCACCTGTGCGCCAACAAAAAACTCATCCTGCCCAACCTGAACAGTACCTACCCTTTCTTTTACCTGATTAATCAATGCCGCAGGACTGGTATAAACCACCTGTTTATTATCTGCTACCAGTGCAAGTCCGAGAAAATCCGGGTATTTATTGTGAAACTTTTCAATCAGTACCTTACCTTGTTGACTATCTGGTTCATGATTTAACCAATTTGCATTCGCACTCAACATAATGGCAAGGTTTTCAATCGCCGATTGATAGGTTTGTAAATAGTTATTGGTGGTATGTACAAAGTGATGCTTACGCTCAATGATATTTTGCTGAATGATATCGTGCTGAGATTTAATGACCTTATGGCTGACAAAAATAGAAATGGTGATAATCGAGAAGCTGATCACCAAAGAAGAAGCGTAAACTAACTGATTTTGTAAGGTTCTGACGGCTCGAGGCTGTTGCTGATAGGTAATATCGAACAACGCCGGAAAAAAATACACAACAAGGCCTGCAAGGCAGGCATAGGCAAGGCCATTGAATGCCTGTTTTATGGTCGTTAAAAACCATAGTTGTTCTGGCATATTAATTTGATAGAACAATAAAAATGCCGTCAATGGCATACCAAGAACAAACCAGAAGAGTAAATCCGCATATAAAATGTACCAGCCACGTTTACGTAGCCAGGCGATAAAAACGGCTTCGAGGCCAAACAACCAGAATCCAAAAGGATGCCCCGTTGATTCGACCAAAGAGATACAAACGATAAGCGCACTCAGCAGTGAATAAAGCATGCCAAAACGCATGGCCACAATCACGAAAGCCACGTTCCCCAAAACCAGGTCGATATTATTAAATAATGGGATAGGATAAAAATTCAGCGCGTAGCCAAATAAGGAAACCATGGCAACGAACAGAAGAGGTTTATACTGCTCTTTAATTTTAACACTAAGCTTTTTCATTTTTATTCTAGCTACAACTACTTAAGTCTGGAGCCGGGGGAAGCTCAGTATTCACAACCTTATTGTGGCGATAAATTCCGCTGAACAATGCAATTGCCTGTCAGTTATCTATAATTTTTTAATCCTGTTTACTTTATTTTAATCACAATCAGATTACTAGTCATCGTTGATATTTGCACTAGCAAGTGTCCAAAAAACAGGCGACATTTCGCCTTACCAGCGTATTCGAGAGGCGTTAGTAGCCAAAAAGGATGGTGATAATTACCCATGTCCCAAGCAAATAAGATCATCATCGCCATGATTGTTGGCCTGTTCATTGGTTTTACCTTCAACTATACCAATGAGGTGATCGACTATATCGGTCAAGGTTTTGTCATGTTATTACAGATGACTGCATTACCTTATATTGCTGTTTCACTGGTATTTGGCATCGGTTCGATGAGTCGCCAGCAAGCCAGACGTCTGGCCAAATATGGCGCGGTTTCGTTTATGGTACTGTTGCTTTTGGTGGTTAGTATTATTCTCCTCGCCCCGATTGCTTTTCCAGACTGGAATTCTGCGGCCTTTTATTCCGCCAGTATCATTCGCGAAAAAGAAACGGTAAATCCACTGGAATACTTCCTACCGGCTAACCCTTTTTATTCCATGGCTAATGGCATCGTCCCCGCCGTCGTAATATTTAGCGTATTTATTGGGATTGGTTTTATCGGTATCCATAATAAACGGCGCAGCCTGTACGTGTTTAAAGATATTCGCCAAGCGTTAACCCGGGTCACCAATACCGTAATGAAAATGGCGCCCTATGGTGTACTGGCGATAGCCTGGAATGCCAGCGCAACGCTTGCAAAAGAGGAAATGGATGGCCTGTTAGTCTATTTCGTCACCACTGCCTCTATGGTGGTGCTACTGACGTTTGTTATATTGCCTTTGATTGTAGCGATATTTACCCCACTAACGATTTCTCAAGTATTTTTAGCCTGCCGTTCGGCCCTGATCACCGGATTTGCTACAGGAAGTATTTTTGTAGTGATACCGGTAATTGCTGAAGATGTGAAAAAACAACTTGTTATGCATTCGCAAAGCCACAACTCGAGCACGCGATTACCCTCGATTATCGCCCCTATATCTTACAGTCTACCCATGGGCGGGAAGCTGCTGGTGCTGCTTTTCATTCTGTTTGCGGCCTGGTTCAACGGCGAGCAAATTGCGATTTTCGATTACCCCCGCCTGGTATTTATCGGGGTCCTACAGCTTTTTGGCGCGCAAATGATCGCCGTACCCAATATTCTTGAAAAGTTTGCGATTTCAGCATCGATGTTTGAACTCTATGTAGTCGCCGAACAATTACTGGTAAGCCGTCTGGCTGCATTGTTGTCAGTCATGTTCATCACCGTTTTGTGTATGCTGATCCCTATGGTTATTTTGCATAAAGTCAAATTTAACCTGCGTCCATTCGTTATTTTTCTGGTATCCGTGCCCTTGTGCACATCGTTACTGCTCGTTGGCCTGTCATATACGTTCAGCTCTATAAGTCATCAATATCAGGGTTACCAGAAATTCATCGACCGGGGGTTATTACTACCCGCTGCCAATGCCCGGGTATTAAAACAAGCACAGCCCGAGGATACACCTGACATTGATGCTATAGAAAACACCATGGAACGAATCAATGTTCGAGGCGTGATCCGAATGGGTTATTACGCGGATGCACTGCCCTATGCCTTTCATAATAAAGATGGCGAACTGGTTGGACTGGATATTGAAATCGGCCACCTGCTAGCAATGGAACTTGAAGTAGACATCGAATTCGTGCGAATTCAACGCCGTAATATTGAAGAGTTTCTGAATCAAGGGTATTTGGATATCGTGGCTTCTGTGCCAGTCACACCAGGCAATTTAATTAATCATAACCTCACCAATCCTCATATCGAAGAAACGTTGGCGTTGTTGGTAAAAGACAAAGAGCGCAGTAAATATGCCGACTGGCACCGCATTATTGAAAACCCCGACATTGTGTTGGGGATGCCGGAAACTTATTATTATGAAAAAACAATCAAGAAGAACATGCCAAATAATGTTGTCCATGAACTTTCATCACCCAGACAGTTTTTTACCAGTGATACATTGGAAATCGATGCCATGATTTACGGGGCGGCGGGTGCGTCAGCCTGGACGCTATTGTACCCGGACTATACCGTTGTCATTCCTGAACCGCACCTGCCGAAGATGGGCATGGCATTTCCGGTACAAAAACAAGACTACGAATTTGAGCAATTTATGAACAACTGGATATCAATGAAGAAAAGCGGCAAAACCATCGATGCGCTGTTTAAGTTTTGGATTGAAGGGAAAAAGCCGATAGGCTATGTGCGTTGATCCCCCGGTTAGCTGTTGTACTTGTTTACAAAATAATGGTTCACAAACGCCGATGAACTGGTTAGAGTGACCTTAAGTTAATTAGATTTGGAAGACGAAAATGCAAATTTCAGAATGGGTCGATGAGTTATTTGAAATTTTCGATGAAAACAAAGACGGTGCCATTAGTCGCAGTGAGTTTGTTGAGCTAATCCATTGTTTATTACAAGAAAAAGGCATTCGCATGTGCGAGAGCATTTTCAAAAAGTTTGATGCTAATCATGACAACAGTATTTCCAAAGAAGAGTTAACGGAAATGATTATTGATTTAGCGTTATAAGACTTAAAAAAATTACGATAAAGAGGCCAGAAATGTGATGTTCTGGCCTCTTTTATGTTTGATGATTTCCAACCGTTAATTATTCATACGTTCTCGGGCGAACGGTTTTAATGGTTGCAATATACGCATGCCAGCTGGCATAGCTAAGAATCGGCATGATGAAAATGAATGCCACTGCTGATGTTGCAAACCCAATCAAGACTAAAATTAACAGCAACGCCGCCCACACGATCATCGCGCTCATATTCTTGCGCACCGCGTTATAAGACGTTGCAACGGCTGTCATAATATCGACCCGGCGCTCCATCATAATTTGCGGCGTGAATACCGAAAATGCAAATACCACCGCCAGCAATACCGCGCCAGTAAGACTTCCCAGGGTTAAAAATCCTACCATCTCTTCAAGGCTTGGGCTTGAGGTTGTTGGATACAAGGCATAGATTAACGCCGCAATGCGCATCCAGGCGACCATCATAACCATTAGTAGTATTGCAAAGCCCCATTCTCCAACGGGGTTTCGAAACATCGACTTAAGACTATGACGAAACGTCGGGGTATGCCCCTTTTCCAGCTCCCAGGCAACATCATAAAGCCCAGTAGCGAACACTGGCCCTATCAGAGCGAACGCCACGGACGCAGGTAAAATCACTAAATGAGTATCTGCGGCTAATACCAATACAATTAAGGCTGCCGGGATCAAGCTAAAGATGACACCGTAGATCAGAGAAATTAACGGTGCTCTGGTAAAGTCGTTAACAGCCAGGGCCAGCCAATGAAATGGCGCGGACTGAGCAATAGCATGACAATCTATTGCCTTGGCAAACTTGCGTTGTACAAAGTAATCATCAGGTCGGTCCTCGAGCGCGTCACTAAATTCAGATTTTGCTTCTTTTTCAGCGTCTTTTACGTCTTTAGAGCCGGCGGTATGATCAACTGGCATTAGAACCTCCTACGAATATCTAGCTGATACTTTGTATTAAATACGTAACCTTGTGCGGTAAAGTTTAGTCTAAATGCATTAGCTACGCTCTTTGCTGATCCGCTGCGATTTTCTCCGGCGCACCAATGGCGTGATGCAAACTCGGTTTATCAATGGGGTAGGCAATAAGATCCTGGGGTAAATTGGGCGTTAATAAAAACTGAAAATTTTCAGTCTGTTGATATCTGGGATCCAGCCAGGCAGATAACAAGCCTTCATGTTTAGGCAATATCAGTGGCATGGCCTTGGAATGAATATGCCGCAATTTTTCATGGGGTGGCAACGTGATCACTGAGCATGACAGACGTACTTCTCCGGTCTGCGGATGCAACCATTGCCGGTATAGTCCCCCAAAAGCGATGGCCTCCTTGGGTAACGCTTCCATATCATAATAGTGAATGGGCTTTTTATTATGAAACTCGGTTTCACCAAAGCCTTTTGCCGGGATAATACAACGACTTTGTCGAAATGGTATATAACCCGCACTTCTGGGAACATCCAACTTATCATAACGGGTATTGAAACTGGTATAACGGGATGGTTTAAAGCCCTGTTCGTTTTTATCCAGCAATAACCACCAGGTGGCATCTTCGAGTACCCGTTGGCCGTCATGCTGACGAATAATGGAGATCGTATCCGTCGCTCGCTTGAAGCGTCCCCAATGAACTTTTTCTCTGGGACTTTCTACGCCTAATTCGTTGATCAGCGCCATGACAAAAGGATCATCACTGATATTTAATCGTCCACACATAGTACTCACTGCCTTGCATAAATCAAAAGATCGAATATACTGTATATACATACAGGTAATTGTACCGTCATTAATATAGAATGACTATATCAATGAAATCTAAGTTGCAAATGAACCTCTGCTTTAACTCTGATCTGTGCAAAAACTTAATGGAATTGGTATTAATGAATAAGTTAATTAAAGATCTCCAGCATCGACACTTAGTGTGGCACGGTGCTGTAAAAACACCAGAGCCAAATCTGCAATCCTCGGGTTACTCCGAACTGGATCAACACCTTAATGGAGGCTTGATTAAAGCGGGAGCAATCGAAATATTAACCGAAACTGGTATTGGTGAGTTACGATTATTATTGCCAACGCTAACCGCAGATCCTGATCGCCTGCTGATCTTCATTAACCCGCCCGGCCATGTCAATGCCACGATGTTGTCGGCTCAGGACGTCAACTTACAGCATGTTGTGGTGATCACGCCGGAACACGAAAAAGACGCTTTATGGTCTGCAGAAGAATGTCTGAAAAGTGGCACCTGTGGTTCGGTATTGTTGTGGCTGGATCAAGCCATTGAAATTCATCAGGTGAAGCGCCTGCAATTGGCGGCAGAGAAAGGGGCAAGTAAGGTCTTTATGTTGCGCCAGCAACGCTATGAAACCCTGTCACTGCCGCTGGATTTAAGTTTGTCCCTGTCAGCCAGTCCTGCAGGTGTTGACGCTCAAATTAATAAACGCAAACGCGGCTGGCCATCAAAAACGTTTCATATTGATATGGGGCATCACTGGCCTGCTCTGACTCTGGGGGAAATACCCGATAATCTGATTTATTTTCCGGCTTCTAAAGCGGGTTGATACGATGCTGTGGTTATATCTGCATTTTCCATCCCTGCAACTGGATAGCCTTTATCAAGCCGATCATGCGTTGCCAATTGCGATTGTACATGGCCGCAAAAGTGAAGTGCTACAATGCAATAAACGCGCTGTGGAATCCGGTATTAAAATCGGTATGGGGCTTGGTTCAGCTGCGGCATTGTGTCAAAACCTACAAGTATTGGCATACGATGAAAAACAGGAAAAAGCCAGGCTTACCCGCATTGCCCAATGGCTATATCTGGTAACAGCGGACATCAGCTTGTGTGCTCCCAATGGCTTACTGTTAAGAGTCAGTCATATGCTGAGTCTTTATCAGGGACTGGACAACTACTGGCAAGTGCTTACCAATCATTTACAACAACTCACCTTGCGATACGAGTTCGGTTGTGGCCATTCTCCCTATGCAGCCAGGCTATTGGCAATGGGCGGCTGTAGTCAACTTACCGATAACAAAGAAAAAATAAATAACTTACTAAATCCTCTGCCCCTACAGCTAACGGATTTATCTGATAAAGTCATTAATCACCTGAATCGCGTCGGGGTTCAGTGTCTTGGTGAATTGTTACGCTTACCATTAACCGATATTGCTAAGCGCTTTGATATCGAACTGGTGACCTACATCGGTCGCTTGTCCGGTCAGCTAAAGCATCCGTTGGAGTTTTATCACCCACCAGAGCAGTTCAAACACTACCTGGAGTTAATGTTTGAAATTTCTAATCTGCAGTATTTACAAAAACCGCTACTCAAGGTGTTGCATCTGTTAGAACAGTTTTTACGTTTTCGGGACAAACGTGCCGGACAACTAAACATTGAGTTACACCTGCGTGATACTGACAGCGTGCAGTTTCAGGTTCATAGTGCCGAAGGAGAATATCTGGCGCAACAATGGCAGGAGTTAAGCCAGTTAACGCTGGAATCCATCAAAGTCAGCGCCCCGGTTATTGCCATCACTATTGAAGCCACACAGATCCGAGGTAATGATTTTCGGGTGGTGGATATGTTCAGTAAACATTGCGGTGCTATTTCTGCCAACGAGCTGGTGTCACGCTTACAGGCAAAGCTAGGAAAAAACAGGGTTCACGGTATCACTCAAATCGATGACCACCGCCCGGAATTAGCCAGCATTCCTTGTCCGCCATTGCAAAAAAGCGCAACACGTAAAAAGACACAACCCCGTCAGTCAGTATTGCGTCCAAGCTTTATCTTGCCGCAACCGATACCGGTGCAGGAAAAGATGCATATTCAGCATGGACCAGAACGTATTGTTGCCGGTTGGTGGGATAAACAGCCGATGATGCGCGATTATTTTATTGCCCGAAACACAAAAGGACAATGGTTATGGATATATCGTACCCCTGGCCAACACTGGTTTGTGCATGGCCTGTTTAGTTAACTCATTGCTTTAATTATTTTTTTTAATCATGGATTAACGGAGAGTGAAATTTGAATTACGCGGAGCTATTTTGTCAGAGTAATTTTTCTTTTCTTCAAGGGGCTTCCCACCCTGAAGAGTTGATTCATCAGGCCGAGTTTTTGGGCTATCAGGCTCTGGCCATCACCGATGAGTGCTCGGTTGCAGGTGTCGTTCGCGCCCATACGGCGATTAAAAGTAACCGGCTGGGGATCCAATTAATCGTTGGCAGTATGTTCTGGCTCGAACAACAATTACAGGTTATTTTGCTCTGTCCAAATCGTCAGGCCTATGCTGAACTATGCCGTATTATTAGTAACGCCAGGCGACGCAGCGGCAAAGGCGAATACCAGTTGGCGCAATGGGATCTGATGTCAGTAACGCATTGTTTGATCCTGTGGCTGCCAACGGCGAAACCCTCGGATCAGGAATGGGGAGAGTGGCTGAGAAAATATCATCATCAACGCTTATGGCTTGGCTATCAACGCCACCTGAGTGCTGATGATGAAAAATATAAACACCACTGTCAGCAATTGGCCAAACAATTTGAGCTACCCATTACCGTGTGTGGAGGCGTATTAATGCACAATGCCAATCGGTTAGCGATACAACACACCCTGACATCGATTGCCAATAGCACTCCCATTCATAAACTTGGTAAAAACCTTCTTCCCAATGCTGAACGTGCCTTGCGCAGTCAGGATAAGCTCAAGCGACTATTCCCTCTCCCCTGGCTTCAGGAAACCCTGAATATCGCAGAGCGTTGTACGTTCAACCTTCAGGAATTGCGTTATGAATACCCCGCCGAGTTAGTACCGGACGGGATATCAGCGATGGCCTATTTGCGTCAGTTAGTGAAAGAGGGAAAACAACGGCGATTTCCCGAAGGCGTACCACCTCATATTCAGGACATCATCGATAAAGAACTGACCTTAATTGAAGAGCTCAATTACCCTTTTTACTTCATTACAATCCACGACATTGTGCAATTTGCTCAGCGACAACGCATTCTCTATCAGGGAAGGGGCTCAGCGGCTAACTCCGTTGTTTGTTATTGTCTGGAGATCACGTCCGTAGATCCAAGACAAATATCGGTATTATTTGAGCGCTTTATTTCCAAAGAGCGTGATGAGCCGCCAGATATCGATGTCGACTTTGAACACCAACGTCGTGAGGAAGTGATCCAGTATATCTATCAAAAATATGGTCGCGAGCGCACTGCGATTGCTGCAACGGTTATTACCTATCGCCTTAAAAGCGCCATCCGTGAAGTTGGCAAAGCCTTAGGGATCGCCCTTGAGCAGCTAGAATTTTTTATCAAGAACATCAATCGCCGCGATAGCAACCTTAGCTGGCAAGGGCAAATTATCGAGTTAGGATTGCAACCGGATTCCGATCAGGGCCAGCATTTCATTAATCTGGTAACCGAGTTGATTGGCTTTCCACGTCACCTATCACAACATGTTGGCGGCTTCGTCATTTCCGCCGGGCCTCTGTATGAACTAGTCCCGGTTGAAAATGCCGCGATGCAAGACAGAACCGTCATCCAGTGGGATAAAGACGATTTAGAGTCTTTAGGTTTGTTAAAAGTCGATGTTCTGGCATTAGGAATGCTAACCGCGATTCGTAAGTGTTTTACCTTGGTTGAAACGTTAGAAAATCGCTCGCTGAGCATTGCTGATATCACCCGAATGCCAGATGATAAAAACGTCTACGCCATGATACAAAAAGCCGATACGGTCGGGGTATTTCAAATTGAATCCCGTGCACAGATGAGCATGCTGCCGCGATTAAAACCCGCTAGCTATTATGATCTGGTGATCCAGATTGCCATTGTTCGACCTGGTCCGATTCAAGGCGATATGGTGCATCCGTTTTTAAAACGTCGTAATGGTATCGAAGCTATTGTTTATCCTTCGGTGGCAGTGAAAGAGGTTCTGGAACGTACTCTGGGCGTACCAATATTTCAGGAACAAGTCATTAAACTGGCGATGGTCGCTGCAGGGTTTAGTGGCGGGGAAGCGGATCAATTACGAAGAGCCATGGCCAGCTGGAAAAAGAATGGTCAGTTAGCGAAATTCAAAACCAAGCTTATCAGCGGTATGCAACAGCGAGGCTACCCAAGCGAATTTGCAGAGCGTTTATTCGAACAAATCTGCGGCTTTGGTGAATATGGCTTTCCAGAAAGTCACTCGGCTTCCTTTGCCGTGCTTGCTTATGTATCCGCCTGGTTAAAGTATTACTATCCGGCCATGTTTTATACCAGTGTGTTAAATAGCCTGCCCATGGGATTTTATAGCGCCTCACAGCTAATTCAGGATGCTCGTCGCCATGGTATTCAGGTGCTACCGGTTTGTGTGAATCATTCTGATTATGATCATAGTGTTGTACGCGTTGAAAACGACTATGCGATTCGTTTAGGGCTGCGTATTGTTAAAGGTTTATCGAGTAAAGCTTGTACCACGTTAATTGAACACCGCCCAGTACAGGGCTATCAGCAATTGCATCAACTACGCCAACTCACCATTAACGCCAAAGACTTACAAAACCTGGCAAGTGCTAATGCCCTGCAGGCCATAACCGGCAACCGTTATCAAAGCCGCTGGGCGTTAATGAATAATGAAAGTGATCTGCCTTTATTCAGGCAGGCGAAGATCTGTGAACCTCACGCCTTTTCACCAACCGAGGTTGATACCTTAAATGAAGATTATCAGGCTACCGGATTAACCCTCAACTCACACCCAATCACATTACTGGAGCAGGCTGGTCGCTTATCGACTTTTACCCGTATGAATGAATTAGCTCACAAAGCCCATAAGTCGGTAGTTACGGTGGCAGGCGTCGTCACAGGCCGACAGTCACCAGGGACGGCATCCGGGGTAACCTTTATGACCTTAGAGGATGATACGGGTAATATTAATGTCGTTGTCTGGGCCGGTACCGCCAGGGCGCAAAAACAGGCATTTTTATCTTCAAGGGTACTGGAAGTAAAAGGCATTCTGGAACGGGAAGGTGAGGTGATCCATATTATTGCCGGTAAGTTAATTGACCGCAGCGAGCAACTGGCACAGTTAAACACTCAATCCCGAGATTTTCACTAACGGTAATTTAAATAAAGCTATGCAAAATTCAGGCAGAAAAAGTCGGTTATATCAGGTTAAAAAAAACGGAATCAAAGACGAGTATATCGACCGCCAGGTATTAGCAATCCATAAAGCCATTGCTGAAAAGATATTAGATCAACCAGAGCTAGCGACTAAGGTTCGAGACACTTTGGAACAACGACGAGTAACAGGCCAAATAGGCTATGGCGCCTATATCACTTGGGATAGCATCCTCGATATCATTGACGATGCCAAAGTTTTTCGCCAAGCCATGCTCGAGGATACCCCGAAAATGCGCCGATTGCGTCGCAAAACCCCATTCGTTAACATCCTTACCGAAGAAGAACGCCAACAGGCATTAATGGACAATGCCACGGGCGTACTCACTAGTTTGGATCATTTGTTTTAGGCTGAATGTAGAAAAGTAGAAAAGATTAGGCCAGAAAGCAAAAAACCAGCCGTGAGGCTGGTTTTTCTAAATAATGGTGCCCAGAGGCGGAATCGAACCACCGACACGGGGATTTTCAATCCCCTGCTCTACCGACTGAGCTATCTGGGCAAACTATGTTTAAGGGCAATCCCCTGCTCATTCCGGAAACGAATAAATCCGTTTCGTTCGACTGCGCATGAATCAGTGATTCATATAAAGCGCTTGTCTCACCCAACTGAGCTATCTGGGCAATATGTTTAAGGGCAATCCCCTGTTCAACAAACACTGTGTGTTGCTGAATGAGGCGGTATAATAAAGGGAGTTAATCCGCTTAGCAACCCCTTTTTTGCGAAAATAGTTTAACCGAACATTATTTATTCAACTAAACATGTCCAGCCTTTTGGCTTAGCATCCGCTCCTATAGTTCGAAGTCGTCAAAATCGTTAGCACTAAGATCCTTATCCAGAATTTCCGTAGCGGGAGAATCTAATAATGACGCTTGTACGGGGGGTAAATCGGAAGTGTCAGATTCGATTTTTTTAGGATGATTACGTCGCTTTTCTCTTTGCAAGCAGAGCTTAATAACACGTTGTTTATCGGCATTGCTAAGATTAAGCCAACCAAAGCGCTCCTCTCGGGTTCGAAAACACCCCTGGCAATAACCACGATTATCCGACTTACAAACTCCTCGGCAAGGGCTTGGAATATCAAAAAATTCCAGTTGTAAATCTTTCATAGTCTGGCTGCAGAATTAAACGTGAGTATTTTTTAACTATAACATGGAAAACAGCTCTTAGACGAGAGCACTACAATGGGCTTCTATTTAATCTTTCTATTGTAGCGAAGCAGCTACGCCTTTCTAAAAAGACAAATGGCTGATGGGTATCTAAGTAGGTTTTTAACGATCGGCGTCTTGGCAATAATTTCGCAATTGCAGTCGGGCTTATTGCCAAATCGGGTAAGGGGCATCAGGTTCCTTTGCGATAATATATTTTGAGCCCATAACCAGCTAACCGAAGCCGCGTTTGTGAAAAACGTTGTCAACGTGTCATATTTCCAAATTGATCATTGTAAAACTCGCTGATTTTTTGATCGTGAAAATCCGATTCCTGATGCAGACATAAAAAAAGCCCGCTTTGGCGTAACACCATTCAGTTAAGAGCCTCTTTTCTGAATGGGGTAGCGGGTTTTATTGATACGAACGGTCCTTTTCTTGGGC
>NZ_JBHZSG010000054.1:0-17936 GCF_043642205.1 Thalassotalea litorea | reverse complement strand
GTTAGTGAGAGGCCCATTTACTGCCCTATATTTCATTAATATAGAATGACTATATCAACGAAATCTATGTTGTAACTAAACCTCTGCCCTAACTCTGAGTTGTGCACAAACTTAATGGGATTGGTATAATTAAACCCGAACATAAAAAAGGCCGATGCAATGCATCGGCCTTTTTATGTGATCACCAATTTGAGAGTTGGCAGTCACTACTATTTTTTCAAAATACTAGAATTGACCAATCACAGTGACCATGGCATTTAATGGGGCACCAACTGTCGCTTGATGGGTAGAGTGTGCATTGGGGAAATACAACTCATCGGTAAGGTTTTCAATATTTACCTGAACTCTAAGATCGTCGCTTACATCATAGTACGCTGATGCATCGACTCGTGTATAACTTGGCAATACTCTGGTATTACCGTTATCAATGAAGCTTTCATCCTGATATACAGCCCCTAAGCCAAAACCAAAGGCATGCGTTAATTGATACATGCTCCAAACTGAGAAAGTGTTTTCTGGCAATTCGCGAGGGGTATTACCATTACTACCATTCTCACCTTCTAAATTGCTGTAGTTTGCAGACAAAGACCAATCGTCGGTTAGTTTTCCTGAAAATTGTAACTCAAAGCCAGAAATTTCCGATTCAATCACATCCAATGTGGATGAATCATTATCCGATACCTGAGGAGATTTTTGCTCGTTTTCAAATATCGCCGCAGTAAAGCTCAAACCTTCAGCAAAGTCCCATTTAACACCAACTTCTTTGGTTTCATATGTATCGGGTGCTAACTGATCATTGTCGCCATTGATATTGGCATACTGCTCACCACTGCGCGGTAAAAACGATTCGCTATAACTGGCGTAAATCGAGATATTTTCCTGAGGCTTATAGACTAAACCGGCGCGAGGTGACACTTCTTCATCAAGACGAGACCGGGTTTCAAGAACATCAGGATCCGCATTGAACACATTAATGTCAAAGCTATCAAAACGAGCGCCGATGACAACATCAAGATGGTCAGATATCGCAATCTCGTCCTGCACATAAACAGAGTAAACATCCAGGGTGACACGGGTATCATCATTTAGATCACTAAACGTGGCCATGACATTTTCACCCGCAGCATTCACGCCGGATAATCCTTTAAAATCCAATGGGCGATTAGCAATAAAAGATTCTTTATCACTCATTGTAGAGTCAAATACAGGATTAATTCGGTCCTGATCAGAATTGGTTTTGATGTATTCTCCACCAAATATAAGCGTATGACCGAAACTACCGGTTTCAAAGTCTGACACTAAGTTGGCTGACAAAATTAAGTTATCGCGAGCAGTAGTATCAACATAACCATCTAAGGTCACGATATTGGTGGATTGATCATACCCAGCCGCATAAAAGTTCGAATACACTTTATCGTATTCACCATAAAAGGCGTTGAAGTTACCTTTTAGGCTATCGGTAAACTCTTGTTCTAAATTGATTCTAAATACATGAGCATCGAGTTGCTGATAGTTATTTTCCGGATCACCGAAAACCACATCTTTAAGGGATTCAACCGGGCGGCCATCATCACCTGTTGGTATACCACGATCGATAAAACGATCATGATTAATGTATTCATAAGAAACGTCGAGCGTTGAATAATCGCTCAACTCTATGCGCGCAGTTGGGTTGAAACCGATACGTTCACCATCAAAGAAATCACGATCATTTTCAAGCTGCTCGTACATGGCGTTGATGCGCACCGCTGACGAATCACCTGTAGAAAAATTGGTATCTATTTCCGCATCATAACCACCGAAGGTATTTAAATAGGCTTTATAGCCGGTGAATTGTTCATCGACCTTTGCTTTCTTAGATACACGATTTAAGATACCGCCAGTACCGCCACGTCCAAATAACAAGGCATTGGCGCCGCGAAGAATTTCTACTTGTTCGATATTATAAAGTGCGCGGTAATATTGGACATCATCTCGATTACCGTCGATATAAAAATCCGCTGTAGAGCGTACGCCACGAAAAACAACGGAATCACGATGACCTTCACCCTGAGAGGTATTTACGCCTGGTGTGTAAGCAATAATATCACCGATGCTGGTAAAGCCTTGCTCAGTGATCTGTTCAGCAGTAATAATCGAAAGACTTTGAGGCACATCAATAATTGGAGTCGGGGATTTAATTGAATTGGACTCATTAATGGAAAGATAACGCCCTTCGACCACAATTTTTTCGATGTCTTTATGGTCATCAGCAGCGACTGAGTGACTTAAAACCAATGCAGCGGCGATACTTGTAAGTTTAAATTTCAATGGATTAGCCTCAAAAAATTACTGTGCAATTATTTTTAATTTTTCAGATACACAAACAGTGAAGGAGATTTCACCGCGGTATCTTAGTATCAGAGTTCAATGGGAGTGAATGTTAATACGAATTATTCTTATTTACCAGTATATATTGAAAATATTTCATGTTTAAGGCATTCGCAGCCAACTTGCCTGATTGAGAGTAATAAGAAAATTCCGGCTTTTCGGGCATATTGACTAACCGGCTTTAGATTCTCGCTAAGTGATACCAATTACATTAAGTTTGTGCACAACTCAGAGTTAGGGCAGAGGTTCAGTTACAACATAGATTTCATTGATATAGTCAATCTATATTATTG
Organism: Thalassotalea litorea; assembly: GCF_043642205.1. Taxonomy (GTDB): domain Bacteria; phylum Pseudomonadota; class Gammaproteobacteria; order Enterobacterales; family Alteromonadaceae; genus Thalassotalea_A; species Thalassotalea_A litorea. The sequence goes on along the minus strand of NZ_JBHZSG010000054.1, from coordinate 15,273 downwards.
AAATATAGGGTCGTAAATGGGCCTTAAGATAAACTCCCTACGGGTGAGTATTAAAGGCGTTTATCCTACGTTACTGATTTTGACAATGGAACGACCATTCTCTGCAATCAAAGCCTTGCCTAAAAGCCTTTAAATTCTCACTGAGTGAGCAATAATTTAATGTGATTGGTATGAGCAATAATTTAATGTGATTGGTATAAATAAAAAAACCCAGCTTTTACACTGGGTTTGGATGATATCTTTGATTAAAAGTGGTTTATATTTACACTTTTAAAATATACGTTTCCTAGAATGGAATATCGTCGTCAAAATCCATTACAGGCTCTTGAGGATTTACCTTTGGAGCCGCTTGTTGATTATTCTGCTGAAAGCCGCCTTGTTGGTTTTGCTGATAACCGCCACTTTGAGCTGGCTTTGGCGCTGCTTGCGCTGGTTGCTGATTAAAACCACCCTGATTGGCCTGATAACCGCCCTGTTGCATCGCAGGTTGTGGTGCTGATTGTGGTGCAGCCTGTTGATTAAAACCGCCCTGCCCTTGATTCTGAGAGAATCCACCAGCATTCTGACCTGCGCCACGAGAATCTAGCATTTGCATTTCGTTCGCACGGATTTCCGTAGTGTACTGATCCTGACCTTGCTGATTCTGCCATTTACGCGTTTGTAAACGACCTTCAACATAGACTTTTGAACCTTTTTTCAGGTACTCACCGGCAATTTCTGCAAGACGGTTGTTAAATACAACGCGATGCCATTCGGTGATTTCTTTTTGCTCACCCGTTTGCTTATCTTTCCAACTTTCAGAGGTAGCGATAGTTACGTTACAAATTGCACCGCCACTTGGAAAAAAACGAACTTCAGGGTCTTGCCCTAAATTACCTACAATAATTACTTTATTTACACCACGACTGGCCATGAAAAAATCCTGTAATCTGATACCAAATCCGATTAAGACTGGGTATTACTTTATAAACCTATGATAATAACTCGCCGTTAAGGAGTGTGCACGAGCTACGTTCGCTGTGTTCTCGATACTGAATAATCATCAAGAAGAAAGTCAGTTTATCACTCGATGGGGAGATTCTAAAGAAAAAATCTTCGCCATTTAATCGCTATTTTTATGTCCTTATTTCCTATCGGATTTTCAATGCTGCATCGCCCAGCAGCAAGCCGTTGTTGTGGCGACAAAAAAGCCACGCAAGCGTGGCTTTTTACCTGGGTATTGGTTTATTAATTAATTTTCAAAGTAGAAAGGTTGGCGTTGTTTATCATAATTGCCAATCTCATTCATGGTGTTCGCATCGTATAAACGCCCATTGATCATCACCTGCTCAATGTTGTCTGATAGGCGGATATCCTGAGTCACATCACCATCGACGACGATAATATCCGCAAGCTTACCTTCTTTAAGAGAGCCAAGCTGCTTATCCAGACCAAGATGCTTTGCCGGATCGATCGTTGCGGTACGAATGGCTTCAACTGGGGTCATGCCGCCCTGCGCCATCATCCACATCTCCCAATGGGCGCCCAAGCCTTCCCGTTGTCCATGGGCACCAATACCTACTAACACACCCATATCCTGCATTTCCTTCGCAACTTCAGCGACGCGGATATGATTGTAATGATGCTCTGGAGCCGTGGTTCGACGCATAGAGCGTGGCGCCAGTACATCCATAGGTACATATTTACTTAATAGTGGGTGCTTCCAAACTTCGGTTTTATCATACCAGTAGTGTTCACCAGAAATACCACCGTACGCAACCACAAGCGTTGGAACATAAGCCGTATCTGATGCCTTCCAGAACTGGCGAATATCGTTATAGATTCTCGCAGTCGAAATTGAATGCTCTAACGAGGTGTGGCCATCGGCAACCATGCTCAGGTTATGCTGCAATAGAGAGCCACCTTCAGGGACAACCATGACCCCCAGTTCACGACCCGCCTGGATAATTTGCTGACGCTGATTACGACGCGGTTGGTTGTATGATTTCACACTAAAAGCGCCAACAGACTTCAGGCGTTCAACCTGAAAGCGGGCATCGTCAAGGCTATCCACATGAGAGGTATACCCCGCTGCTGAGGCACCATATAAAATGCTACCGGTTGAGAAAATACGAGGCGCGACGATCTGCCCCGTTTTTTGCAGTTCACTTGCCGCAAAAATTTCCGTCGTGTCATTAGACGGATCGTGAATCGTGGTCACGCCTAATGCCAGGGTTGCATAGTTTTTCCAGTTTTGTTGCGGAATAATTTCATTGCTGCCTTGCGGGCCATGAGCGTGAGCATCAACCAGGCCTGGCATTACCGTTTTGCCGGAGGCGTCGATAATCTTAGCCGATTTAGGAATTTCGACCTCATCTTTACGGCCAACCGCTGTAATATGATTTCCTTCGACCAGAACCACACCGTCGGTGATCACTTCATCACCTTCCATAGTCACAACTTTGCCACCAACGAAGGCAACAATACCTGTTGGTACATCGGCCTTTTTGTCAAAGCCAATACTGGTTACTTTCGGCTCTTTAGCTTCCGCTTTATCCTGACCAATATCAAACATTCCTGCTAGAGAGGCCTGGTACAGATCTGGTCCAAGGCTCCAGTAAATTTCATCACTATTGCCATTAAAGCTAATGTTTTCGCCGGCTCTGGCGGACAGTTTGTGAACCGGGATATTGTTCGCAGAAGGGCCAACATTTATCACGTCGCCACGTTCAACTAAAGGCGTTACGAACACCTTGAAGCGCTCTGCAAATGCCAGATACTGACCATCAGGCGAAACCCGATATTCAGTGGCGTACTTACCGGAATACAAGGTTTTTTCGTTTTTCCCGTCCAAATCGATACGGGCCAACTCAGGCGTTTCACCGTAGCGTTGCAGATAAATGCGATCATTGCGATCAGCAAATTGTGGTTGACTGCCATTGTCAGTTACCAATGTTGTCTCACCACCTTTGGCGGAAACCTTATAAATACCTGGCTCTAAGCTATGTACGGCAGGGGTGATATATCCACCTTTGGCTTTTCGGTAAACCACAGTTTTACCGTCTGGAGAAAATACCGGCTCAATATATTTCCCAGGTTCGTCTAACAGATTTTTGCCACGTCCACTGCGCGCAGAAACAACGCGAATGTTACCTTGCTGTTGATCATGCCAGGTGGCAAAAACGATTTGCTTACCATCACGGGAAAAGCTTGGGTTCAATTCAAAATGCGTCGTTTGTTTGGTCAATCGTTTCGCCTTTCCATCAGGCAAAGACCGGACATAGACATGCCCTAACGCTTCAAACACGACTTTACTGCCATCAGGTGAAATCTCGACGTCGCGCAGCATTTTCACGTCGATATTGTCGACATCAATGTTTTGTTCAAATCGGACCGTTTCCTGCATTTGCTTTTCAGTTTTTACATGAAAATCGATAACGCTGGCTTGTTTACTATCCACATCAAGCTTGTTGATTTTACCGCCGGCCCAAAAAATGATTTCTTCATTATCTGGTGTCCAGGCCATCGTTGGATAAACGCCATGAATTGCCCAGGTTTCCTGCATATCACGATCAAGCTTGTCGTAAACAGCGGTTTTCTCGCCGGTTTCCAAATCGTAAATAAACAAGGTACTTTGGAAGTCTACCCGACTAATGTAGGCCAGCTTTTTTCCATCAGGTGATGGCGTTGGACGAATCGCCCCACCCCTACCCGATAAAATCACTTCAATTTCTCCGGTCTCACGGTCCAGACGTTTGATCTTGTAAATCCCTTTCTCACTATCTTTGGAGTAATGGAATGTTTTACCTGGTGTCGCATCCTGAGAAAAATACACGTATCGTCCATCAGGAGAAAAAGCCGGCTCGCCAAGGTCTTTTTGCTGGTTTGGACGCTTGGTCAGCATCATGCCACTGCCACCCGTTTTGTGGTACATCCAAACTTCACCAGCTCCTAATGAGCGAGAACCGGTAAAGTGTTTCCGACCTAACAAATAATTGCCATCTGGGCTCCAGGCAGGAGAGTTAATTAAACGGAAGGTTTCATTGGTAACAGCCACAGGATTTGAGCCATCAGCTTCCATTACCCAAAGATTGTCACCACCGCCTTGATCGGAGGTAAAGGCAATGTATTTACCATCTGGAGAAAACCTCGGTTGCATTTGCCAGGCAATGTCAGTCATCAAAGCTTTTGCTTTACCGCCGCTTACTGGCATGGTGTAGATGTCACCCAGCAAGTCAAACACGACCGTTTTTCCATCTGGACTGATATCGACATTCATCCAGGTACCTTCGGTAACATCGATGGCAACGGTTTTAAATTCACCCATAGGCTCATTTACCGACCACTCACTTTTCGCTTTTTCAGATGTATCATCGCTGGATTCAGTTGAGAATGCATTGCTTTGTGCGGCAAACAAAAGAGAAAGACTCGCCGCAATCAGCGACGGCTTTAAACTTCGATATGACATAACGCCTACCTTGTTGTTTTAATGAAAGGAATATTTCGTTATGGCAATAAACCATAAAGCGTATTGGGAGTAAAGGCAGGTTACCGATTTACGTCAGGATTTGAGACGGATTTAAAATAATTATCGACAGGATGCATATCAAGTATCAGAACGTTCGTGATTATTGCTAATTAACCGAATAATCACTCACTAATATTGGTACATTGGATACTTAGTTTGTATATCCCCATCGCGGCATAATATGCTGCTCGATGTCTAAATGATCCAACATTCGGCCAACCATGAAATCAATGAGATCTTCGATAGATTTAGGGTTGTGATAAAAGCCGGGCGCTGCCGGCATAATGGTCACTCCCATCTGCGACAGGCTATGCATATTGGCAAGATGTATGGTTGAGAACGGCGTTTCGCGTGGCACTAAAATTAATTGGCCTCGTTCTTTGATGACGACATCGGCGGCACGTTCTATCAAATTATCACTCATCCCCTGACTAATCGCGGCAAGCGTACCTGTACTGCAAGGACACACCACCATTTGTTTTGGGGCTGCAGAACCTGAAGCGACCGGTGAAAACCATTGTTCTTTGCCAAACACCTGAATCTGTTCATCTTTACAGGAAAAATGTTTGATCAGAAATGCACTTGCCTTTTCCGGATTGCCTGGAATTTTAACCCCAATTTCAGTATCAAAAACCACTCTTGCCGCAGAAGAAATTAATACGTAAACCTGATAGTCGGCATGCAACAAACACTCCAGCAGGCGCATGGCGTAAGCGCTGCCTGAAGCTCCGGTAATCGCCAATGTGATCTTGCCTTTAAACTCAGCCAAGATTTTTTCCTTATCCATATTGAGTTAGTTGGTTAGCTTACTTAACAGCTTAGTATGAAAGCCCGAAAAGCCGCCATTGCTCATAATTACGATATGATCGCCGGGATGAGCATAATTCGACACAGCTTCCAATAATTGTGTGATGTTTTCGTGAGCACTGGCAGGGCTTTCAATCTGTTCACACACATCCGCTACTGACCATTCGAATGAAGGATCATGATAAATAAACACACGATCAGCGTCATTAAACGCCTGAGCTAACGTGTCCTTATGAACGCCGGATTTCATGGTATTCGATCTTGGTTCGAGTACGGCAATAAGACGCTTTTCACCAATATGACTGCGCATTGCACTTAAGGTTTTGGTGATCGCGGTTGGATGATGCGCGAAATCATCATATACATATACGCCATTTGGGCAACCGAGCAGCTCCTGACGTCTTTTGGTATTCACAAAATCAGCGAGCGCTTCACAGGAAACTGACACTGGCACCCCTGCGTGCCGGGCTGCACCTATTGCCATCAAAGCATTATCAATATTGAAGTCACCGAGCAAATTCCAGTGTACTTCGCCCTGTTTTTCACCGTTAAAAACCACCTCAAACGCACTGCCATCGACACGAATTTTGTGCGCTTGCCACCCTTTAGAACTGCGACTGAACTCCGTTGGAGTCCACAACCCCTGTGCCAGAGTTTCATCGATGTAGATTTCATTTTCTGGCGCTAACAACAAACCATTGCCGGGAACCATGCGCACCAAATGGTGAAACTGGCGCTGAATATCTTTAATGGAATCAAAGATATCGGCATGATCAAATTCAAGGTTATTAATGACTAACGTCCGTGGACGGTAATGGACAAATTTAGAGCGCTTATCAAAGAAAGCCGTATCGTATTCGTCTGCTTCGATGACAAAAAACGGAGCGTCGCCCAGACGCGCCGATTCCGTAAAGTTTTGCGGAACACCACCAATTAAAAATCCGGGCGCTAATTTCGCATACTCAAGGATCCAGGCAAGCATACTGCTAGTCGTGGTTTTACCGTGGGTTCCGGATACTGCCAGGACCCAGCGCTGCTGCAACACATTATCCTGCAACCACTGCGGCCCGGATGTATAAGGTATATTGCGTTCCAGCACATATTCAACCATGGGGTTACCACGGGACATAGCGTTGCCAACAATCACCAAGTCAGGTTCATCAGCTAAATGCTCAGGCAGGTAACCGGACTTAAGCTCTATCCCTAACGACTCGAGCTGAGTGCTCATCGGTGGGTACACATTGGCATCTGAACCAGAAACCCGATACCCCAATTCTTTGGCAATCGCTGCGATACCTCCCATAAAGGTACCGCACACTCCCAATATATGAATATGCTTACTCATTAACGTGACAGCCTGTTAATTGTTTCCTATCGGTGAACCTGGAGGTAACTTAACGTTTGCCTCAGGCATTATCACCTTTCCTTGCTGCAGACTATACGCGATCTGCCCTGCAAGCAAGTGATACTGGCTCGCCAGTTTATTATTGCCGACTCGGTTGGCGTTAATCGTTAACCATTCTTGTAAATCCGACAAATGTTGGTATACATCTGCGCGAACTTCGCCAACGAGCTCCGGGTTGTGATACAGACTTAGTAAATTATCCAGGGTTTGTTGGTTAACACGTTGCTGGACCACTAATTCCATGCCTGATGCAGGCCCGGACTTAATGGTTTTGGTCGTGAGTTGATTTAGCAAATCGACAACCCCTGGAATCGCATTATTGCGGGCATGATGTTGTTGCAAACGGGCCAGGCGCTGGGGCTCTAACATCAAGCTAATGGTATGTTTTGCACTAGCTTGTGCCGCTGATACGGGATCGAATGCAAGGCCCGTTTTACTGGGGAAACTTTCTCGATCTCGATAATACCCATAGGCTTTCGGTGGGATCAAAGCCAGAATTGATTCAGGCAAAGTCAGGAACTTGCTATCCAGTGTCAAGAGCAGAGCGTGTATTGCCTGCTGCTGTTTGTTCGGCGCAACCAGTTTAACCGGTGAATTGTCTTCACCTTTAATCGCGTATTGATAGTCTAACCCGGCAATCAGTTTTACGGCGGCTTCGACTTGATAGCGATGAAAGTTATAGATTGGAACCAGGGTATTCTCTAGTTCTGAAAATGGGATGCCGGCAGGGATCGTATCGGCACCGAAGTTTTCCAGAGCTTTACTGCGAATTTTATTGACTCTGGCTAACTCTTCAACAGGATCGGCTCCATTGTCCCAAAGATGACCGTGTGCATCTGCACCAGAGCGCGGGCGCGCATCGGGATCAGACATGTATTTCAGGCCTTTTTCTTTAGCCGACCGAATGACTTTAGCAAGGGATTCCGTTTCATTTTGATAAATACCATAGGCATAAGCGATAACATGCTTATCCCAGGCTCCAAGACCTACATCGTAAGCTTGAGATAAATCAATGTTGCCGTTCTCATCAAGCTTGACGTAAGGATGTGGATAATCCATTACCGATGCGCGATTATTGACACTGGCGGAAAAGTTGTGAGCAACGCCCAACGTATGGCCCACTTCATGAGCTGATAGTTGACGAATTCGCGCCAACGCCATGTTTTTCATCGCCGTTGTATCGACTTTTTGTTTACCCGTAAATGGTGATGTCAGTCCCAGAGCAATCAGATAGTCCTGTCGGACACGCAAAGAGCCTAACGTAACATGACCTTTAAGTATTTCACCTGTGCGAGGGTCGATAACAGACGCGCCATAAGACCAGCCCCTGGTTGCACGGTGGACCCATTGGATGACGTTGTAACGGACATCCATTGGATCCGCATCTTCTGGTAACATTTTCACCTGGAAAGCATCAATAAAACCTAATTCCTCATAGGCTTCATTCCACCACAATGCGCCATCGATTAGCGCGCTTTTTACCGGCTCTGGTACACCTGGATCTAAATAGTAAACGATCGGTTCAACGGCTTCACTGCGCTGCGCTGTAGGATTTTTTTTCTGCAAACGATGACGAGGAATGATGCGCTTGACTAGGTTATCTTCAATCGCACTGGCGTAATCGGCGTATTCAACCGACCACATCCCTGAAAAAGGGTGGAATGTTCGGGTTTGATATTGGTTATCCGGCAAGCGAATCATGGAATGATGCAAGTTAACGGATACCGCATTGGCATCTGGGGTAACCGACTTTAAATAGGCTCCCGTACCCTGACCTTTGAAGGTGATAATCGCTTCAAGTTCGGTGTTATCAACAAAGGCTTTAGTTCGTTCCTGATACACAGCGCTACGACTTTTATCAATTGCAAAACTTCCCTGCTCCCGTTGTTTTAACGTATTTGCCAAATTATGGATATCTGACATTAAAAAATCCGTGTAATCGATAATGACTCGATTCTTATCAGATTCAACAATACTAAAACCCTGGATAATCGAACTGGCAAACGCTTCATTGACCGCCTGGCGTTCCATCGCATTGTCGCTATCAGCCCTGTAGTAGGTATTGATCTGACGCAGCAATACTTTATTGCCACGTTTTTCAAATTGTACCAACCGGGTGTCCCCTAACTGGCCGCGATCTAAGCCGATATCATTAGAACCAATACCATGAGGAAGGCTACTCTGAAATAAGAATGGCTCGTCAAAGTCCTCAATTTGCAAATAAACGTTGCCTGAGTTTTCGTCGAGATAAAACGGAATAAACCCATCAAAGAACTGCTTATTTTTCGCAAATTCTGGGATTGATTGAGCATTCACTTGCAAGCTAAATGCAAGCACAAGAAATATAAGGAATTTATAGATGCGCATTGTCGACCTTTAGAATTATTTTTTCAGCTCCAATATAACCTAAATCCTGACATACAGCGAACATAAAACGCCTCGGTATTGATATCGATATATAGATACATCTATCTATTTTTAATGGCATAAATAAGTGCAATAACGAATAGTGATTTTCCGCGAACTTTTGTACAATAAATACTCTCGAAAAATAACATCATAAAAACCAGGCTAAATTATGCAACGTCTCGCTCCTGCTCTACGTGAAGATAACGTTCCTCTTGATCTGATCTCTTTAATCAAAACCATTCTTGCCGCAACCAAAGAAATCTCATTTCGTGTTGGTCAGGGTCATTTAAGTGAAGTCATGGGCTCTACTTTGGATGAAAATATTCAAGGTGAAGTGCAAAAACAATTGGACGTTGTAGCAAACCAATTACTTAAAGATATTTTGCTGGAATCCGGTTTTGTAAAAGCCATTTCCTCAGAAGAAGAAGATACTTCGGTTGCAGGACAGGATAAAGGTAAATATATCGTTTCCTTTGATCCTCTCGATGGCAGTTCGAATATTGAAATCAACTCTCTGATTGGCACCATTTTCTCGATTATGGAAGCTCCGGAAGGTATGGATGCAAGTGACCCAGATATGTTTAAACAACCTGGGCATAAACAAGTGTGTGCCGGTTACGTTTTATATGGTCCGAGCACTACGCTGGCAATGACCACAGGCAGCGGTACCCATTTTTATACTCTGGATAAAACCCACGGCAGCTACATGCTAACGGAACGCAATATCCAGGTGCCTCAGCAGACGTCAGAATTTGCTATCAATATGTCCAATCAACGTTTCTGGCAAGCGCCAATGGCAAACTATATTGATGACTTATTGTTAGGTAAGGAAGGGCCTCGCGGTCGCAACTTTAATATGCGCTGGAATGGCGCCATGGTTGGTGATGTGCATCGCATTCTGACCCGAGGCGGTATCTTTAGCTATCCAACAGACAACAAAGATCCGGCCAAACCTGCGAAATTACGCCTAATGTATGAAGCTAATCCGATGAGCTTCCTTGTTGAGCAAGCGGGCGGACTCAGTGTCACCAATGAGGAGCGTATTATGGACATCGAACCAGATGATATTCATCAGCGTGTTGAAGTCATTCTTGGCTCTAAGCAAGAAGTTGAACAATGCTTAAGTTATTATTCCGTTAAATAATCTCATTTTAGAACCTACAAAAACCGGCTGTCGCCGGTTTTTTTTCGCCTAGTATTCTTTTTGTTTCTCGCAAAAACGTCAGCCTGAACCATACTAATAGATTGTCAATTCATCACTGCATAAGACTTTTTACTTTAATGATGTCAACTGGTTAAGGTTTTTGACATGCAAGGTCAATCACACAATAAAACGATATTTATTGCCATTAGCATGGCGTTATTGGTAATCACTTTTCTATCTCCTTGTGTCAGTGCTGCTCCGCCTGAACCTTCTCCTGTGCATCAGGCTTTCTCGGTCGTGGAAGAAAACCCGCAAAAGAATCAGGAAGAGAGTCCGCAAGAGGTTATTGCGTCCGAGGAAGACAAATTAAAAAAGCCTGACAGCATATTGCCTGAACCTGATGGTGCAGCTAATGCCGAGGACAAACCAGAAGGCCAATTAGAGCTATTTGAAGCGGAATTTGCTGAGCTAAAAAATAAAGTCGATAACTTAACCCGAAGTCCCAATGATTATAAAGAATTTTACTTTAGATTAAGGCCCGTTATCGAGGAAAAAGTCGCAATATTTGAAAAAGATTTACTCTCCGATAAAACAGATTTAAGCCTTTTTGCGCAGATTAATAACGATGAGTATTTTCAACATTTATTTGAACAAGCGATCGAAGTAAAAAACCTATTTTATTTGCGTGAAAAAATATTCAACGAAGCCCCCCCTGAATTTGTCGCAATTCATACAAGTACCAGACTCGATGGCATTAAAGAGGCCAAGCTAGAAGCCAGTTATATCAAACTCGAACTATTGGTTATCGCCAAAGCGACTTACGACCGGTTTATGGAGATCCCAAAACGATTTCATCTTGCGCCACTAGACTTGATCGTTACGCTGTTAAAGCTATTCATGGCTATTTTCATCTTTTATATCTGGCGTTCATGGGCAAAGGATGGTTTTCCAAACTGGCGAAAACGTATCTTAGAGCAACGCCCGGCTACTAGTATTAAGCGTAAATATGCCCGTTTTATTTGGTATCTGGACAAAACACGAAGCCCAATAGAGTGGTTGGTATTTATCAACATTCTTTTAGCGTCTCTGGATGTATTGCAAATCCCCATATCTAAAGCCACCATATCGACCATCGCCTTCTGGGCTTGCATTACCATATTCATATTCAAGCTCTTAGAAAAAATGGTCGAAAGAGGTAAGCGAGGGTTATTAAAAGGCATAAGCAAAGCCCAATCCCGTTCTATTAAATTATTAATTTGGTGGTTTGGCCTATTTATGATGATGGACTCTTTGTTGAGTCTTTATATCGGGGAAGTGACAATTTTTGCCTGGCTTTCTAGGCTGTTTCTAGTGCTCTTTATTCCGGTGTATCTATATTTGATTAGCACGTGGAAACAAGATGCTTTTCAGGTCGTAGGACAAGAAAGGGACGCACCTGACTGGATAAAACGCATTCATGGCAATCAAACTGGTTTAAAGGGGTTTGTTAGCGCAAATATTTGTGTGCTCTATTCCATCTATATGGGCACCGTACACATGTTTTTGCAAATAATTTATAAGGCCGAAACAGGAAGACGATTTACCACAGAAATATATCGGAAAAAATTCATCAGTGATAATCAGGAAGGAATTGATAAACAAAGTCATTTACCGGATATAGAAACGTCATTAAAGGACAAGTTGATATCCGGTGATGGCTATGAAATAGAAAGTGTTCATGCTGCCCATATTAAACTGGTACAAAAGATGATGGATACCGGTGACTTGAGTCATGTCTCGGTCGTCGGGGAACGAGGAATAGGTAAAACATTTTTCCTTAATTCCTTAAGTAAAATTACACCCAATCATTTGCGACTTAACTGCAAACCAAGCTTTAAAAATCTACTTTGCGAGCTTGCTCAGCAACTTAATGTTCCCATTAATCAATCCATGATGGAGCAGATTAGAAACGCCATAATAGAGAACGATGTTCGCCTTATTCTGATTGATAACTGCCATTTGTTGCTCTCTCCAAGAGCAAACGGACAAAAGCAAATCCGCAGGCTATGTTCATGGGTCAATAACCTATCTGGACAGTGTTTATGTGTACTTACCTTCAACAGTAGTTCCTGGCCGCTCGTCAAAGCATTAGGTTTAGAGCCCGAGCACAATACAACGTCCATTAAGCTTGGTCCATGGAGCCAAAATGAAATTGAATCATTGCTCGATCAAAGAACCAGGCTCAACCAAATAGATCCCGATTTTTCACAGTTAATCATTCCTCGCCAACTCGCAGACAATGAAGATGAAGAGCCAGAAAATCAGAAAAAGAGTGGTGTATACCGAGTTATATGGGGTTATGCCGATGGCAACCCGGCCATTAGTTGTCGGTTATTATCAGATTCTTTAGCCCAGGATAAAGATAAGGTTATCGTTAGATTACCTGATTATCCCGATACAACGTTAATGGAGGGCTACGAAATCACTACCCTATTGTTATTGCGGGTTATTTGTCAGTTTGGGGCGATATCTTTAAAAGAAATTAAAGGCAACCTTGGTTATCGTAACTTTGCCGTTAGAAGTGCCCTAGCCCGTTGCCAGGCAAATGGTATGATTGATTTTCATGATAATAAGTATTCAATAAGCTGGCTTTGGTATCGTTCGGTATCGCGATATCTGTCACGTCAAAATTTATTAATCCGGTAGAAGTCCTATGCAAAACCTTATTAAATTATTCAGCACGTTATTGATTTTATTATTTGTTAATCCTGCATATAGTGAAGAAGCCTCACAAGAACTGCAGGTCATAACGACCCTGGCTGATGTAATCAGACCCGCTGGCCTTTTCTTTTCATTGATTCTGATTATCGTTGTTTGGATTTTACTCAATGTGATCAAAAAAATCGTATTTGAGTTAACGGATGTTTTTGCGGAACGGCGCTTACTATTTCAGAAAATTCTGTTATTCGTACAGTTCATTATTTACTTTGCAACTTTCGCAACCGTCATATTACTAAGCTTTGATATTAGCAAAGAGCTACTGGCAATTATGGGTGGTACACTCGCCGTAGCCATCGGTTTTGCTATGAAAGATCTGGCAGCCTCGATTGTTGCAGGGATTACCATCATGTTTGACCGACCCTTTCAGGTTGGTGACCGGGTAAGGTTTGGCGGAGAATATGGTGATGTTATCAATATAGGCTTGCGCTCCGTAAAACTTCAAACTTTAAACGACGATGTCGTAACCATACCCAATAATGTGTTCTTAAGTGATATCACAGCATCTGGTAATTATGGCGAATTAGACATGCAAATTCAGATAGAGTTTTTTGTCGACCCCTATCAGGATCTTGTGCTCGCGGAGAAAATCATTAGGGAAAATGCAGCGTTAAGCAAATTTGTTTATCTAAACAAGCCAATAGTGGTTAATATCTCACAAGTTTTAAATCATAATTTTGTTGTATATCAGTTAGTTTTAAAACTCTACGTACTCGATACTCGCTATGAAAAAAACCTGCAAACCGATATAACTTTGAGGGTAAAAGAGCAATTTGAATTGCATGGCATTAAACTGCCGAGTATTGAGCTTAGCGGAGATCCACGCGAGTCGGCGGTGTTATAGATACAGTAACCATTCTGACAAATGATTCGAGGGTGTAGTCTGCGCGGGTGGATAAAACCTTAGTTCCGACAGGTTGTTAGGTGACAACTGCGTAGGTGGATAAAACCTTAGTCTCGGCAGGTTTTTAGGTGACAACTGCGTAGGTGGATAAAACCTTAGTTCCGACAAGTTGTTAGGTGACAACTTCGTAGGTGGATAAAACCTTAGTTCCAGCAGGTTTTTCGTCATCCTCACATCCAACTCATCATGCCCTTGTCCTTCATCTACACACTCAACTCCGTCGTCCCCACGAAAGTGGGGATCTGCTTTTGCGTTAGATTCCCAGTAGTGTCTGGGAATGACGGCAAGGATAGTCACCCTAGGAGAACTTTAGTTCGATTTGTCACCTGACGCAGGCTTGTTTGCTGCTGCTGTCATCCTAACACAGCGTTTTTAGCTGTGTTTGTCACCTTTAGAGCTTTAGCTTGCACTTTATTCCGTCATCCTCACAGCCAACTCATCATACCCATGTCCGTCATCCTCACGAAAGTGGGGATCCGCTTTTTCTTTAGATTCCCAGTAGTGTCTGGGAATGACGGTGTTGGTTAATTGTTTGCTGCGCGGAGGGAGTAAAACGCGTTGTTAACTGCGTTTTAGGGTGGAGTCGAATCAAAAACGATTCGAAGGCGGAGGCTTCGCGGGTGGACAAAACCTTAGTTCCGACAGGTTTTTAGGTGACAACTTCGTAGGTGGATAAAACCTTAGTTCCAGCAGGTTTTTCGTCATCCTCACATCCAACTCATCATGCCCTTGTCCTTCATCTACACACTCAACTCCGTCGTCCCCACGAAAGTGGGGATCTGCTTTTGCGTTAGATTCCCAGTAGTGTCTGGGAATGACGGCAAGGATAGTCACCCTAGGAGAACTTTAGTTCGATTTGTCACCTGACGCAGGCTTGTTTGCTGCTGCTGTCATCCTAACACAGCGTTTTTAGCTGTGTTTGTCACCTTTAGAGCTTTAGCTTGCACTTTATTCCGTCATCCTCACAGCCAACTCATCATACCCATGTCCGTCATCCTCACGAAAGTGGGGATCCGCTTTTTCTTTAGATTCCCAGTAGTGTCTGGGAATGACGGTGTTGGTTAATGATTTGCTGTGCGAAGGAAGTAAAACGCGTTGTTAACTGCGTTTTAGGGTGGAGTCGAATCAAAAACGATTCGAGGATGGAGTCGAATCAAAAACGATTCGAAGGCGGAGGCTTCGCGGGTGGACAAAACCTTAGTTCCGACAGGTTTTTGGGTGACAACTGCGTCATCCTCACGAAAGTGGGGATCTGCTTTTACGTTAGATTCCCAGTAGTGTCTGGGAATGACGGTGTTGGTTAATTGTTTGCTGCGCGGAGGGAGTAAAACGCGTTGTTA
>NZ_JBHZSG010000053.1:0-18109 GCF_043642205.1 Thalassotalea litorea | reverse complement strand
CTACTGCATCATTCATTTGTTCACAACAATGATTTTTCATTAAAATTATTTACCCTTTGAATGACTGCTGATCGCTCACAGAAGACATTAACACTGTCAATAGGTTAAAGTCTAAAGAGTTAAATTTCGACTTTTTCAAATACTATATTTTTAGCTCTGGTCGAACTTAATAAAAAGCCTCTAATAGAGTCAAACGTTACTACTATTTGACCATACTTATCAGAAAAAACACCTTTTTTAATTGCTGCTAATTTATGAGGTGCACTTCCAGCCATGTTTAGAATTAATCCATTATTAGTCGCTGTCAGTTTATAATGACTGTCTAATTCTCGTGAGTAATACTTCCCTGTATAATCTGATGGCAAGCTAAAAACCCCTTCGCTGACTTTCTCATATTCAATCAATTTCTTAAGGCCATGACGCATCGTCATGACTGTAATCGAAGAATTGGGGTTTATTGTTAGTTGTGCTTGAATTCCGTCAGAAGAATAAACATTGAATGAATTGGTTGACTCCCCATGGCCATAAACCTCAGACTTATTTCGATTATTAACCAGGTAAAAAATAGAATCATTATCCTTGGTTAAGGAAATCTTTTGCTTTAGCTCGTCACTCCAATAATCTCCAAGAAAATTAGTTACCTGTGAGATAATAATTTTATTATGTTGTTCGTCACGTTGTGTATCTTCACCCTGAACTTCAAATACCACATTCGAGAGTTTTTGCGCTAAATTCATCGTATTTACATATCCATCATTACAAAGAATTCCAAAAGCAGTTTTTTTCGCAGGGAAGATCATGCTCATAGCTCTATAACCCGCATCTCCACCGCCATGATGAATTCTTTGCATTCCATTAAAACTATCTACTTCTAATCCGAAAGCATAATGTAGACTCTTACCATTTCGATATTTCCCGACTTTGACCATCTCTCGAAAAATATTTTTATTCTTAGTGCCTGATATACCTTCCAGGAACGCAGAAAACCAAACTTGTAAGTCTTTATTAGTGGTATATAAACCACTTGCGCCAACAATATCCATTGTATTAAAAGCCAATGAGTAGCTCTTGTCGGAAGGCCAGTATCCGCTTGCACGCAGTTTAATGACTTCAGTGTGACTATCATTAAAATGAGAATGGTTCATACCAAGCGGTTTAAATATATTTTCCGTCGTAAATTCCCTAAAACTTTGCTTAGTTACAACTTCTACTATTTTGGCTAAAAGATAGTAATTAGAGTTCGAATACATGTATTCTTCCCCAGGGTTGAAGTTAAGCGCTTCTTGCCTCGTTAAAAATGTCATCGCATCCTTATCCGTGTAATCGATACTCTCTCCAAATCCCCCCAAATAAGTCAGATGATCCATGTCTCGAATACCACTTGTATGGTGAATCAAGTCAGATACCAATATTCTTTTCGCATATTCTGGAAATTGAGGGAAAAACTTGGATAAAGAGTCGGTAAGACTGATTTTCTCTTCCTCAACTAACAGAGCGATGGCGTATGCCGTGAATTGTTTCGACGTGGATCCAATTAAGAAGCGGTTATCACTTGTGATAGGCGTGGAGTATTCCAGATTTGATAACCCATAGCCTTTATCAAAAATAGTCTTACCGTTTTGAGTGATTGCTACAGAGCAGCCTGGACCGTTCGCGTTAAAATTGGAGAAAACAGCATCTATATCATTTAAATTTATTTCATCAGCGATCGAAGCTGTAGAGTAAGTTAAAGCCAAACTTATTATGGCGTTTCGGATTATCAATTTCGTTCCTTGAAGATATTATGATATTGGAAAGGAGGATTTGAACGATCGATGTTCGCTCAAGAGACATTAACCTTTTCAGCTAGTTAACGTCAAATTTGTGTAAGGAGTGAGCCGATGTCGACTTCGAATATAATATGGTTGCAGGTTTAACGGTCAATTTCCTGCGATTACCTGTTAAAAGTAAATACATTTCGCTATTGGTTAGTTATCACTTTTGTTAAATATCATTTAAACCGATTCTCTTCACGTCAGAACAACATGCATCATTGAAACTCATATCCGTATTGGCAGCTTTGCTAATATTTTCCAAATCACTAAACATGGCTATACTTTTGACGATTAATCGAGGAAAAAATCATGAGAAACATGCTGTTAGCTTTAACGATGATTTTTACATGCGTCAACGTTAACGCCGAATCTGTAGTGGAACGTAATAAATCATTGGCGAAAAATTTTTATCAAGATCTTTGGTTTACAAATAATACTGAAAAGTACACAGACTATGTGGCAGACGCTTATGTTGTGCATGACGTTGGCCCACGCAAGGGGATAAAGGAACAGGCGATTGCCCAAAAAGAAATTGCTGATATGTTTCATAGCTTCGGCAAGATGACTGGAAAAATTGATTATCAAATTGCGGAAGATGATAAGGTTGCAACGCGTTGGTTACTTTATTTTGAGCCAAATGATGAAGCCAAAGCAAAAGGTATGACAGAAATAGACGGCGTTGCCATTATTAATGTGTTTCGATTCAATAATGAAGGGAAGATTGTCGAATTCTGGAATCATCGACATGATGTCGAACTACCTAGACCACCTGAAATGCAGAGTGATACTCCTTAAATAGAACAGTGTTCAACGTTACACTGTGGTTAAAACAGTATCTGCTTAAAACAAAAAAAGCGACCGAAGTCGCTTTTCTTTATTGATACTGGATATGCCTTACAGGCGCTCAAGTACCGCGTCAGTGAAATCAGTAGTGCCGTGAACACCACCTAAATCACGAGTTGTACGGTCAGCAGATTCGATAACATCTTTTACCGCATTGCGGATAGCAGACGCTTTATCGTTCATACCTAAGTACTCTAGCATTTGGATTGACGCCAAAATAACGGAACTTGGATTGGCAAGATTTTTACCGGCAATATCAGGGGCACTGCCGTGTACCGCTTCAAAAATAGCACAGTCTTTACCGATGTTTGCACCGGGTGCCATACCAAGGCCACCAACAAGACCAGCACATAGGTCTGAAATGATATCACCAAATAAGTTAGTGGTTACAATCACGTCAAACTGCTCTGGATTCATAACAAGCTGCATACAACAGTTATCAACGATCATTTCCGCAGATTCAATATCAGGGTAACGCTCGCCAACTTCACGGGCAACTTTCAGGAACAAGCCTGACGTTGATTTCAGGATATTTGCTTTGTGAACAGCAGTAACTTTCTTACGACCTTCTTTACGAGCAGTCTCATAAGCGAACGTTACGATGCGCTCAGCACCGTCACGAGTGATTAAGCTCATCGCTTCCGCTTGTGAACCGTCTGCAGAAACGGTTTGACCTAAACCTGAGTACATACCTTCGGTATTCTCACGGATAGTCAGGATATCGATATTCTCGTAACGAGCACGAGTACCTTTGAAAGAGAGAACAGGACGCAAGTTTGCGTAAAGTTTAAACTGCTTACGCAAGGTAACATTGATTGACGTAAAACCTTCACCAACTGGTGTGGTTAGTGGACCTTTTAAGGTAATTTTGTTTTTTTCAATCAACTTGATGGTTTCTTCAGGAACCAACTCACCATGTTTTTCCAAAGCTGCCAAACCGGCATCCGCAAATTCATATTCGAAATTACAACCTGCTTTATCTAGCACTTTTAAACATGAATCAATAATACTGGGACCGATGCCGTCACCAGGGATAACCGTGATAGTTTGTTTAGTCATGGAAATAGCCTTAACAATGTTAGAAATATTACAAATACTGCCTGTTAGAGTATTACAAAAAGATGGAAAAAATTTTGAAAAACTTCAGCAGAAATTTTTATGGCGGCTTTATACCATGACTGGTCAGATGATTCCAGTTTTCACGGGGGAAATAGGCGTTATTTCGTAATAATCCTACAAAACGAACAAAATTTGACAATTAACGAATTAATTTGTTGTTTTAGGAAAATGAAAGGGGGAGAAGCAAGTAATTGCGCATACCTGCTTTTACCAACAACGGTTAAGAAAAAGACTAGAGCTCTTTATAATCGAGATAAGCGGTTTCACCTATGCCGACTAACACACCGTCTTTGAACAATAGAGCCGTGCATTCATCTTGAGTAGTGATGCCATCGCTGTGGCGATGTTGAGTGCGATAAAACATGACCTGATAGTTATTTACGGTCACTTTTTTGGCTTCGGTCAGATCCGGGCTTCCTAATTCAGCAAGAATTGTATCCACGGAAATACCATTTAGATTCAATTTTGCAATGTATTGTCGGTTATAGCCTTCCCGATCTTCCCAGCCCATATCCTGAGGCTTATCATCTTCATGAAAATGCAATACTGCGGCAGCAAATACGCCGTAGAGAACGACCGCAATTAAAATTCTGAAGGCGATGGTCTTGTTCATTGTGTAAATCCAGTTAATTTGTTCGTGTTTCGATGTTTGTTGCTTAATTTAGCAGAAATATATGTTTATTAAACAGCCTGTTGATTCATTTGTTTTTGTAAACGAATGTCTTTGAGATTAAACCCTAATGGAATGTCTTTCTTTAGGGTTAACAGCTCCTGATATAGTTGCATCTGAGGCTTATGCTCTTGCAGTTTTATCGCCATACTTTGCTTTAAATCCGAGGCATCGAGGACACCTTTTAACGAATGGTATTGTTGCAATAACTGAGCGGCAGTAATTTGTCCGATGCCAGGCACACCCGGAATTTTATTGGTTGAATCACCACTCAATGTCCATAGATCGATTAGCTGCGTAGATTTCACCTGAAATTTATCTCTTACGTATTGTTCATCCAGAACTCGTTGATTAAAGTGATCAAAAACCCGGATATGTTCACAAAGCAGAGGGAGAAACCCTTTGTCGGTAGAAATTATGGTGACATCCTGTGCCCGCAAGGCAACTTTAATCGCCAGCGTTGCAATCAGATCATCCGCCTCATCATCATCTGAGACAAGAGAATCGACCTGTAGCTCCAACAATGCGTCCTGAATATCGGTCAAGCTTTGCTCAAGATGCTCAGGCATTTTTTTCCGGCCTTTTTTATAATCCGGATATAACTGATAGCGCCAACAGGGACTGTTACTGTCAAAAACTGCCAGTACATGAGTCGGTTGTTGATGGTTTAGAATCTTTCTGACGGCTTGCACCGTGTGAATTTTAGTGTTGTGAACAATTTGTTGTTTGGTCGTGTCGGACAACGTATCCATATAGTGAAACGGGCGCTCTTGCACCGCGTACACCCGACGGATTAAATTCATCGCATCAATTAAAACTATATGTGCTGGCATGGTTTATTCGTTATCAGAGACAATGTCGTAACAAGGCACGTACTTGCTTCCTGGCAATTTCATACGTTGTTGTTTTACAAACGATGATAACAGGTTATCCATATCTGTCATAATTTCTTTGTTACCAGATATTTGATAAGGACCTTTTTCACGAATCTGCTTGACCCATTCAGGCTTTACATTGCCGGCAACGATGCCTGAAAATACGCGCCTCAGGTTAGCGGCAAGTTCGCCAACGGGTAAATTCTTTTCTAAATTCAATGCCGCCATATTGTCATGAGTTGGTTCAAAAGGTTGTTGGAATTCCTCTTCAATGTGTAGTGACCAGTTATAGTGATAGGCATCACCTACGGCTTTTCGATAATTAATCACCGATGCCACTTTACTTTGTAGATATTGTGCAACTTCCCGTTCGTCATCAATGATTATGGTATACAACGACTGTGCCTGAGGACCCAGGTTTTTACCGATAAACTGATCAAGATCGCGAAAATACTGCTCACTGGTTTTCGGCCCGGTCAATACAATCGGTAGTTTTTGTTGGCGATTGGCTGGATTTAATAATATTCCCAGTACAAACAGTAATTCTTCAGCGGTACCGGCGCCACCAGGGAAAATAATCAAGCCGTGACTGAGGCGCACAAACGCTTCCAGGCGCTTTTCGATATCCGGCATAATGACCAGCTCATTTACAATCGGATTCGGCGGTTCGGCAGCAATAATACTGGGTTCGGTCAGACCGATATAGCGGCCTTGATAATTACGTTGTTTAGCATGGCCAAAGGTGGCACCCTTCATCGGCCCTTTCATTGCCCCGGGACCACAGCCGGTGCAAATATTAATACCTCTCAGCCCTAACTGGTAGCCAACTTCTTTGGTGTACTTATATTCAGTATCATTGATCGAATGGCCACCCCAACAGGTAATTAAATTTGGCTCTGCATCAGGTTTGATCACATTGGCATTTCGTATAATGTCAAACACAATATGGGTCGCCAGGTTACTTGATTGCGGCGGTGGCATACACATATAGCGGTTCGAGATAAATAAAATATCACGTAGTACTGCGGACAGTTGTTCGGCGATACCACGAATGATTTTACCATCGACGAAGGCATGTTTTGGGGGATTGATTAAATGGATTTTCACCCCGCGTTCGCGTTTAAGTACTTCAATGTCGAAATTTTTGTAACGTTGATATATGGCTTCCGCATCATCGGTATCGCTGCCGACGTTAAGCACCGCCAAAGAGCAGTTTCGATATAGCTGATAAAGTTCGCTGTTCGCAGAATGTTGTAACTGATCAACTTCTAAAGGGGAGAGCAGGCGCATTTCGCCGACGGGATTTAAATCATACTGCATACTGACCTCTACATTGTTGTTTTTATACGTTATACCAATCACATTAAATTATTACTCACTCAGTGAGAATTTAAAGGCTTTTAGGCAAGGCTTTGATTGCAGAGAATGGTGGCTCCATTATCTCAAAATCGGCCAAAATCAGTAACGCAGGATAAATGCCTTTAAAACTCACCCGTAGGGAGTTTATCTGAGGCCCATTTACGGCCCTATACTTCATTAATATAGAATGACTATATCAATAAAATCTATGTTGTAACTGAACCTCTGCCCTAACTCTGAGTTGTGCACAAACTTATTGTGATTGGTATTACCCAAACACCTTGTTAAGCGTGATGCTTGCCAACATTAATGCGCTTGCAATCGGTGTTCAGGTATACGATCAGTGTAGATCAGAAATGTTCGATTTGGGTGAAAAAATCTGTAACTAACTATAAATTATGGCAAAAATATCTATCGCTATTGCCTCAGAGTTCGTCTGTTTGGCGCTTTTTCTAACGTAGTTGAACGAAAAGGGTTGATGTCTAACCCCCCACGGCGCGTATATCTGGCATAAACTGTCAGCTCTTCACACTGGCAAAACGCCATCAAATCGACAAAAATTCGCTCCACACATTGTTCGTGAAACTCATTATGCTGACGGAATGAGACTAAATAGCGCAATAGTTTTTCTTGATCGATCTGAGTGCCACGATAGTCGATGTATATGCTAGCCCAGTCAGGTTGGTTGGTAATTAAACAATTGGATTTTAACAGATGACTGACCAACTTTTCTTCAACGATTTCTGTACCCATGCTAGCACCCTGAAGCATGTTTCGGTTCAGTTGATAATCGTCAATAGTAATATTCTGCTCATCGATACGCTGGTATTCACCACTGGGAGCGATTGCTAGTGGTGGGCAATGCTCTACATCAAATAAAGTAACGCTGGCTTGTCCTTCACAAACACGAGATAAATCGATTTCAAGGCGCTGTTGTACCGTTTTCCAATCGGAATATTTGCTTTGATTGAAACTGTTGAGATACAGCTTGAACGATTTGGATTCAACGATGTTGATACTGGTACAAGGAAAGCGAAACTCTGCGACGGCAACCTGGGGCAGGCCATTGTCGTTGAGCCAGGACAACTCAAAGCCATACCAGATATCTTCGCCTGAAAATGGCAAAGCTTCTTGGTCTACAGCCAGCGAGTTACGATTTAAACTACGAGGTACACCTTGTAATAACGTCGCATCGTATTGGCTTTGATATGTCGTTTCTTTACCTAACAGTAATGCCTTAAGTTCATCGGCATCATGATAATTACTCATAGCGTTTTAAATTTGACTGCAAAGACCGGTATAATAGCAATTTTTTAGGGTCGGCGGAATGCAGGTTCACAACATTCATACCCCTCAGGACAATCTAAGGCAATAACTATGACATCTGCAATGACAGCAACCCAAGCCAGTTTAGATAAGCTGTTAACGACATTTATTGAACAATGTCAGGAAAAACTCGGCAAGTTTCCATCGATAGAGCACGATAGTCAGTGGCCATCTCCAGTGGAAATGGATTCGGTCAAGGAAGGCGAACTTACTCGCTGGCAACCGCATCGAGTTGAGGAATCGCTAACGTTTGCCAATGTTGAGGACGCTTTAGAAGAAACAATACACCCAAGTATCAAAGAATATTTTAGCTTTGCTTACAGTGAAAACATTGAAGCGATGAGCGAAGATGGGCAGTTGTCCTTGTTGTTTGCGTGGAATTTCGAAGATTTTGAGCGACTCCAGCAAAATATCATCGGACATGTTCTAATGAAACGACGCCTGCGCCAACCAATCAGCATCTTTTTTGCGATTACCGATGAAGACGATATCAATTTGGTCGTCGACAATGAGGATGGCAGTGTCTGGGTAGAACCTGTCGGTCTAAAAGGAAGTAAAAAACTCGCGGATTCGTTAAGTGAGTTTCTCGATTCTTTAACGATACTGGTCCCCGATAGCGATACCCAGACGGAGTAAATCTGGCCTAATATCTGGCGCCTTAGCGTTCGGACTTTAACGCCTCAACTTCTTGCTTTAATTGTGTTATCTCTACCGCCATGGCCTGCAGCTTTTGTTGTAGATTTTGTATTTGTTGTTGTGCCTGTTGAGCTAAGTGCAACGCTGAGTCGTCCTGACTGTCAGCTAAAGCGGATCCCGCTGTTTCCTGAGGCTGTGAAGTTTCGCCGAGTTTGGGATTTCTCTGCCATTGCTGTAACCCTTTAATGATGGCGGTTAATGGCATGGCAACCGATAACTGGCTTTTGATCAGGGCAACCGTGGGCGTTTTTCCCTGTATGTTTAACTGATGAGCGATTTGGTAGATTTCTTGCTGACTCATAGAGGTTTTTACCTTTAATGCTTAAATTTCACCCATAGATTGGGAAATTTGCTAAATAATAGCGAAAGTCACCAACATTGTCATCGTTTAATGCTAGGGGTTTTTAAAATACCCTTAAAATACAATGACTTGTGTTTTTGGCAAGTTACTTGCTTTGTCTGTAATTGTAAATTGATGTCAACGACGGTTTGGCATCGGTATTTAGTTGATGATTAAAACCAATGACAATGTTCAGGGCGTTTCGAACTGGCATTTTGTCACCAGGGAATCTGTTTTCGCGATTAACATCGCCCAATAAATTATAAAGGTAAAACCATGAAAAAAACTCTAATTGCATTGTTAGTAATGGCGCCGTTGTCGGCTGCATTGACAGGTTGTGTAATTGCCGTTGATGGCAAAGGTGACTGGGATGCAAACGCAATTCATTCTGGTCATGATGCTGCATACGAAAACCGTAAAAATCTTGCCGAGCTTGAAGAGAACATGAGTTTTACCGCTGTTAAGAAAAAAATGGGAGTGCCAGATTTCAATGAAACCTATGAAAAAAATGGCGACAATATTCAAGTGCTATACTACCGCACGAATCGTAAACATGCTGACAGCATGACAACAAAAGATGAATGCACGCCATTGATTTTTAAAGATAAAGTTTTAGTGAGCTGGGGCGATAAAGCACTCGCACAGCTGTAAAGCAGCGTTATCGTTCTGTGTTCGGGCGCCACATGGCGCCTGTTTTATCTATCGCAACATACTATCTAACACATCAACAACGTCACACCAATCCGAATCATCATTGAGTGATTCTTGCAGAAAACTTGCTTGTGATGCTGTCCAAAAACTTGCTTCTTCGATCCGTATTTCGGATGCCAATCCCCGATGTTGTTCAATGAATTGATTAATACTGTCTGGTTGGTTATCTAACCCTAATTGTGCGAACAAATTTTGCAAATTATGATGTGACAGATCCATGTTATGAGCCTCAACGTTTTTACCTGAATAGTAATCATTATAGTTGTGGTTTTGCAGGTTTTTACCTGTCAAGCAGAAGCAAAAAGTAACTTATTGATTTGACTAAAATACTGTCCATTTTCTGCGATCGCTTCGAAATTAAGAAGGTGCTTGCGTTGGCTAAACTCCCTACGGGTGAGTTTTAAAGGCGTTAGGACTACGTTACTGATTTTGGCTGTTTTTGAGACAATGGAATAACCATTCTCTGCAATCAAAGCCTTGTCTAAAAGCCTTTAAATTCTCACTGAGTGAGCAATAATTTAATGTGATTGGTATTACGTGGTTTGCTAATGCTGTTGTCAGCAAGGATTTAATCATGCTTTATTGACCAGTCCCTGCGGACGATATTGCTTAGTCTCAATTATCAGGCCTCTACTCATAAAGGGTTGGTATATTTAAAATTCCCTGATATGGTGATTAAGTAGTGACACAACCAGAGCGCCGCAACATCGGTTCTGCTCACTACTATTGGGGATGTAAGAGCACAGTCTACCGTGCAGCCGCAAATAATGAGTGAACTTGTCATGAACGATGTGAAAGTAGCCACAGACAACGATATCAGAGCGTCGTATTTACCTGCCAGTGAAATTAAAATAGCAGCGTCTTTGCTGTTTCAGGCGTATCAGGATGATCCGGTTTTTATGGACATCTTTGATGCGCAAGACAGCAGTTATGAGCAACGGTTAAGGGCGACCATTCGAGAAGAATTGGCAGCGTTTTGGCAAGCAAAACAACCAATCCTTGGGTTGTATCTGGGCGAGGCATTAGTCGGGGTAGCGTGCATTAATAGCCCCGGACGCGGGTTAGGTAGTGATAGGTTTTGGCACTGGCGATTGAAAATGATGCTTGGCGCCGGGTATTTTAGTACTCGACAAATGATCGAGAAAGAGCAACTTATCATCGATTCAGTACCGCTGCAGCAATTTCACATGTTATCGTTTATTGCGGTTCACCCGCTGCATCAACATTTAGGTTTTGGTCATTATCTGGTCGCTGCGGTCAATACCGTGTTAGAGGAAAACCCGGACAGTGAAGGCGTTGCTATTTATGTCACCAGTGATAAATATCGTGATTTTTTTCAAGAATGTGATTATCAGGTAGTGAAAGAGGTTACGGTAGGAAAAGTGACCGGACCATTAATGATTCATTATCGTGAAAAGACAACATAAGCAAGAGTAGTAGAGTGTTATGACAGATAAAAAATATCAGACTTTTCGGGAGTTTTATCCATTTTATTTATCTCAGCACGAAGATAAAACCTGTCGTGCATTGCATTACATCGGCAGCCTTTTGGTGATTGCCACTATGATATATATTCTGGTGACGGGTAAAGCATTGTATTTGCTTTTGCTTCCCATACTTGGCTATGGTTTTGCCTGGGTGGGACATTTCTTTTTCGAGAAAAACAGACCTGCAACATTCATATATCCCTGGTTTAGCTTTCTTGGCGACTGGGTCATGCTGGCAGAATTTATTACCGGTCGTAAGCTGATAGAAGGTTCGCACTCCTAAACCATACATCCATTTAAAGACGATTCAAACAATGCAGGACTATGTAGTCCTGCATTCTATTTATATCAACTAATTCCTTATTTTTATTAAGAAAATATTCCCGATTTTTTATTGGGAAATATTTTTTTCTCACCTACACTTTTAATAATTGCCATCGACAAACGATGAATGTTTGTCCCCCATGAAACAGTGACGTTTTAATTTCATATCCTATGGCGACTTGCTGAATTTTTGTATCCCCTATGTATAGTAAGCCTGACTTGTGGGCGCATTTTTACTTGATTTAGCCAGACGTAACTTGTTGTAAAAGGACTGCCGTTTTCCCCAAGGATGATTCTCCGACACGGTAAGGCTCGTTATGATAAAAATAATTGTGCTGTTTCTCTCGTTACTAAGTAGTTTGTGCTGGGCTGAAAATTACCACGAAATATCGTTACGGTATCGCGGTGGTGCGAATGTTTCTAAGCTAACGACGGATAACGAAGTTGGTATTCAATATACATTTCGCTATCAGTTTGGCAACTTTTTTACCGAAAACCTTATTTATGCAACACGGGCAGATATTGCTGACTACATTGGCTTTACGCTAGGGGGCGGCTATCAATACAAACAGTTTGATTTCTCGATCAATGTATTTGGTGAAGATACGAAAGAGCGGTGGTTGATTGAGGAGCGGCAAGGAGATTGTCACGCGTGTCGATTGGAATGGGTTAATTCAAATTGGCGAGAATATGTTTCGATAAAAACGGCCTATCGTTTCGATTTTGTTGAACCTTTCATTGAGTATCGATTCGTGGGTTCAGAAAAAGTTCCTCGGGACGATCACATTGCTTATGGCGTGGTGTTAAAAACCAAGTTGTTTGATACCGTCATCGCCTCCCGATTTGAAAATAGCGATGGTATTCTTTCCTATACTTTCGGCTTCAGATTTTGATGAGAAGTGAATCCATTTATTAAAACCTCTTAAGTTAAAATATAGGGTTGTTACCAGTTAAACGATTTCCCTGAAAACTCATAAAACGCCTGATTTCGCTTACTAAAATAATTCTTCAAGTAGCTTCTTACTTCAGGCTCCTGCTCGAGTTCGGCTTGTGGTAGGTGAATTGAATCGATTCTCATATCGATATTTTCTACGCCAAGAAAACGATATACGTCCAGCAGTACCTTGTTAGGGGCGCGCTTCAATTCTTCAATGCTTACCAGTTTAATTTGCTCTTTCGGAAACAATTTCAGGTATCGTTCAATTTGCTCTTGATAATGCCCCCGGGATTTATAGGTCGCATGAATGAATGTACCACTTTTATAGTCTTTATTTTTTAATGTCCAGGCCAACCTTTTCTCTTCGATTTGCAAAGCATTAATAAAGGGCAGGTATTCTCGATTATGTCGCTTGGAATCCAGGTAATGATGTATTGCTCTGTCCACAGGGTTTCTCAGAACAAATATTATTTTGACCTTGGGGATCAAGCTATGGAGTCGTTTCGCCGCAAGGGGGTGAAAGCTGTAAAAGGTTGAGGCCTCAAAAGCCTGGTGACCATTGGGCATTTCTTTGCGCATTGGGAAGTGGGCGCGGTACCAGTGTTCACCTTTCGAAAAATTATCTTTTTCTGGAAATAGGCCGCCGTCAAAATAATGAATTTGGGATTGGCAGGTGCCATGTAATTTAGGGTGTTCATTGATTAATTTAATCAGGCTTGCGGTGCCGGAATAGCGCGCACCTAATATTAAAAAGTCTGGTAAAACCCGACTCTTGGCGGTTAACAGACGATACTTGAAACGAATCTGTTGGTGTTTTTTATCGAAGAGCCGGCTCAGTCTGCCTTGTGGGCTCGGTGTGTTTTTCATTTGGCATTTAATTATTATTCCTTGAGTTTTTAGTGTAGTTGAAAATTTCTAAGTTATTAGGCTGTTTATTGGCCAAATTAATTGATTTAATAAGAAAATAAACATTTAAAGAGTTCGAAGAGGTAAATTTGAACATTACATTTTTGGTTAACAAGGATTTACCCAGTAATTTTGCTCTCAATTTAATATTACCTCAGTTACACGAGCACCAGGTGACCGTGTTCGTATCCGATAAGGTCGGGAATCCGAAGCGCCAAGCAGGCCCCCTTAAATTACTTGCTGATCTTGAGTCAAAATTTATTTTGCCGCTGCTTGACCAAGAGCAAAGAACAGCAGATTCAAACGCTTTTCTCGGCTTCAATCAATTGCAGCGTTATACTCAAAAACCAATTGCTACGTTAAATGATATCAATCAAGCATCAGGCATAGAAACGTTAGCGAGCACCAATCCGGATCTGATCATCAGCATTCGCTTTGGCAAAATTCTTAAAGCGGAAGCAATTAAGGTGCCGCGTTTCGGTGTTATCAATCTGCATTCTGGATTATTACCACAGTATCGTGGCGTTATGGCAACATTTTGGGCGATGTTAAACAGTGAACGGGAAATCGGTACCACATTGCATACCATCGATGACGATGGCATCGATACTGGGAGCGTTATCACCCAAAGCCAAATGCAGGTGCAAACGTCAAAATCTTATTTATGGCATGTTTTAAACCTTTATTTGTCGGCGCCAGACCTTATTCTTCAATATCTACAAACATTGCAGAGCGATAAGTCGGTACAGACTTCTGCACAAGACGGTGAAGAGGGTTATTACAGTTTTCCTGATGAAAAACACCTGTCTCAATTTTCGCGAAAAGGATTAACGCTTTTTGATGTTGACGAATTGACGAGATTTATTGAAACATATTATCAGCTAAGGTTGCCTGCCCAACAGTTACTGACGATAAGGAAAGCGCAATGAAGTCTCTTGAATTAAAAATCCCACCGGTACTGTTGTTGATAGCTTTTATTGGAGGCACATGGTTTTTACGTCACCCTGAGTATCCCATGTTTGAAATCACACTCAGCAATATCATTGCTGCAGGCGTGTTAGTCGCCGCGCTGAGTATTATATTTTTAGGCGTTATTGGATTTCGTCGCCAGCAAACCAGCGTAGATCCAAGATTTCCGCGGCAAACATCCAGTTTGGTGGTGCATGGGATTTACCGGTTTAGTCGTAACCCAATGTATTTAGGGTTTGCTCTCATTTTAGCTGGGTGGTGCGTGTTTCTTGCCTCACTATCTGCGGCATTGCTGGTACCTGTTTTTGTGATTTATTTAGACCGTTGGCAGATACAGCCCGAAGAACGCGTTCTCGAGAGTATATTTAAGCAGGAGTATTTAGCCTATAAAGCCAGAGTCAGACGTTGGCTTTAATCCATGATTATATCGCAGTCTTGATTCGCCCTTAGCGGCCAAATTCATCACTCGGATGCACTTATGGTTAACAAAAGCAAAAAAAAGCGGCTGAGAAAAATCAGCCGCTTTTATTAACCTAAACCTGGGAGATTAAAAGGTATAGGTTGCGTGAAGTGTGTAGGCTCGACCGCGAGGATCTGCTACACGAGGATCAAAGGCTGCACCTGGTGAAAAGTCATTTTGGTGAGCGGTAAATGGTGGCTCTTCATCCAAAAGATTTTTAATACCAAAAGTCAGGCTTAAATGATCCCAACCGGTGTACTGGACACTGGTGTTGTAGACGGTGTAACTATCGACTTCTGGATCCCAGTTTGGTGGGTTGATTTCGCCAGATTCGATACCTGGTGGTACTTCGTCATCATAGCTATCACGGAAAACTTGAGTTAAATTCACCGTAAAATCTTCGTAATTGTAGTTGAACGCTAATGTGTGCTTCCAACGAAGTGGAATATTACCGCGAGAATGGGTACCCACTAAGTTATCACCGAATGGTGCATCATCCAGAAGCTTTTTCTTATCTTCAATCAGGTAACTACCGTTAAAATTAACGGAAAGCTGACCACCGCCGATATCCGTTGCATATTTAGCACCAAACTCAACACCACTGGTATTGCGCTCACCAGCGTTAACGTAACGTTGGTCAATTGAGATTAACTCACCAGAACTATCACGAATAAAGTTTTCTTCGAACACATCATAGTTTTCAACTAGATCATCACGACCTGGTACCTGAATGGTACCTTCAATAATGATTTCCCACCAATCAACATTCATGCTGAAATCATCAAAAGGAGCCCAAACAAAACCTAAGCTAGCTTGTTCTGATTCTTCTGGACCTAAGTCCGGTTTACCACCATAGAGAATTGTAGGTTGAATTGGCTGACACTGAGGGTCATCAACCTGCACAATACCACCGGCACAAACGGCTGGATCTGCAAAGTCTAAGCCTGTGTATGGTTCTTCTGTGATGCCATTAAATAACTGGTTAAACGTGGGTACACGGAAGCCGGTACTATAGGCGCCACGGAATAACACGCTGTCGTGTGGCTTCCAGGTAAAACCATATTTAGGGTTGGTTGTGCCCCCAAAACCTGAGTAATCATCATGACGAACTGCTAAGTTCAATTCAAACGATTCAACAATCGGGATTAATGCCTCAACAAATACCGCTTGAATCGTGCGATGAACATTATCTAATGCATTGGCATCATCAAATGGCGCACCATAGATGTCAGGACGACTTTCTGAGGCACGACGATCGCCGTTAAATTTATATTCTTCACGGCGAATATCAACCCCTGCTGCAACATAAATAGAGTCACCGCTTAAACCAAGTTCAAACCCTGTATCGCCGGTGATTGACGCGTCAAACTGAGTCATAACGGTTTCACCGCCAAACAGGACAACACCGCGTGCCGATGCCGCTTCGATTGCCGCCATACCTTCTGCGGTTTGCGATTCACCTGGCAATAAGAAGGGACTCACCAGACCGGTACCGATAGCTTGAGCTAGCATCTCGGTATAATGATAACCTCCACCCAACTCAGAATCCGCTTCATTAGACGAACGTGATAAACCGACTTTGTAATCCCAGTCATCCCACGAACCGTCGAGGCCCAACTGTAACTTGTACGCTTTTGTGGTTGTTTCAATTTCACGTGGGCCACAATCCATACAACGCCATCGATAGGCAATAGGTGCACCAATATTTAACTGCTCGGCGCCGTAATAGGAAGATAGGGCATCTACAATATAGTCGTATGACGCACCAGTACTGGGATACCAACCGCCGCCGAAAGTTTCCCAATCACCATTACCAATAGACCACGGGGTAATTTGATTTGGTTCGAACGTTTTCTTCGTGGTGACTTCTGAGCCAACAAATTCGATAAAACCTTCAAGATCTTCAGTGAGCTTTGCCGTACCTCTGGTAACTAAATCAATGCTTTCAACAGGTTGTTGTAAAACCGAGGCGCGAGGATAGTCCCATGCACAGCTTACGGTTTCATTTGCTCGGTTCCATAATGCGCCGGTATCAACATCCATATTTGGGAATGCGTCACAACCTGGTTGACCCGGTAAAGCCATTACGTTTAGTACGCTGTTTTCAAGGCCAGTTTCCGGGTTGATTAGACCACTACCAATTAGATTGTAGTGACTACTGGTTGGATCGTTTGGGCTGCTCCAGCGGTCATTAATGGAAGCAAATGGTGCGCCACGCGTATCGGGCGACAGGCCTCTGTCAGGCTGGAATGTGTTGGTGAAATCTCGGTCATCGCCATTTAAGATTTTTACATCTTTATAGGATGCCGTGGCCATAACGTTAAAACCATCGCTGTTCAGATCGCCGAAACCACCCACGAACGTAAAACGATAAATATCGCCACCACCATCTTCAGTAACGTCAGCGAGACCGCCTAATTCAGCACCTTGATAATTCTTTTTAAGGATAAAGTTGATAACACCACCGATAGCATCAGTACCATATACGGCAGAAGCACCATCGCGAAGCACTTCAACTCGTTCAATCGCAGCAAATGGAATGGAATTTAGATCAACAGAACGACCTTTTAAGCCATGGGTAGCAACCCGACGGCCATTAAGTAGGACTAAGGTTGAACTTGCGCCTTGTTGTCTTAAATTAGCACTCGAAGCGCCGTTATTACCACGTTCTTCGCCACCAACAATTCCCGCGTTACTGGCCAGGTTGTCGTTAGAGTTTGAGGCGATATTCATTTGCAGTAATAATTGATCGGCTGAGGTAATGCCGGCGGCGTCAATCTCAGCTTTACTGATGACGGTTACCGGTAAATCACCCTCAAGGCTCGTACGTTTAATACTGGAACCTGTAACTTCAATGCGTTCTACTTCCTCTGTATTGATTGCTTCGGTAGCTTCTTGGGCAAGAGCCTGTGAAGAAATACCTGATAAAGCAAGAACCATTGCTATCTTATTAAGTTGCACTGTGCTTTCTCCTGTTGTTGTTATTTTCAGCGACATAATTTCTACAGCTTAATAGGATCAAACTGCTCGAAATTTCACCTAGTAATAAATTACCACAATTTCACCGTCTGTAAATAATTTATTGATTACTATATTTACTTTTGAGAATAAATTATGTCAAATGAGTTTTCTTCAGCTGTTGGAAATGGGATTTGTTATAGAACGGCCGTTCATTGAGCGGAAACTGGCGGCAGCGTTATACCAATCCCATTAAATTATTGCTCACTCAGTGAGAATTTAAAGGCTTTTAGACAAGGCTTTGATTGCAGAGAA
>NZ_JBHZSG010000052.1:0-19184 GCF_043642205.1 Thalassotalea litorea | reverse complement strand
TTAACAATTGCTTGCAGGCTAGAAATAGCTCTGAAATGAATTGGTTGACTTAATCTGGCACTTTTTAACTAACACCAGATGACCGTGATGAGCGAGCTAAAGTCACTCAAGAAATAGCGCAAGAACAAACTGTTAAGCATTAGTCCCATGAATCCACATTGTCACATTTGCAATAGAGAACTAGAAGTTAAGGGTGATCCACTATCAATTGATTGTGGTGGTGATTGCTGGGGATGCATTGGTGAAATTGAAGCTGGCCAAGGCTATGAACCATCCGTAGTTCAGGTAAGGAAAGAGTTTTTAAACGGATTAAGACCGGATTGGATGCCAAGCCCTGAAACTAGTTATGAAATGGACTCAGAAACTCGATTACATATTAAAGTCAAGCTATCTCGGCCTCTCGGAGAACCATGGAGTGGCGAACTGTTCGAGTTAAAGATTATTTCTAAAGAATCGCCAATGGAAGAAGAACTAATCGAGCGAGCCCTGCTATCTACAAGCTCAAACGGCGAATGTATCTATGCGTCATCAGTTGATACGTCGATAAATGGTCCGGATTTATGGTATTACATCGTCCGTAAAGGAAACGAGTGGGGTTACCCAGTTTCCGTCGTAAAATATGCATAACAATAAGCGACGACAGGGTGTTGGCACTCCTAAATCATCGTATATTAGCAATAGCTAACAGACCGTTCCTGGCACATCAGAGACATTCGGCTCTAGCCCTAGATGCCGTGTAGTATCACGGCATGACGCAGTTTATTGTGGCTTTTACCAACGTTTCATAAAATGAAACGTTATCCACCCAATGCGTTTTTCGCATTATCCCGCCATTACGATTTATCGTAATCTCCCCCCTCCAAAAAAAAGAAACGTGTTTCTTGCTCCACCCTGAGGAAATTTAAAATCAAGTATGGAATGACGCCAAGCGGGTGTGCTTTTTCTGAATCCTGAAACCTACCACCTGCTCGCTTGAGGTGATTTTCAATCCCATTGCATACCTATTTAAATTTTTTTAACCTTAATTTAATTAACCCGTAAAACTTTCATGTGCTGTTTCATAACTTGCTGTTGCCCTTACTTTATATGGCTTCGTTGAAAAATCATCCTTAACCCGCCTACATAACAGCCAATAAATCGCCTAAACTTGTTAAGAGTAATAGCTCTATTTTTTGTTGACCTTGCCTGAAACTGGTTATATGGTGATAGGTTCCCCCAGCTGGATTTGCGGTAATTATTCAAAAATTCACGATGTTTATTCGAACCAAAAACGATACCGCCAGCAAGTTTTAGAAGGAGAAATAGCCATGCAACTTTATGATCACAGTCAACAAAAAGACAACTGTGGTTTCGGGTTAATCGCTCATCAAGAAGGTGAAACCAGTCATAAGTTGATCAAAACCGCCATTTCTGCATTAGATAGAATGCAGCATCGTGGTGGTATTGCGGCCGACGGCAAGACCGGTGACGGCTGTGGCTTGTTAATGCAAAAACCCGACAGTTTTTTTCGCGCAATCGCTCAGGAAAACGGCTGGCACCTAAGCAGTAAGTATTCTGTAGGTACCGTTTTTCTTAATCCGGATCCGGTTATTGCCAGTGAGACGAAAAAAATACTCGAACAGGAATTAAGCCAAGAGACTCTGGAAGTCGTTGGCTGGCGTGTGGTCCCAACCGATCCTAATGTACTAGGGCCCATCGCTAAGAATAACTTACCGACCATCGAACAGATTTTTGTTAATGGTCCTCGCGGCTGGCGCAGTAAAGATTTAGAACGCCGATTGTATATGGCGCGCCGTCGTGCGGAAAAACGCATTCAGGATTCGGTATTTTATGTTGCCAGCATGTCGTGTCAGGTAAACATTTATAAAGGTTTGGTTATGCCGGCCGATTTGCCGCGCTTTTACCTGGATCTGGCCGATATTCGGATGCAATCAGCAATTTGCGTCTTCCATCAGCGTTTTTCAACGAATACATCGCCACAATGGCATCTGGCGCAACCATTCCGTTATCTGGCTCACAATGGTGAAATCAATACCATTCAGGGTAACCGTCAATGGAGTAAGGCCCGTACTTATAAATTCAAAACCCCATTAATGCCTGATATGCAGGACGCGGCACCATTTGTAAATGAAAGTGGTTCAGATTCTTCATCGCTGGATAACATGCTGGAATTGTTTATGTCCGGCGGTATGGATTTATACCGTGCGATGCGTCTGTTAATGCCACCAGCTTGGCAAAACAATCCTTCAATGGATGATGAGCTCAAAGCATTCTATGAGTTTAACTCCATGCACATGGAGCCATGGGACGGCCCTGCGGGTATCGTTATGACCAATGGTCGTCACGTTGCCTGTAACCTTGACCGTAATGGTCTTCGTCCAGCTCGATATGTAAGAACCCGTAACGGCTTCATCACCTTGGCATCTGAAATTGGTATCTGGGATTACGGTGAAGATGAGGTTGTTGAAAAAGGCCGTGTTGGCCCAGGCGAAATGCTATCTGTCGATACCTATACTGGTAAAGTATTAAAATCCGCAGACATCGATAACGACCTGAAATCTCGCCACCCTTATCGTCAGTGGCTGAACAATAATATTCGTCAATTGATCCCATTCGATCAGTTGGCCGCCGAACTGGTTGGCAAGCGCGTATTCTCAGATCAACAAATGGCCGAGATGCACAAACTGTTTAACTATTCGTACGAAGAAATCCAACAAGTCATTAAGGTCATGGCCGAGAACGGTCAGGAAGCCACCGGTTCCATGGGGGATGATACCCCAATGGCAGTGCTTTCCAGTCGTCCAAGAACCTTGTTCGACTATTTCCGTCAGCAATTCGCTCAGGTAACCAACCCGCCAATTGATCCGTTACGCGAGCGTTACGTGATGTCGCTGGCAACCTGTATCGGTCGTGAGCATAACGTCTTTAACGAAACCACAGGTCATGCCGATCGGGTTCAGTTTGAAACTCCGGTATTGATGTATACCGGCATCAAACAGCTTAGAGAGTTTGACCCAGAGCATTATCGTTCAAGTACTATCTGTCTGAATTACTTACCTGAAGAAGGCCTGGAAAACGCCATTGAGCGCGTCTGTAATGAAGCGGTCGAGCTGGTTCGTAATGATACGGTAATTTTGATACTCAGCGATCGTCAGATCAGCAAAGACAAATTGCCCATTCCTGCGGCAATGGCCGTCGGAGCTGTGCAACAACGTCTGGTAAATGAGCAGCTACGTTGTGAATCCAACATTGTGGTGGAAACCGCTTCCGTGCGTGACCCTCATCATTTCGCGGTATTATTTGGCTTAGGGGCAACGGCGGTTTATCCGTTCCTTGCTTTTGAAACCATTGAGCAGATGGTTGAACAGGGCAAGATTGATTTACCAGCACGTACTGCGTTACAAAATTACCGTAATGCCATCAATAAAGGCCTCTTGAAAATCTTATCGAAGATGGGGATTTCAACAATCGCCAGCTATCGTTGTTCAGGACTTTATGAGGTCATCGGCCTGAATAAATCGATTATGGATTTATGTTTTCCGGGGATCCCAAGTCGCCTGCAAGGCGCTGATTTTAGCGATATCCAACAGGACAATATTAATCTCGCCCGCCGTGCCTGGTTACCGCATCAAAAAGTGTCCCATGGTGGCTTATTAAAGTATGTTCATGATGGTGAATATCACTGCTTTAACCCAGATGTGGTTAAGTCGTTGCAGGATTCCGTACAAAGCGGTAATTATGATGATTACAAAGTATTTGCCGATGCCGTGAATACCCGTCCGGTTGCGACTTTACGAGATTTAATGGCCTTAAAAGATAATACCGAGGCCATCGATATCGATGAGGTAGAACCGGACACAGAATTGTATAAGCGTTTTGATAGCGCTGCGATGTCAATTGGTGCCTTGTCTCCTGAAGCCCATGAGGCTCTGGCGATCGCGATGAACCGATTAGGGGGATTCTCTAATTCTGGTGAAGGCGGTGAAGATGCTGCACGATTTGGTACGGTGAAAAACTCTCGCATCAAGCAGATTGCATCGGGACGTTTTGGTGTCACACCTCACTATCTGGTTAATGCCGACGTACTGCAAATTAAAGTCGCTCAGGGTGCAAAACCTGGTGAAGGCGGTCAGTTACCGGGGGATAAAGTTACCCCGCTTATCGCCAAACTGCGCTTTTCGGTACCGGGTGTTACTTTGATTTCACCACCACCACATCACGATATTTATTCGATTGAAGATTTGGCTCAGCTGATTTTCGACCTGAAACAGGTTAACCCGAAATGCATCGTGTCAGTGAAACTGGTTTCCGGACCAGGTGTTGGTACTATCGCTTCTGGTGTTGCTAAAGCTTACGCGGATTTCATTACCATTTCTGGTTATGACGGTGGTACTGGTGCAAGTCCGTTAACCTCGGTGAAATATGCCGGTTGTCCATGGGAAATCGGCCTGGCCGAAGCGCATCAATCATTAGTTGAAAATGGTTTACGCCATAAGGTTCGTCTGCAAGTCGATGGCGGCCTGAAAACCG
The DNA here is from genome assembly GCF_043642205.1 of Thalassotalea litorea. Taxonomy (GTDB): domain Bacteria; phylum Pseudomonadota; class Gammaproteobacteria; order Enterobacterales; family Alteromonadaceae; genus Thalassotalea_A; species Thalassotalea_A litorea. The sequence goes on along the minus strand of NZ_JBHZSG010000052.1, from coordinate 14,654 downwards.
GATTAGATATCGTAAAAGCTGCAATTTTAGGTGCGGAAAGTTTCGGATTCGGAACGGCTCCTATGGTTGCATTAGGTTGTAAATTCCTACGTATTTGTCATTTGAACAACTGTGCGACAGGTGTTGCTACGCAAGATCAATTGCTACGGGATGAGTACTTTAAAGGCTTACCGGATCAAGTGATGAATTACTTCCGCTTTGTGGCTCAGGAGGTTCGTGAGATCCTTGCGCAATTAGGTGTTGCATCGCTTACCGAATTGATTGGTCGCACCGATTTATTGGTGCCATTGCAAGGTATTACCGCTAAGCAGCAAAAACTCGATCTTAGCCCAATTATGGCCAGTGTTGTCGCCAGCAAGCATACGGCGTTGCATCAAACTGAAGCGAATACACCATTTGATAAAGGTGAATTGAACCAGGCAATGCTGGCGCAGGTAGAAGATGCCATTGCTAACAAGTCTGGCGGTGAATTTAACTTTACCACGCAAAATACCGACCGTAGTGTTGGTGCTCTTATCTCCGGTGAAATTGCTCGTCAGCATGGTGACCAGGGAATGAGCGCCAATCCAATCAATATCAAACTAACCGGTACCGTCGGGCAAAGTTTCGCCTGCTGGAATGCTGGTGGTCTGAACATTACCTTGGTAGGTGATGCCAACGATTACGTGGGTAAAGGTATGGCCGGTGGTGAACTGGTAATCCATCCACCGAAAGGCGTGACCTACAAAACCCATCTGACACCGATTATGGGCAACACCTGTCTGTATGGTGCGACCGGTGGCCGTTTATATGCTGCAGGCTGTGCCGGCGAACGTTTCGGCGTACGTAACTCAGGCTGTAACGCAGTTGTCGAAGGTACGGGAGATCACGCTTGTGAATACATGACAGGCGGTATCGTTACTATCTTAGGTCAAACGGGATTAAACTTCGGTGCCGGTATGACCGGTGGTTTTGCTTATGTTCTTGATGAAGGCAATGATCTTGAAAAACGCATCAATGGCGAATCGATTGAGATTGTGTCTCTGGATGAATTAGTTATTCATCAGGAGCACCTGCGTGGCATCGTAAGCCATCACCTGGAATTAACCGGTAGTGAACGCGCACAGGATATTCTTGATAACTTTGCGACATATAGCCCGCAGTTCAAGTTGATCAAACCGAAAGCCGTGGATGTACAAACGCTGTTAGGACACCGCAGCCGTTCTTCCGCTGAACTACGTGTACAGGCGCAATAGAGGCAGTTATGAGTAAAAATGTTTATCAATTTGTGGATGTAAAAAGAATCGATCCACCCAAAAAAGCCATCGACGAACGGAAACAGGCTTTTGTTGAAATCTATAACCCATTAAGTGCCGAGCAAAGCAGTGGTCAGGCGGATCGTTGCCTTGATTGCGGTAATCCGTATTGCGAATGGAAATGTCCGGTGCACAATTACATTCCACAGTGGTTGGAATTAGTGACCGAAGGCAAGATATTCGAAGCCGCGGATCTGTGCCATCAAACCAACAGTTTACCGGAAATGTGTGGTCGCGTTTGTCCTCAGGACAGATTGTGTGAATCCGCCTGTACCCTGAACGATGAGTTTGGCGCGGTAACCATAGGTAATATCGAAAAGTACATTACCGATACGGCATTTGCACAAGGTTGGAAACCGGATTTGTCGCACGTTGTAAAAACCGACAAAAAAGTTGCGGTGATTGGCGCAGGACCGGCGGGTCTTGCCTGTGCGGATGTGTTAACGCGCCATGGTGTAAAAGCCGTCGTGTATGACAAGCAGGCACAAATCGGCGGCTTGTTAACCTTCGGTATTCCGTCGTTTAAATTAGAAAAAGAAGTGGTCCAAAAGCGTCGTGAAATCTTCGAAGGTATGGGCATCGAGTTTATTCTCAATACCAACGTAGGTGTGGATATCCAATTCTCTACGTTATGTGACGAATACGATGCCGTGTTCCTTGGATTGGGAACCTACACTGACATGACGGGCGGCTTTGCCAATGAAGGTGCAGAAGGTGTTTATAATGCACTCGATTATTTGATTGGAAATACCCAACACGTGATGGGCATTACCGACAACGCGAAGCCATACACCAATTTTAAAGACAAAAAAGTTGTGGTTCTCGGTGGTGGTGATACGGCAATGGACTGTGTTCGTACAGCAGTTCGTCAAGGTGGTGCCGAAGTTACCTGTGCATACCGTCGCGACGAAGCAAATATGCCGGGCTCTCCCAGAGAAGTTCAAAACGCTAAAGAGGAAGGGGTTAATTTCCAGTTTAACCTGCAGCCGATTGACATTAGCGTAGATCAAAATGGTGTAGCCAATGGTGTAACCTTTGTGCGTACCCAGTTAGGTCAGCCGGATGCCAATGGCCGTCGCTCTCCTGAGCCGATTGAAGGTAGCGAATTTACCATGGAAGCGGATGCGGTGGTTATCGCGTTTGGTTTCTTACCCAGCCCACCTCAATGGATGAAAGACGCAGGCGTTGAAGTGGATGCCAAAGGTCGGGTTATTGCTACGGAAAAATCGGCATTTGCGCTGCAAACCAGCAAGCAAAATATTTTTGCGGGTGGTGATATGGTTCGTGGTTCGGATCTGGTTGTTACTGCCGTTGATGAAGGCCGTAAAGCGGCGTTAGGTATTTTGGATTTTGTTTTTGCAGAGCAGTTGATTCAAATCCAGTCTGCGTAATACGCTCAACATAACATTCATCCGTATAAAATAAGCAGTGGGCGGCATCCGTCACCACTGCTTTTTTATTTCTCAGCGTAATTAAATTGTACTTTAACGCGGATTGACCACAACAGTTGTATTCAACATTCAAAGAACCGGTCTATATTTTTCTGCACACTAATCACGATTTTGATAATCTCAATGCTTATCCATTTTCATAATTAGAGTCTTTAGGCATGACCGACACAAATACAAAAACAATAACGTCGCAACAAGACACTACCCAAAGTATCCCGCAGGCCGCTGAGCCAGACGATCCTACAAGCCCATCCCGTATCAAAAAAGTATCGGTGCGCACCGGTCGACGATTATACCAATCACATTAAGTTTGTGCACAACTCAGAGTTAGGGCAGAGGTTCAGTTACAACATAGATTTTATTGATATAGTCATTCTATATTAATGAAATATAGGGCCGTAAATGGGCCTCTGGTAAACTCCCTACGGGTGAGTTTTAAAGGCGTTTATCCTGCGTCACTGATTTTGACAATGGAATAACCATTCTCTGCAATCAAAGCCTTGTCTAAAAGCCTTTAGATTCTCACTGAGTGAGCAATAATTTAATGTGATTGGTATTACAACAGAAAAACGTCAAAGCGGATTATGATGTCATCGTTATTGGATCTGGCATCGGTGGCTTGGTTAATGCAGCGTTGTTATCGTTGTCCGGCAAGAAGGTCTGCGTGTTGGAGCAACACTATACCGCCGGTGGTTTTACCCATGCTTATCAGCGTAAAGGTTATGAATGGGACGTAGGTGTGCATTACATCGGCGAAGTGCATCGAGAGCATGCCCCATTGCGTCGAATCTTTGATGTCGTTAGTGAAAACCGGCTGAAATGGCAGGCTATGGATCCGGTATACGATCGCATATTTATTGGTAATGAATCTTATGATCTAATCGCTGGCACCGAAAATTTTATCGAGTCTTTGGTAGAAAAATTCCCAGAAGAAAAGCAGGCTATCATTGAATATGTGCACCTGGTCCGTGATGTCAGCTATCGTTCAAATAAATATTTCGCCGCCCAGGCCATGCCAAAATGGCTAGCCAAAGCTTACAACAAAGTGCGTCCCAAAATGGTTCGCAAAGAATATTTCCAGACGACTTATGAGGTGTTAAGCCGCCTTACCGATAACCAACAATTGATTGGCGTATTGACCGGCCAGTGGGGTGATTATGGCTTGCCGCCAAAACAGTCGAGCTTTTTGATGCACGCATTGTTAGTAAAACATTATCTCAATGGCGCGGCATATCCTGTTGGTGGCGCTTCCTCGATTGCCCGGGAGATCATTCCGACCATTACCCAATCGGGTGGGGATGTGTTTACTGATGCCAAAGTTGAACAACTTTTGATTGAGAATAATCACGCTGTTGGGGTGAAACTTGCCAATGGTTTAGAAATAAAAGCTGGCCAGGTTGTTAGCAACATTGGTTATCTGAATACGGTTCGCAAGCTACTTCCTGAATCGGTACAAAGCCAGTTTAAGCTAAGAGAACAAGCCGACAAGATGAAGTCTTCAGGCGGCTCTTTGTGCCTTTATGCGGGCTTTAAGGGTTCCGCTAAGGAACTGGGATTAGATACCACCAACCTTTGGATTTACCCAAGCGCTGACCATGACTTTACCGTTAGCGAGTATGAAAAATCCTGTGGCGAAGATAACTTCCCTATCGTCTATATCAGCTTTCCATCCAGCAAAGACCCCGAATGGGATGAACGTTATCCGGGTAAATCTACGGTAGAAATTGTTACCCTTTCGAATATGAAATGGTTTGAGCAATGGCAAGGCAGTGAATGGAATAAACGCGGTGATGAATACGAAGCGCTGAAAGAGAAATTGTCTCAGCGTTTGTTAGATGTGTTGTTTAAGCATCGTCCGCAGTTAAAAGGCGCGCTTGATTACTATGAACTGTCCACGCCATTATCCACTGAATTTTATCAGCTTAATGACAATGGTGAGATTTACGGTTTAGAGCATAGTCTGGAACGTTTTAAAAACTCATCGGTTCATACCGAAACGCCGATTAGAAACTTCTATTTAACCGGTGCGGATGTGATCACCGCAGGTGTAGGTGGTGCAGCCATGGGCGGGGTGATCACCACCATGCGGATGATGGGGATGAAAAAAGCCAACAGCATTCAAACCCTATTGCGGGGCAAATAGCCCCGCACATAGGGCCTTCGCATGGGGTCAGAGTCAATTACATTTATTCTAAAACCAATAAATTCAGTAAGTTAATCTGCATTCATTGATGACTCTGACCCCATTATAATTTCGTTGAAGATTTATCTTCTCCCCAAAATTCGCAAGATTCGCAGAAACAGATTGATGATATCGATATAAAGCGCTGCAGCACTATCGATAGCATTGTCATAAGTTTTTGGAATCGCATTGGCACGAGCCCAGTCATAGCCGATATAGCCACAGAAAATCGCCACCACTATCCAGTCCATGATCCCGTGATGGGTATTAAAAATAAAGATCTGGATAAGCTCAACAATGATCACACAGATAAGCGCAATGGTTAGGCCACCAACAATTCGTTGGAAAAATGCCGGATACATGGAGCCTAATAACATCATCACGAAAGTAACCAGCCCGGTGGTGCGAATTGCCTCTGAAACGATCTCCGGATTATAACCACTGACAACAAGGTTAATAATCAATCCAAACGGTACCACGACAAAGTTGTAGCCAATAAAGCTGACAATGGGTTTTTCAGAATTATTAAATAAGTAAATTCCGAAAAAACAGGAGGCGAAATAACCACCAAAGAAAATCCACGGATTTATCCCGCTGATGGATTCTACGGGGATATATTCCACCATCATCCAGTTGACCCAAAATCCCCACAGCAAGGTTAAACCTAGCACTAGGTTGTAGGTCATTGGGCTAATAATTTTGTCCGTAGTGGACGTTCTTTCAAAAACACTGACTTCCATATTTACTTCCTTTTATTCCATTAAAAATATTAATTAAAAATCTACCATTTCGACTGGCTTTGCACTGGAAACGCCTTCGCCACTTTACTTACGAAAGATGTCTGTTCGGCTGTCGCATTACCGTCAACTTCAATAATTCGATTCAGTAACGCGTTAACTGAATCAACCTGTTCTGGCGAAAAATCGTCATAGGTGCGCTCTATACAACGATCGGGGTTATCGTAAAACTCCTGACCATTGCCAATCAAATGCACACTCGAAGACAATAATTCTTTGGCCTGAGAATTAGACAGGTGAAATTCACTTTCAAACATATCGACAATCGCCTGCTTTTGCGTCGCGGTAATATCGCCATCGGCTTTGGCGGCACCGACCACATACAAGGCGGCGACGTCCATTGGAGAGTCCAGCTTAAATACCGGATTTAAATCATGATTATTACGATATTTGCGGCGTCTGTGCCAGCTAAATGGGTTGAGCCAGCCAATATCTAAACCTGCTTCACTCAGACGATTAATCAGAATAAGAATGGTGATAATGGAGCCAATGACTCCGAGGATAATATGCATATGTACAGCTCCCTGTATTCGCCCGTTGTTGTAATTGTTTTGTGGGCTGCTGCAAATTTAACCGCACCATTAAATCACATTTAATTTGATAGGTCGAACAGGGATAGCAGATGGGGACAGAGTCATTAAGTTATGCCTATTAACCCATTGATAGTTAATGAAAACATAATTTGATAATTGACTCTGACCCCATGGGATCAGGTTTTAGCAACCGCGGCGCGAGCCTGGTGCAGCTTCTTGTAGCTGTCAATCAAACGAAGGTGCTTATCTAAACCTTCCAGTTTCATGCTGGTTGGTGTCAGGCCTGGGAAACGGATTTCGCCGTAAACCGTACCAATCACGGTTTCCATCACCTCTTCACCAAACATACGGTTTAGATTATGAATGTAATCGTCCAGCTCTAAATCTTCTTCCAGAGCAATTTCCAGTACCGCATGCACTGCCTGATAAAACAGGCCTCGCTCTAGTGTGTTGTCGTTGTACTGAAGGAATTCCTCTACCAGTTCCTGAGCCGTTTCTGCTTCACCAATGGCAAGGTAAATCAGGATCTTAAGCTCAAGAATCGTCAACTGTCCCCACACCGTATTCTCATCGAATTCAATGCCTATCAAGGTAATGATATCAATGTAATTATCCTGCTGACTCTCTTCTAAACGCGCCACTAATGCACTTAACTGCTCTTCATCAAGCTTGTGAATATTTAAGATATCTTCACGATAATCTAATGCTTTGTTGGTGTTGTCCCAAATTAAATCTTCCACCGGATAGATTTCCGAGTAATCTGGCACCAGAATACGACAGGCAGAAGCACCTAGTTGATCAAATTCGGCGACATAAACTTCCTTGCCCATATTCTCAAGAATACCGAATAGATAGGCACTTTCTTCTTCATTGCTACCGGTAAAATCCCATTCAACAAACTCATAATCGTGCTTAGCACTAAAGAAACGCCAGGAGATCACCCCGGTTGAATCGATAAAGTGTTCTACGAAATTCTCTGGCTCGCTCACCGCCATACTATTGAACGTCGGTTTTGGAACATCGTTCAGACCTTCAAAGCTTCGGCCCTGTAACAGCTCTGTCAGGCTACGTTCTAATGCCACTTCAAAACTCGGGTGCGCGCCAAAGGACGCAAATACGCCACCGGTTTTCGGGTTCATCAAGGTGACACACATCACCGGGAACTGCCCGCCTAATGACGCATCTTTGACCACCACGGGAAAACCCTGCGCTTCCAGCCCTTCAATACCAGCGACAATATCAGGGAATCTGGCCAGTACGTCCTTGGGCACATCAGGAAGAACAATTTCCTGCTCTATTATCTGGCGTTTTACGGCGCGCTCAAAAATCTCCGACAAACACTGTACATGGGCTTCTTCGGCATTATTACCAGCACTCATACCATTACTAAGAAACAGGTTTTCAATCAGATTGGAAGGAAAATAAACGGTCTCACCATCGGATTGACGCGTGTAAGGAATGGAACAAATACCACGCTCCGTATTTCCAGAGTTGGTATCGATTAAATTTGACCCCTTTAATTCGCCACTTGGATCGTATATTTCCCGGGTATATTCATCCAAAATACCGTCAGGTAAGGCATCATCGGCCTCTAATTTAAACCACTTTTCATTGGGATAGTGGACAAATTCTGCATTGGCAATCTCTTCACCAAAGAACTGATCGTTATAAAAGAAATTACAATTCAAACGCTCAATGAATTCGCCTAAGGCAGAACAAAGCGCGCTTTCTTTACTTGCCCCTTTACCATTGGTGAAACACATTGGAGACGCCGCATCACGAATATGCAATGACCAGACATTTGGAACGATATTGCGCCACGAGGAGACTTCGATTTTCATCCCGAGATCGGCCAGCATCTGAGTCATATTGGCAATGGTTTTCTCAAGCGGTAGATCCTTACCAAGGATGTACGTGGTGTCGTCTTGCGGAAATTCCGTGAGCATGGCATTGGCGTCTTCATCCAGGCTTTCCACCACGTCCACTTTAAACTCTGGCTCTGTTTGAATAACTTTCTTAACCGTACAACGGTCAATTGAGCGCAAAATGCCCTGCTGGTCTTTTTCGGAAATGGTATCCGGTAATTCAATCTGGATCTGGAAAATCTGATTATAGCGATCTTCCGGGTCGACAATATTGTTTTGTGAAAGACGAATGTTATCGGTTGGAATATTGCGAGCATTACAATAAACCCGCACAAAATACCCGGCACACAATGCCGACGATGCGAGAAAATAGTCAAATGGACTCGGCGCCGAACCATCACCCTTATAGCGAATCGGTTGGTCGGTCACGACGGTGAAATCATCAAACTTGGCTTCAAGCCTGAGGTTTTCAAGAAAATTTACTTTGATTTCCATTAACGGTTCTCCGCAACAATGCGTTTATGGCGAGCTTCTAAATTGGCGGCAATTATAAAGAATTGTCTGAGGATACACAGTATTCAATTGCAATAATATATATCCGCTTCATCAAATGTATGCTGTCTGACACCAGAAGTTGTATAAAACCACCGGTATAATACCCCTATAAATAGACATTAACCTTAATAAAGACACTTTAGCATTCCGAACTTAACCGCAAAAGTCGATGCTATCCAGTATAGACGGACCTTAGGGCTCTGGCTTAACCCTTAAACGATGACGTCACGATTGCGGGCGAAACAGTCGCGGGCGCATCATCGAACGCCGCACGCTCGCCCTCTTCACCAATCGACAGGAATAGCCTGCATGGCTAATAAACCCTGATGGTATTAGCGTGATATCCGATCAACGCAACGCACCATTACAGTGCACACGCACGAATTTAGTTCAAAAAAGCACCGCCTTGTTTATCGACATGCCCCAAACATAAGCAATTCAGAAGGATTTCATCTTGGTACGCTTGTTGCTCAATCATTACTAATGAATTGAATAACCCCTAAATATAGGCAAGGCTGGAATTTTGCAAAACGAATACATCATTTCAACGGATCTCGACGGTACCCTACTCGACCACCACACCTATCGATTCAATAAAGCAATGCCGGCTCTGGAGTATTGCGACAATGCTCAGGTTCCCATCATCTTTAATACCAGCAAAACCTTTATCGAAACCGAACGCCTTTGCAAAACCTTAAATAACAACCACCCTTTTATCATTGAAAATGGCTCCGCCCTATATATCCCTAAAGACTATTTTGAAAAAGATCTGGAGCACAAAATTCCTCGCTATGACGCCGGCGCATACTGGCTTTACAAATTTGGCCTTAATCGCTCGGAGATATTGTCCCGTCTGACAACGTTTAATGCTCAGCATTCCTATAAGTTTCGTGGTTTTAATTCCATGTCTGCCCGCGAGCTATGCAAGGTTACCGGTTTAACTTTAGATCAGGCCGCCAGCGCGCAGGAGCGACAATATTCTGAACCGCTTTATTGGTTAGACAAAACCGACAGCCTGCAGTCGTTTGCCAAACACCTGCAGTTATACGGATTAAATGTGATCAAGGGTGGTCGTTTCGTCCATGTTCTTGGGCAAAGCAATAAAGCCAAACCATTAGCTTTTCTTAAAGAAATGTATGAGTTAAACAGCGAAAACCAACATACCCTGATTGCACTTGGCGACAGTGACAATGACAAAGACATGTTAAATTGTGCCGATATCGCCATCGTTATTGCGTCACCGGTACATGAAAACCCAGTTATTGAGACACATCCACACCTTATCCGTTCGCGCTATCAAGGACCAGATGGCTGGAACGATTCAATTTTAACCTTGTTACAGGACAATACTTAATCCAGTAAACAGATACTAAGGAGATCTTTTATGGGAGACTTTTATCAAAACGGGATAATTACGACGTTACATAATCTGTCCCGCCGTCCGGTCGAAGAGATGGAAGAGGAGCTAAAAGAGTTTAGCCAGGTTCGACCGATGGGGTTAGTTCTCCCATCTTTATATTCGGAACTAGAAACCGAGGCGTTACCTAATATCATTGATGAACTTGCCAAAGTCCCCTATCTGTCGCAGATAGTCATTGGTCTGGACAGAGCCGATGAACAGCAATACCGCCACGCATTGGAATTTTTTTCCAAGCTGCCACAACCGCACCAGGTGCTTTGGAATGATGGCCCCAGATTGAAAGCGCTGGACAAAGAGCTTCAGGCATTAGGTCTTGCCCCAGAACAAATGGGCAAAGGCCGTAACGTTTGGTATTGCTTTGGCTACACCCTGGCCTGTAATCAGGTCGAATCGGTTGCCCTGCATGATTGCGACATTTTGACTTACGACCGTAACCTGCTGGCACGATTGATTTATCCAGTTGCGAATCCGAAATTTAACTACGAATTCTGCAAAGGCTTTTATTCGCGCATTGCCAACGGCACCCTTAATGGCCGGGTGAGTCGCTTGCTGGTAACGCCTTTAATCCGAGCGTTAAAAAAGCTAGTAGATGATACCGAATATCTCGATTACCTTGATAGCTATCGCTACGCCCTTGCCGGTGAATTCTCGTTCCGTATCGATGTGCTCAATGACTTACGCATCCCTAGTGACTGGGGTCTGGAAATCGGGGTATTGGCAGAAATGAAACGAAACTATGCGACTAATCGATTATGCCAGGTAGATATTGCCGACGTATATGATCACAAACATCAGGATCTGTCTCAGGATGACGATTGCAATGGTCTGTCAAAGATGTCCATTGATATTGCTAAAGCACTGTTTCGCAAACTCGCCATTCAGGGAACGGTATTTAACAACGGTACGTTCCGAACGCTAAAGGCTACTTACTATCGGATAGCTCTGGATTTTATCGAAACCTACCGCAATGACGCTATGATCAATGGCTTAAAACTTGACGTTCATAAAGAAGAACAAGCGGTTGAACTGTTTGCGGAAAACATCATTAAAGCCGGAAACAAGTTTTTGGAAGATCCGATGGAAACGCCGTTTATTCCAAGTTGGAACCGGGTTATTAATGCCGTACCGGATATTTTTGAACGACTAAAAGCTGCAGTCGAAGCAGATAATCAGGAATTTTCGGCACATTTACAGAAAAAATCCGCCTGATATCGGGTTATCAGTGAGTCGAATTGAATCGGCTCACTACACTCACTTTTCAATAAATTTGGTGCACAAAACAAGGAGTATCACCAGCAATGACCACTGATCTCTTGCAACGGGTCGAAGCACACCTAAGCGTAATTTACCCAAATGAAAATTGTCTTGATTTAGCACGACAGTTAATTAGCACCATGGATATCCCGACCGATGCGGAGTCGCCCGCGCCATTTACCAATTTGTGGGACGAAAATGATATCTACCTCATCACCTATGGCGACAGTTTGCTCGACGAAAGCAAAGGTCCGCAACATAATCCGTTAAAAAACCTCAATCATTTTGTGAAGAATTACGTAAACGATGTGGTGAGTGCGGTTCATGTTCTACCGTTTTACCCATATAGCTCCGACGATGGTTTTGCGGTGATTGATTATTACCAGGTTAATGAAGCCCTCGGTGACTGGACCGAAATTCAGGAGATGAGCAAACACGTCAAAGTGATGGCAGATGTTGTCATTAATCATTGCTCGGCCCGAAGTGGTTGGTTTGAAAACTTCAAACAGGGCAAACATCCGGGTAAGGATTATTTCTTTGAAGCACCGCCAACACAAGACACGTCCTTAGTGGTTCGCCCCAGAACTCATGAATTGCTTAAAGAAGTCGTCACTGCAGATGGTACCAAATACGTGTGGTGCACATTTAGTCATGATCAAGTGGATTTTGATTTTCGTAACCCTAAAGTGCTCGATGAATTTGTGAGTATTCTCAATTTTTATCTCGAGCAAGGGATTACCATTTTCCGCTTCGATGCGGTGGCATTTTTGTGGAAAGAAGCGGGTACCACCTGCCTTAACCTGCCACAAACCCATGAAATTGTGCGCTTACTGCGTTTACTGGTAGAGCATAAAAATCCGCAAGCGGTGATTATCACCGAGACCAATATTCCGAACCGCCAGAATCTCATGTATTTTGGTAACGCCAATGAAGCCCATGCTATCTATAATTTTTCACTACCGCCGTTACTGATCAATACCCTGGTAACCGGCGACTGCACCCATTTAAAAACCTGGCTGATGTCTTTGCCGCCAGCCCAAAACGGTACAGCGTACTTTAATTTTATCGCCTCTCACGACGGTGTTGGTCTGCGCCCCGTCGAAGGCCTGCTATCGGAAGAAGAAACCGATCTGTTAATCAATACCATGGTTAGCTTTGGTGGTCGGGTTTCCTGGCGCGCCCTCAAAGGCGGACGCAACCAACCTTATGAAATGAATATCAGCCTTTTTGATGCCTTGTCCGGCACCGTCGAAGGCTTAGATGGATTACAAAAACAACGATTTATTTGTGCCCATACCATCATGCTGGGCATAGAAGGCATACCGGCAATTTACATTCATAGTTTTGTTGGCACCCAAAACGACATTGAGCGGGTAAATCTTAGCAACCAAAATCGCTGTATTAATCGCCACAAATGGGACTATCCAAGTTTACAGGCGCATTTAAGCAATAGTTTTAGTCACCATGCGCAGGTATTTGACGAAATGACTACCCTGATAAAGCTACGCAAACAACAAAAAGCGTTTCATCCCAACGCTACTCAGTTTACCTTGCATCTGGGGGTTCAATTATTTGGCTTTTGGCGCCAGAGTCTTGACCGGAGACAAAGCGTATTTTGTATCTCCAATATTACTTGTGAGGCCCAGGAGTTAACGTTAGCCGATCTAAATCTCATTGATCTTGACGAATGGCGAGACCTAATCACCGGGCAGGAGTTTAGCAACGTGCGGGAATGCATCACGCTAGCACCGTACCAGACGGTTTGGATCTCTAATTAACCTGTTGCATGCGTTGCATTCGTTGCATCTTGCGCACGTAAGGGCGAAACCAAAACTCAACGAACAACATTGCATATACCAAGGGTTTTACCACGAGTGTAAGGCCCTTAGTCAGCGGCGTATAGACCTGAGGATTGTGCACCGCCAGCGTTATTGCACAAACCAGGGATACCATGAAACCGATGCCATAAGCGGTGCGATTGACCGCTTTTCCTTGTGCTATCAGGTTATCAAGGTCATCAACATAGCTAGGATAACGAACAATCCACGAGGTGCTATCAAACAATCGATGCGTGGCTTTAAAACCATAGTTCATGCAGGTCAGCATCAAGGTTAATCCTATCACCAATGCAAAACTTGCCAACTCCCATTGACCATGGGTTCCGGTTAATAAAATAATCGCCGGGATCGCTAACCCGAGCACCAACAACCCAAGAGCTGAACCCCAGTCATTACGGTAAACGACATCACGATTCAAGGATTCGGTTAGGTGTTGGTCGTTCACCGGATTCTCGTTTACTTGGTTAACGGTGACATCGGTTTCGACCGTTTGAGAATCGAAAGCCGGCGTTGCAACAGCCACTTCAAGCTCACTCACGGCAATGCCAAACGCGCTGGCAAGTGCAGCCTTCGTTGATAGAGAATATCGCCCTTGTTTTTCAACCCGTTGGATGGTTCGTTCGCTCAAACCTGACAGCGATGCGAGCTTTTCCTGGGACCAGCCACGCTGTCTCCTAAGTTCACCGATGTTGTTTTTATTCTTGTTCATGACATCCTAAAAAGATGGCTACATATGATAAACGTGAATATATCGTGTGTGATCAGACAAAGCCACGACGCTTCGCTGCAAAATGACGACAAAAACCCGACAATGCCCATTTAACAGGCGATAAACTGCGTCTTCCCCTGTATTTTTTTAAGTGCCGTTAGAGTACTTTGTTATCGAGTTTTTCCACTTTTTGCAAAAACGCATCCAATTCGATTACGCGCTTACAATCAAGTTGATGCTTATTGTGAAAGAAAATCTGCAAGGTCACCGCATGATCCGACAAGGTTAACGTGTAGCCATCGTAATCACTTTCCACGGTTAAATCGCCAAGTTTGTGACCGCGCTCCAACCGCTGCCCATGACTCATAATTTTATTGCACACCCGAAGGGCTTGTTTAATATCAATCGCGTCTTGCACAGCCATTCTCCACTGTCAGTTTCAACCATCCTATCGATAAACATACGTGATTACCAAGGTAAAGGATTGCTCAATCGGTTAAGCTTTATAAAAAACGCTCCCCACGATAACCAGCATTTAGGAACACCAATGACACAAACTATCCGTAACCTGTCTTATCTGGTTCATGATTGTGACGAGACTATCGCTTTTTTTACCAACCGACTGGGGTTCGCACTAATCAGTGACTTTGACTTAGGTGAAGGCAAACGTTGGGTACAGTTATACCAATCACATTAAGTTTGTGCACAACTCAGAGTTAGGGCAGAGGTTCAGTTACCACATAGATTTTATTGAT
>NZ_JBHZSG010000051.1:0-21832 GCF_043642205.1 Thalassotalea litorea | reverse complement strand
GACCACGTCAACACCCAAATCAATAAAAATCACAAAAAAACGATCGTTTGCTTAAAAATCCTACGGCACTAACATTTTCCTAACAATCATGCGCCATTTTATAAACCTTGGCGCGGGTTCTCGCGGTCAAAATGTGGATACGTAGCGATAAATCCACAAATGATTTCTGCTTTGGAGTTTTTATTAAAACTTTGGTATAAAAGAAGGGCACAAATGTTATGGCCTATATAAAAGGTCTGTTTTGAATAAGAAGAAGCGTTCCTATGGATAGAACAATTATATTAGTACCGGCTTTCATGCTATTAACCACGGTAGCTGCGCAAGCGATTGCCAAAGATGTCACCGTATATCGTTGGGTCGATAAAAATGGCCAAATTCATTACACCCAACATGAACCTATCGATAACGAGTATGCAGAAGTAAAAATAGATACGCCCTACAACAAATCAAAGCCGTCATTAATGGACAAATCTGTGAATACGGATATCGGCTCGGAGGTTGTATCTGCAAAGCTTGCCAAACAAGGCAAAGAAAAATGTGTAAACGCTAAAAATAACCTTCGCGTGTTAAATGACTTTCCCAAGGTGAAAGTAACCGAAGAAGATGGAAGCACCCGATTACTAACACCGTTGGAAAAACAACAACAGCTTCGCATTGCAGAAAACGAAGTGGAAGTTTACTGCGACTAGCTAAGTCTCAATCCCATTAATAAATTGAAATATCGCCCCCACTAACATCAACAGTAATGCTCGCCCCCGGAGCAAACTTACCCGCTAATATTTCCTGCGCCAATGGATTTTCAACGTTTTGTTGAATAGCCCGTTTTAAAGGTCGTGCGCCGAATACCGGATCAAACCCTGCTTGTGCTATTTTGGAAATTGCTTCTGGCGTTACCACTAGTGTCAATTGACGCTCTTCAAGACGCTTGGTCAATCGCTGTAATTGGATAGCAGCTATCTGCGCAATTTGTTCAGCATCCAGAGGATGGAATACTACCGTTTCATCGATTCGGTTAATAAACTCCGGTTTAAAATGTTGAGCTACAACCGCCATTACGGTTGCTCGCAATTGTTCATAACTCGATTCGGTGGCCATTTCCTGAATTAAATCTGACCCCATATTAGACGTCATAATGATCACGGTATTGCGAAAATCCACAGTCCGCCCCTGGCCATCGGTCAATCGGCCATCATCCAGCACCTGTAGTAATATGTTGAAAACTTCTGGGTGCGCTTTTTCTATTTCATCCAGCAAAATGACAGAATAAGGTTTGCGTCTGACCGCTTCGGTAAGATAACCGCCTTCCTCATAACCGACATAACCCGGAGGCGCCCCGATCAAACGGGCGACACTGTGCTTTTCCATGAACTCGGACATATCGATTCGAACCAACGCATCTTCACTATCAAACATGAAGTTTGCTAGGGCTTTGGTTAGTTCCGTTTTACCGACACCGGTAGGTCCAAGAAACATAAAAGATCCAATAGGTTTATCGGGATCGGATAACCCAGCTCTTGAGCGACGAATCGCATTCGATACTGCCGTCACCGCTTGCGTCTGACCAATGACTCGCTGTTGGATTTCCTCTTCCATCCGTAGCAACTTGTCCCGTTCGCCTTCCAGCATTTTAGCGACAGGGATACCTGTCGCCTTTGAGAGCACTTGCGCGATTTCAACATCGGTCACTTTATTTTTTAATAGTTGCATATCGACAACCGGATTTTCTTCGGCGTTTTCCAGTTGTTTGCTTAGGTCGGGGATCACACCATATTGCAGCTCAGCCATTCGCTCAAAATCGCCGCTGCGTTGCGCTACCTCGAAATCTAATTTTGCTTGTTCTAGTTCAGCTTTGATATTTTGGGTGCCATAGAGTGCAGCTTTTTCATTCTTCCAAACCTGCTCCAGTTGGTCATACTGAGCCTGATTTTCCTGAATTTCCTGCTCTAGTAGCTGCAACCGTTTTAATGATGCATCATCCGTTTCTTTCTCAACAACTTTCTGTTCCAGCTTAAGTTGGATCAAGCGCCTTTCAATACGGTCTAAATCTTCGGGTTTAGAATCCATTTGCATGCGGATACTCGACGCCGCTTCATCAATCAAGTCGATAGCTTTATCTGGCAATTGACGATCACTGATGTAACGGTGAGATAACGTTGCCGCAGACACAATTGCAGGATCGGTTATTTCTACACTGTGGTGCAATTCATAACGCTCTTTCAGACCACGTAAAATCGCTACGGTATCTTCAACGCTGGGTTCGTCCACCAAGACTTTTTGAAAGCGGCGCTCCAATGCGGCATCTTTTTCAATATATTGACGATATTCATCCAAGGTCGTGGCACCAACGCAATGCAGGTCTCCACGGGCCAAGGCAGGTTTGAGCATATTACCAGCATCCATCGCGCCGTCAGTTTTACCTGCCCCCACCATGGTATGTAGCTCATCGATAAATAAAATGACCTGACCTTCTTCTTTGGCTAGTTCATTTAAAACCGCTTTTAACCTTTCTTCAAATTCTCCGCGATATTTGGCGCCAGCAATCAGTGCGCCCATATCAAGAGATAAGACTTGTTTGTTCTTTAGTCCTTCTGGAACCTCACCATTGATAATCCGCTGCGCAAGCCCTTCAACAATGGCGGTTTTACCGACACCGGGTTGACCAATTAAGACAGGGTTATTTTTAGTGCGGCGCTGTAATACCTGGACAGTGCGGCGAATTTCCTCATCACGGCCGATAACCGGATCCAGTTTTCCCTGCTCTGCACGCTCGGTAAGGTTGACCGTATATTTATCCAATGCCTGACGGGTATCTTCCGCATTTGGATCATTAACCGCCTGACCACCGCGAACTTTTTCAATCGCCTGCTTTAACGGCTTATCCTTTAAACCGGATGACTTTAATACGCTACCTAATGGACCTTTATCTTCCAGTGCCGCTAATAAAAACGTCTCTGATGAAATAAATTTATCTTGCTGTTTTTGCGCAAGCTTGTCGCAAAGATTTAACAGGCTGGCTAACTGATTTGAAACCTGGACATCACCGCCGCTGCCTTCCACTTGCGGAAGTTCAGCCAGCATTTGATTGAGCTTACTGCGGAGCGCAGACACTTCTATCTGACATTGTTTTAGTATTGACGCAATTGACCCATCACTTTGGTTTAATAGCGCCAACATTAAATGCATTGGTTCAATAAATTGATTGTCGTGACCTAACGCCAATGATTGAGCATCGGCTAATGCTTGTTGAAACTTTTGAGTTAATTTATCCACTCGCATCTATCAATCCTCTTTACATACCATTAATCCACAAATAATTTGTGGTTTTGCGAATTCATATTGATTAAATAGGAACCGAACAAGGAAAATTCAATAGCCAGGTTAAAAAATAGTTAGCAGCATTTTGTCAAAATGCTGCTGTAGAGGTAGACGGCGTCGAGGGAGAAAACGATGCTGTTGCCAATCGTTTTCGGTGGGAGATAACGTGAAGTGGGAATGAGTCTGATGCGTTAGGCTACCCGAGTAACGTTAGGCTATCCGAGTAACGTTACACTGTCCGGTTTACGTTAGGCTATCCGTTGTTCGTTACGCTATCCGTTTTACGTACAGGGCCCGCGAGCGAATTTTTCATGATTACGGTTGCCATTCTTCCCGTTTGTCCATCACGACGATATGAGAAAAAGTCGTTACCCGAAGATACTGTGCAACACTGGCTACGTTGAATATGCTGGACACCGAGCTGTTGTAAAATCTTAATCGCCAGGCCATGCAAATCGCCGATAAACTTTCCATTGCCAGTCTGTTTGAAAAACACGTCATTATCTGTATTTATCTGAATGAACTGTGCACGGACTTCCGGACCCACTTCAAATTGCTGAGCACCGATACACGGACCAAGCCAAGCGTGAATATTTCGCGTTTTACAGGTAAATTTTTGCACCGTATTTTCAACAATTCCTGATACCAAAGGCCGCCAGCCAGCATGGATAGCGGCAAGTTCAGTACCACTTGCTGAAGCCAATAATATCGGTAAACAATCGGCCGTTAATACTCCAATGGGTTGATTGGCTAACCGTGTAAATACCGCGTCTGCCGTTACCGGTGTCTTGGTATAGGTGGTAAGTTCATGCACATGATTACCGTGTACCTGCTCTAACCATTGAATCGGTTGGCCAAAATAATCCACTAACCGTTGGCGGTTTGCATTAACATTGGCTAGGTTATCACCGACATGTGCACCCAGATTAAATGAATGAAAAGGAGCATCACTGTGCCCCCCTTGCCGGGTTGTACTAGCGCCTTTAATCAAATTCTGCCTGGAATCGGTGACAGAAAAAATTGACTCAAGATCATGCTTGTTGCTGAACAATGCCCTACTCCATCTGGCAAATGTTAATAGTCTTCCACCATATTCTGTTGCGCATCTAAATGCAACGCGTCAGCGACCGCCTGCATATCGTCCGGAACAGGTGCATGCCAGGTCATCAATTCTCCATTTACCGGGTGATATAAAGAAAGCATGGTGGCATGCAGCGCCTGACGTTTAAAGTTACGTAATAATTCCCTTAACTCTTCACTGGCATTTTTCGGTGGCCTTGGACGTCCGCCGTATACCGGATCTCCGACTAATGGATGGGCGATATGAGCCATATGGACACGAATTTGATGGGTACGGCCCGTTTCAAGGCGTAACCGCAAACGGGTATGTAGGCGGTATTTTTCGGCAACGCGATAATGGGTTACCGAGGGTCGCCCTGACATAGTGACCGCCATATGCGTTCTTTTGGTTGCATGTCGGCCGATAGGCTCATCAACGATCCCGCCGGCAGTCATAATACCATTGGCGATGGCTTCATATTCACGGGTGATTTCACGATGTTGTAATGCGTCGACCAGATTCGTCTGGGCGGCGATAGATTTAGCAACAACCATCAGTCCCGTGGTGTCTTTATCCAGACGATGGACGATTCCTGCACGGGGTAGGTTTTCCTGATCTGGATTATGATGCAGCAACGCATTTAAAACCGTTCCATCAGGATTACCGGCACCTGGGTGGACAACCAAACCTGCTGGTTTATTGATAACCAGAATATCGTCATCTTCATAAACAATATTCAGGTCAATATCCTGAGGCTCATAATGAACCTCTGCTTCTATTTCGGCGTCAAGGTTAATGATCTCGCCACCGAACATTTTTTCGCGAGCTTTTGTGGTAACCTGACCATTGACACTGACATTACCGGACACGATCCAATCTTTTAGTCGTGATCTGGAAAAGTCCGGGAACATTTGGGCAATTGTTTGATCTAAACGTTTACCTAAGCAGGAATCGGGAACCGTTTCCTGAAGTTGTATTTTCTCAGCCATTGAGGTCTCGATTAATTAGCACTGTGCAATACAGATTAGCTGGGTTAGAATGCAATAACTTTTATTTTACCCGCTTTGTGTCGGGCTTTCATAATTATTTTAACTGGGTATTAGCCAGACACGGAAAACCTATGCAGAAGTTAGCTTTAAAAACAATATTATTGACATTAGTTGTTGGTGTTGCCGGTTGCTCATCGGCACCGAAAGAAGTGCAAAAAGTGCCGGATAAATCGGCTCAAGCTCTTTATCTGGATGCAAAAAGTGCATTAGATAATGGTTTATATCAAAAAGCCATTCCAATTTTATCCGCGATCGACTCACGTTATCCGTTCGGCGCCGTGTCACATCAAGTGCAACTGGATTTGATTTACAGTTATTACAAAACTGGCGATTCAGCCCAAGGCATCGCGTTGGTTGACCGGTTTTTACGATTAAATCCTGGACACCAGAACATTGATTATGTGCATTATATGCGCGGTTTGATCAACTTATCAGAAGAAGAGAACATGTTTCAGCAAATGGCTGGTATCGATCGTAGCGATCGCGATCCAACCCATGCTCGCGAAGCATTTAAAGACTTTAAAACCGTATTAACGCAGTACCCTGACAGTAAATATTCTGCAGACTCGCGCGCCAGGATGATTGCCATCAAAAGTCGCCTTGCCGATTATGAACTAGCCGCTGCAAAGTTCTTTATGGAACGTCAGGCTTACGCTGCTGCGGCTAACCGTGGTCGCTATATCGTCGAATATTTTTCACCAAGTGCTCAGGTTGAAGATGCCTTGGTTATTATGATCGAGTGCTATCAAAAGCTTGGATTAACGGATCTTGAGCGCAACGCGAAACAAGTACTGGCGTTAAATTACCCAGACAACAAGGTAGTGAAAAATCTATAGCAGGCATTGTCACACCATATCCGCGTCATTCAATGAATAGCGCGTATAAAAAAAGCCGGGATGTCCCGGCTTTTTTTATGCACATGGTGTTTAAATTTAAACGGCTGACTCGCCTTCTTCGCCAGTACGAATACGAATAACACGTTCAACATCGGTCACGAAAATTTTCCCGTCTCCAATTTTCCCCGTTTGAGCGGTTTCGATGATTGCATCAATACAACGCTGCAGGTCTTCTTCCGTGACTACGATTTCCAGCTTCACTTTTGGCAGAAAATCCACCATGTATTCGGCACCACGATACAGCTCGGTGTGCCCTTTTTGACGTCCAAACCCTCTCACTTCAGAGACGGTCATACCGGTAATATTTACTCCCGCCAGAGCTTCTCTGACATCATCCATTTTAAAAGGCTTAATTATGGCTTCAATTTTCTTCATTGCCGTTCCTTACGATTTTCCATAACAGAAGATACATCAGTGCCGATAATAACACAGGCAATAACTATACCTATGAATTCGCAGCATCGATTTTTTAGGTTCATATTATAAGTCAAGTTAGCCCAAGATTATCTGCAATTGCCTGCCAGGTAAAGCAATGTCTTAAGACGATTAACGTTTGAAAGTAATCAACGACGCAATCGGCCATAACGGTAGCTGTTGCGTAACGATTTGCATCACCTATCTTGGCCCTTGCTGGATTTATGCAACAGAAGAGACTAGCGTTTTATTAATCAGTTCATTAAACCACGCCGGGAGGCACAACGCCATGAGACGAAAAATAGCTCTAATGATTGTCTGCATACTATCGGTTTCGGCTTGCAGCTACTTTGAAGGGAGTGAACGACAAAGCGAAGATTTTAATTTTGACCAGGATATGGTCACTGGAATTCGCATTGTCGAGTGCACGGAGCAAGATGATGCGGGATTTTGCATTGCAGCGAAATGCGAGGCCGATGATATCGAAAATTGCGAGCAATGGCTGCAGACATGTAAAGATCGTGACTTACAAAACAAGGGCAATAACGATTCGGCAAATTGTATGAGCCGATAATTGCAAAGCACGTATAGTCACTGGCCAATAACATTGATAAACTAAGATTTTTACTGCATTTTCGAGGTTTACCATGGATCGTCAGGCAATCATCGATGAGATGAAAGTGTTGCCCGTAATCGACACGCAATTTGAAATCACCCGACGGATTAATTTTATCAAGGAGCAATTGGTTGGCTCTGGCTTGAAGCATCTTATTCTGGGGATTAGCGGTGGCGTTGATTCATCAACCTGTGGACGACTCGCGCAACTGGCGGTCAATGAACTAAATGAAGAACATGGCGGTGGCTATAAATTTATCGCCGTAAGACTGCCTTATAACGTACAGGCCGATGAACAAGATGCGCAGCTTGCATTAACATTTATTCAGCCCAGCCAAGTATTGACCACCAATATCATGGCTGGCGCCGAAGGTATTCACGAAGAAGCGGTAACCGTGCTGGAACAATCGGGATTACTCACGGCCGATAATAATCGTCTGGACTTTTCGAAAGGCAATGTGAAAGCGCGTACCCGTATGGTCATGCAATACCATCTTGCCGGGATCCTGGGCGGTCTGGTTCTTGGTACCGATCATAGCGCAGAAAATATCACTGGCTTTTTCACTAAGTGGGGAGACGGCGCCTGCGATATGATCCCGCTATTTGGCCTGAGCAAACGTCAGGTTAGGCAATTGGCAGAAGCACTGGGAGCGCCTCAGATATTAATCACTAAAGCGCCGACCGCCGATTTAGAAGAATTGGCCCCAGGCAAAACAGACGAGGATGCTCTGGGACTAACTTACGATAACATTGATGACTTTTTAGAAGGCAAAGACGTTTCGTCGCATGTAGAAAAGACATTAATCGATATCTACCTGCGGACCCAACATAAGCGCAAGCCGATCCCTTGTATTTATGATTAAATAGAATCTGCTGTAAGCAATAAAAAAGCCGCGCTCAGCGCGGCTTTTTTATATTGGGTTATCAGCGTTCAACCAGCACAATTATCGTTGTGGGCGATGACATGCAAATCCACCTGGTATTCACCAAGTGCTAACGATTGAAGAGCCACTGCGGTAGAGCCTTTATTTACATTGACAGCCACAGTATCGGCTGCAGCGCTAACCGCACTGACATCCACGATGCACACTTGAGGTTTATTGCCTCCGGCACCATCGGCGATGTTGATACTTAAATTTCCGGTAAAGCTATGAATTAAATCTATAGGATTACTGCGGCAAGAATAGGTATCAAAATCTGGCGATATGCTACAGGAACCACTAGTAGAATCTGAAAAAACCGCCTCGATAAAACTGAAACTGGTCGTCGTCGTGATATTACCGCTAAACGTTACCTCACCATACGTCGAGTAGTCTATTGCCGAACAATTAAAACTGTCGATACTGCTATCAGAACTAACACTGGTTAAATACTGCCTGTTGCGATCGCAGCTAAACACACTGGCGTTATCATCAAATTCAATGTAACCATCCCAGCCATTTCCCCAGTCATAAACATCACAAGTGTATTTAACCTGATAACCATTTAAAACAGTGTTAAATCCTTGGTAATGGCAGTTATCCGCACCATCAGAGGTATTTGCATCCGGGCTAAATTTTGTGATCGGGAATGTCGTATCAATATTCGCAATAAAACTAACTTCATGACGTATTGACGGTGGGTCGCTTGGATCAAATGGACAATAAGAGTCCATCTCAAACCCAAAGGCATCCATTTTTGTCGCATCGATAAAGCTAGAATCGGTGTTTAGACAGAAAAAATCGGTAGGGACACCGGCAAATAACTTACCCGGCTCACCATCGATGTAACTATCAGCTCGCACCATAATACTTTCCAACAGGCAAAGTTCACCGGCATTATTACCCGGGCTCATATCTGCGACAACAAAATCATGGGAAGCTTGCCCGGATTGCGGCAACTTTAAGGCATCGGAAACGCCTACTGAATAATAGATGGTTTCACCATCTAAATCAGTCAGTGGCTGACCGTTAGACGTAGCATAAGCCATGCCCCGGTAAACACGTCTTGCCGCTATTTTCGGATCGGAAAACGCATCTAAAGAGGTAGGGTCTCCTTGACAAATCTTATCTCGTTGAGAGATACCATCAGCCAACATCACCCCGATATTGCCATGCCAGCCGCCACCAAGGTAACAGGTATAATTAAAGTAATGATAATCGCCATTTGATGTTAGATTTGCTGATGCCGTTGAGTCGTCAATTTGAAAGGCTTGCGGGTTCCCGTCGCTTTCCACACCACTGGTATAAAAGCGTTGGCAATAGGCTGCATCTGATGCTTTGACATAGATATCGCCGGGTTTCAGTTTACTTTGGGTGGCGATATCAATATACACCTTGCCTGAAATTTCGACGAAGCCGGTACAGGGTAACGTGCTGCGCTGGCCATTATCATCAAGTTCACAGGCATCCTCTAACGTTAGGACAATATCGTCTCCGTCCTTATCACCATTGGTTAGACGTAGATCGCCATCGCCACGATCGAGTAACCCGGTTAAATCGCCATTGCTGGTTATATTAGCCTGCTCCCCGGCTGCAACCTGACCGGCTCCTAATACTGCTCGGCCTGTTGCCGAGCGCACCAAAGGATCATTGCTTAAGTCCATACCGAGCTGACCGGTCAACGATGGAGATTCGAAACCAATTTCCGTATTTAGAACGACCTGCTCGGTACTCCCCTGGCTTGATTGCCAACTTACCATCACTGTGATTTGTTTGGTATCTGCCGTCTGATTAACCCTTTCCGTGCGCGTAAATTGTGCATTATTTCCAGGCAAAGTCATGCTATTGCCAAAACCTGTTGTTAGCGGAAATAAGGCATTAAATTCATCTGCATCACTCGCCTGGCCAGTGTAATTTCGCATCTCTTCCAATCGTTGTTGGGCAATCGCTATCGCTTCTGCCCGAGATTTATTTTCACTGCTATTGTCAATCACTTCAGACTGAAATACCGCAACGGCGAGTAACCCCACAGCCAGTATCGCAAGCGCTACAAGTACCTCTACCAGTCC
Organism: Thalassotalea litorea; assembly: GCF_043642205.1. GTDB lineage: Bacteria > Pseudomonadota > Gammaproteobacteria > Enterobacterales > Alteromonadaceae > Thalassotalea_A > Thalassotalea_A litorea. The sequence continues at coordinate 11,494 of NZ_JBHZSG010000051.1, read as the reverse complement.
AAATCCTTTATTGGTTTTCATGTTTTCTCCTAGAAATCTTTCCAGCTTCCGGCAGCAATGGTTCGTCGGGCACCTTCACGAGTCTTTTTTAATAGCCCAGTATTAAAATGAATATCGAGACTACCGCTAGTCGAGTTAAACGTGCCGCCCGATATCACTGCCCCATGAAACGTTGAATTACCGGATGCGGTTGCCGTTCCCATCACAAAAACCACACCATAAAAGTGTGGTGAGCCTTTAAATTCAACATCCCCATTGATGATTAAAATGGAAGGCGCTTCATCAGCCGTGGAACACAAATTGGAACCACTGACACCGCTTCGACATCCGACTGTACCACCATTAATTTCAACATTACCTTCGTACCAAATCACCTTGCTGGTTGCACCTTCTACGCATGAAGCATAGCTATTGGCCGCACATTCCCGCGTTTCAGACGGATTTGCCGGATCAACAACGACGGTTGCCATTAGTTCACGATACGCCGCTGGCGACATGCCAAAAAAGTTTTCAAATATGCCTGCTGGGCTTAAATTAGCGAGATCGCTGTCATGCTCAAGAATGTCCAAACCGACAGTCTCTTTATTTGAGGTTTGAATTTCCCCACAAGCCCTTGGGATATCCATACATGCGGGGTAATTGGCATCGGTCGGATCCGCCACATAAGTAGCGGTTGAGTTGTTCGATCCAATATCGACATCGCCACCACTCCAAATGGTTGAGTGCCCTTCTGGGTTATGTATTGTGGCTGAACCATTAACATCTAATGCGCCACGCGTTGTTAATGGATTATCTGGATGATTAGGTAAGGGATCGAGTGACTGCATCGTCGCCGAAACGGTTTTCGTGGAAGACCTGTCATCACTCACTGCCTGAGAAATTACCTGTAATGACGAAATATCGCCAGAAGTAACTTCATTTACCGTCACCGTTACCAGGGCCGTTCCAACCGGTCCACTTGGCGAATCACCAATACCATCAGTGTCGGTATCAAACACCGGGTCGATAACACCATCATTGTTACGATCGATACCGTCTGCAAGGTATTCAAGGGCTATAGCCATACCGGCTTCTGCTGCCTCAAATGTCGTTTTAGCGCGAAAATCGTTATTTACGATCTTTTGCTCAAATAATACCGTGCGAGCCAAATACACAGAAACCATGGAAATTAGCACCATTAAGACAATCGAGATTGTCAATACAGCCATTCCCTGTTGCCGATATCTGCGATTACTTAGGTTATACGCCTTCATACCTATCTTACCCTTATTAAATCATTTCGAACCCTGACACTTTGATTAATTGCCATGGTTACATCCGTGTCTTTGTTTAACATTCCCGCTAAGGTTATTTCTATTTCACGAGTTTCGACCGTGATAACACCACTGCCACTGGCTGGCACCGTGGTGTAACAATTTGCTTCTTCGGCATCATTGGTACTACTTAAACCATCATCGTCAATGCCATTAGGTTCGGATGAATCAATGCACCTGGAATTTTTAGGATTAAAAGTCAGCTGGGTAATGGTGTATAGATCGCTGTCACTGAGATCTAACCAAACGCCATTGTTGCAACTATCGCCATCGGTAACCGTACCCACAGCCCGCATTTGTGCGACGCCAGCATTTAACCGAAAGCCGAAATATTCTGTTGCGGCATCAACGATGCCATTTTCATTTTCGTCATAGGCGAACAAAACGCACTGACCATCTGTATCGGCATTCGCTGTAATTTGAGTATCGGAGCTGACGTTATTAATGATTACCAATGCAGTGTCATTAAGTTGATTAAAAGGGTTCAACGTGGGTTGTGAAGTGAAATTGCCCCAAAATCCCGCTCGCCTGATATCATTGCTCATCACCGACATGATGGTCATTAATTGCGTGTTCAGTTTGCTGGATTTTAGGGTATCAGCGCTTGATTTCACGGTACTGACGTAAATGCTGGTAATTCCGCTCAATACCATCATCCCGAGTACCATGGCAACAAGCAACTCGACTAAGCTGAAACCACCTTGCCTTGCCCTGCTCATCCTTTGCATTCCTGATAATCACTCAGATTGGAAGAGCAAATATTGAGATTTCCAAGCCGGGATACGTGGATTTTAGTGCTTAACGCCTCGCCATTTGACAGCGTAATTTCCACATTTTCACTGGCGGTTCCGCGTCGGGGTTCAAAATTTATGGAGGTAGTAGATGCTAATAACTTTATGCTTGGATATTGACTGGCATCGATACGACTCAACACATTATCATCCAGATCATTGTGAACCTTATCACCGTTATCGAACCTTAAAACGCATGCAGAGGGACTAATATTACTCGTTAGCGACGGGTCACAGCTGGTATCAGCATTGATCCCATAAGCCCAGTTATCCGTCCCGGGTGCTGAGATATTAAAATAGATAGATTGTGAACGAGATAAGGATTCCATGCGTGCTTGTTGCAGGTAGCTGTAGAGATCTTCTGTCGCCGCAACTAAATTTCGGGATTTAACGCTCTGCAAAAAAGATGGAACAGCAATGACAGCAAGTATGGCGACGATAGCGATGACGATAAGCAGCTCAATAAAGCTAAACGCGTTATTGTTTGCAAGCCTAAATGGCAAATTTTTGTGGCAAAGCACTGGGGAAGCAACTTGAACGTCTTCCCTAACTGCCGATATTGCAGCACCTGTAGCGCTCAGGTGAGATTTATTTGTCATTTTTCCTACCCCTTAAAGAAGGGTTACATCCCGTGTATCTATCCGATTAGCGGATCATCCATAATAAATTTATTAGGAGTTAAACGACGACTACTACCTGTCTGTTTTTTAGACTACCATTGTTTATTCTGCGCCCGCAATGATTTTATTTGTATATGCCATAATGAGTTAGGAGGATGTGGTAAAAGCCAGCTGCAATAATTTTGAGATAGGCCAATAAATTCAGCCATAAAAAAAGGCCCGATAAGGGCCTTTTTTTAAAGGTTATATGTGATTACCAACAACCGGTCGGCGCTTTTAGTCCTTTGGGGTTACTGGCATTGACCGTTAAAGTAATACTGGTACAGCCTGTATCCTGGGCTTGTGCGCCAAGCGCGGTCGCGGTAATGGTATAGCTATTGCCACTGGCGTTACTTAACGCAAACGAATAATACCCTTCCTGACTGGCACTGCTACCCTTTACCGTTGTTGCACTGCCTGATGCGCCACAACTGTTTGCACTGCCTAAGGCCTGGCCAAAAAACGGACAGTTACCTCTCAGTTTTTGTTGCGCCAGCATCATCGACATCATCCCTGTATGGGCATCCGTGCGCCTGGCTTTGCGCACAGAGTCCTGATAAGCCGGGTAGGCAATGGCCGACAAAATACCAATAATTGCAACGACGACCATTAACTCGATTAATGTAAATCCTTTACTGCTACTTTTATTTCGCATCATTTTCTCCTTACAGGCCACAATCGTTTCGACCTACAACATCAATATCGACGTTAATCGTACCTCGTTCCAAACTAGTAAATGCAACACTGGCGGTTTTACCATTGATGATTACTTCTTGATTTGCTGGTGCAGGTACGGCAGCACTAATACACACATCGTGATTATTTTTTTGTGCCGTATACATGACATTACCGGTCCATTGGGTAATTGCATCAAATTCGGCACTGGTACAAGAGTAACTAGTTCCATCGGAATTAGTCAAACAACTTCCACCAATATCTGAGATAGTAATCGTACCAATTGAACCCGCTGTTTTAGAAATATTACCACTTATGGTCACAGTTCCCTTTCCGGTATCATCGTTTGCACAGGAAAAATCTGCGATGGTTCGGTCGCCCGTTACATCGGCAAAACTTTGTTTTAAAGAAGCACAGGAAAAAATTGACGTATCCGGAGTGATTTGAACAAAGCCCGTCCAACCATTACCCCAATCATAGATATCACAAACATAATGCAACGAGTAGGTATTATCGACTTTAGACCAATACTCGCGTCGACAGTTTCCTAATCCATCCGATGTATTTACTCGGGTTCGGTAAATATTATCTTCCCAAAAACTATCGGATGTCAGATTAACGATACCACGAATTTCATGGCGCTCTGACGGGGGATCTGAAGGGTCGAACGGACAAAAATCTTCGATGGCATAGCCGAATGTGTCTAATTTCAGTTGATCGACATAACTGGCATTGACATTCAAGCAAAAAAAGTCAGTTGGTATTCCAGTAAACAAACCACCCGGAACACCACCTATGTTAGCATCAGTCCGAACCATAATGCCTTCAGACTTACACAGTTCGCCATCATTATCCCCCGGTCCCATTGCTGCTAAAACGAAATCGTGGCCCGCACCACCTTCAGGCGGCAAGACCAATGCATCGGCAACGCCAATAGAATAATAAATGATGTCGTTATTGGCATCTCTTAATATTGTCGTATTCGTTTCATCGGTAAAGTCGTATGCCATACCACGATATACGCGACGCCCTGCTATTTGTGTATCTTCCCATGGGTTGATGGAGGTGGGATCGCCCATACAGACTTTATCATTTCGGGTAATACCGCCTTCTAGCACCAGACCGATATTGCCATGCCAGCCGCCGCCCAGGTAACAAGTGTATTCAAAGTATTTATAATCGCTGTTGGCGGTAATATGGGCGGTTGTCGTTGACGAATCAACCACGACCGCATCACCGTCTGCGTCATAAAAGTATCGTTGACAATAAGCGGCATCCGATGCCTTCACGTAAATGTCACCGGGAGCTATTCTGTTTTGCGTCGCGGTATCAATATACACCCGCCCGGATATTTCGACGAACCCCGTACATGGGATACCGGTTCGATCACCGTTGGTATCCAATTCACAGGCATCTTTCAATGTCAGCACGACATCATTACCCGGTGTATCACCATTAGTCAGACGTAAATCGCCGTCGCCACGATCTAAAATACCGGTTGCATCACCATTTTGGCTCATATCAACGGTATCGGTAACTTTAACTTCACCCTCACCCAATTCCGCTCGCCCGGTTGCCGAACGAACCATAGGACCATTGGCATCAAAATCATCGAGTTCACCAACTAACGATGGCGATTTAAATCCCAGTTCACTTTGAATGATGACCTCTTCGGTCTCACCATTGCCTGATGACCAACTGACTTTAATTGCCACTTCTTTGGTTTCATTACTTTGGCTAATAGCTTCCTGACGGGAAAATACTGCATTTGCCCCATTGTGCGTGGTTGTATTGGTGAATCCCGTGGACACCAGATACAGAGAATCAAACTCACTGATATTTTTTACCGTATCGGTGTAATTGCGCATCTCTTCCATTCGTGCCTGAGCTAAAGCTAATGCCTCAGCACGGGCTTTATTTTCGGTACTGGAATTGATTAATTCACCTTGAAATACGGCAACACCAAGGAGGCCTACGGACAAAATTGCCACCGCAATCAAGACTTCAATTAAGCTAAAACCAAAGCTTTTTTTGTTATTTTTCATTGTGCTTCCTTTAACCAATCTAAAAATCGTGCCAGCTACCAGCTGCCACTGTCCGCGGACCATTCCATCGGGTTTTTTGCAATAACCCGGTGTTAAAATGAATATCTAAACTACCACTTGTTGAGTTTAAACTGCCGCCGGTGATCACCGCGCCATGAAACGTCGAATTACCACTGGCGCTGGCATCGCCCATAATAAATACCACCCCATAAAAGTGCGGGCTACCAGAAAAAGTGACATCACCATCAATAATCAAAATCGTCGGTGCTTCATCGCTGTCGGCGCATAAATTACTACCGCTAACACTTGAACGACAACCGACCGTACCGCCATTAATTTCTACGTCACCTTGATACCAAACTACTTCGTTAGTTGAACCTGATACACAGCCATCATAGGTATTTGCTGCGCAGCCTATCGATTCAGCAGGGGCGCTGGGATCGATAACCATAGACGCCATGGTTTCTTTATAAGCTTTCGGTGACATACCGAAGAAGTTTTCAAAAATACCCGCCGGGGTAAGGTTAAATAAGTCCGAATCATGTTCAAGAATATCCAAACCGACAATTTCTTTATTGGAAGTCTGGATTTCAGCACAGCCCCTTGGAATATCCATACAGCCAGGATATGTGGCATCGGTAGGATCGGCGATATAGGTTGCGGTTGAGTTATTCGAGCCAATATCGACATCACCGCCACTCCAAATGGTACTGTGGCCCTCGGGGTTATGGACCGTTGCGGAACCATTGACATCCAGACTGCCGCGAGTGGTCAATGGATTGTCTGGGTGATTTGGTAAAGGATCTAACGATTGCATCGTCGTTGTTACCGTTTTCACCGATGCATCATCAAGGCTGGTCGCTTGTGATACGACATTTAACGAGGTGATATCGTTGGCAACGATTTCATTAACGCTAACCAAAACATTCGCCTGACCAACAACTCCCGTGTTTGAATCACCTACACCATCATTATCTGAATCAAACACCGGGTCAATGACCCCATCGTTGTTGCGATCCAAACCGTTTGCCAAGTATTCCAGTGCTATCGCAAGCCCGGCTTCAGCACTTTCAAACGTCGTTTTTGATTTAAAATCGTTATTGACCATTTTTTGTTCAAACAAAATGGTTCGAGATAAATATAACGACACCATAGTGACCAAAATCACTAAGATGATAGATATGGTTAACACAGCCATGCCGGCCTGCTTTTTGGGGTATTTCGTGGTTGTGGGGGACTTTACTGTGTAATTACTGCGACACATAAAGGTCTACCTTATTCTTATCCAGTCATTTCTTATTCGGACGGATTGGCTAATGGACATCGTCACTTCAGGGTCAGTGACTAATGCTGCCGTCATGGTGATTTCAATATCCCGGGTTTCTACCGTAGTATCACCACTGCCCGCGGTGGGAACTTGCGAATAACAATCCCGCTCATCGTCATCGTCTTCGCCGTTGGCACCATCATTATCCAATTCATCCGGCTCTCTGGTATTGACACAGGCAGAGTCGCCACTGTTAAAAGACAACTGCGTTATTGTATAAAGATCGCTGTCGCTTAAAATCGTCCAGGTACCGTTTACACAGCTATCACCATCTGTCACCGTGCCTGCGGTGCGCATTTCGATATTGCCAGCGTTTAAGCGAAAGCCGAAATACTCCGAATCCGCGTCAACCGATCCGTTTTCATTTTCATCGTAGGAATAAGTAATACACTGGCCACTGGCATTACTACCTAAGGTTATCTGGGTATCGCTGGCCATCGAGTTAATGATTTCGACAGCGGTGTCGTCAATTTGACTAAATGGATTTGCTGAAGGGGTTTCGGTAAACGTCGCCCAATAACCCGCGCGGCGAATATCATTGACCATGATGCTCATCATGCTCATCATCTGGGTATTCAATTTACTGGATTTTAATGTCGATGCACTGCTGGCAATTATGGTGACATAAATGTACGTTGCGCCACTTAACACAAACATACCGATTACCATACCGATCAACAATTCGATGATTGTGAATCCTTTGTTACTGCGCTTTTTGATCACGAACAACTCCTGTATTCAATCAAGTCATTTGAGCAAAGCTTAATGTTGCCAATCAAAGATAGAGAAATGCTGACACTGCTACCGGATTTGCTGGTGAGGGTGTACAGTCTCGCACCATCGGTCGTTCCTCGGGCAGGATCAAAGGTTATTGAGTTAGATGCGGAACCACTGACAACAGACATCTGCATGGTAACATCGGTAAATTCGGTACCATCCATTTTATGCAACACGTTATCATTGGCAGCGACAAAAGCCCCGTCGCCATCGTCTATCTGCAACACGCAAGCCGATGCAGAGGTATTGTCTGCAATGGTCGGGTCACAGGCGGTTAATTCATTGATACCGAACGCCCATGACGTTGAGCCAAGGCCAGAGACAGAAAAAACGACATCTTCGGAACGCAATAGGGACTCGGAACGAGCCAATTGCAGATGAGAATATAAAGCCTCAGCCGCACTAGTAAGGTTCCGGCTTTCTATGCTACGCACGAAGCTCGGCGCAGCAACTAAGGCAAGAATTGAGATAATGACTAACGTAATCATCAACTCGATAAAAGTAACACCACGTATTTTTTTCATTGTTATTAACGTCTTAGATCCCAAAAATGGAAATCAATTTAGGTATTAATGTTTATTGCGTTGTGACAGAAACGGCGTAATTTATACGATTCTATCTACCAAAAGTCGTGGAATTTTCGAAAGTACAGAGGGGGGGTTTACTATCTTAATACACGTATTCTAACCATTGTTATTACAGCATTCGCTACAAAACCTCAGAGAAAATATGTTATTAACCAAGATGATAATAAACAATTTACCAACAACTCTCGCTAAATCCAACTAATATTCGCGAATATTTTCAATTTAATGATCTGCAAGTCGCAGTTCCATTGTCACCATTAACGCTTTTAAGCTCAAGGGTTTTATGCAATTGGCCTTGAAAATTTACCTTCGGTGCAACACCGACCTCCGGAGCCAGAACGCAGCTAACGTTAGATGCGCTACCTCAAGCCCCTTGCTGCGGGCGCTCCGCTAATATCCAGTAATAACACCTTGCAGGTATAGGCCGAAAACTATCCGTTTGAGCTAAGTTAATTATTGTGGTTGCAACGGCATGCGTCGTCATGTTTTTCGCAGCGCGTCACCTTGTCGGTTTATTCATGGACGTTAGTTAACGTTAACGACGTACCTAAATAATGATGCTACTCCTTTATTGGATTTTAACGATTAAGGCTTAGCCAGATTAGCCAAGGAATTAAAAACATGGACAGTGTAATGAAAGCTCTAAAGAAACAAAATGATGTTTTGATCACATCGCGCAATAGCTGGCGAATGACAGGCTTTAGCCTGCTGGAGTTATTGATTGCGCTAGCCATCTTTTCTTATGTGTTCTTAGGCATCGCCAAATTGCAGTTATTATTGGCCAATAAAACTCAAAGCAACTATCAACAGCTTCAGGCTGCGCAAATAGCCGATGATTTACTCAATCGAATCGATCGTAATGAGAATGCTGTTAACGAGTACATTGCACTATCAGCGACGAAAATCTCTTCCCCCCGAAATTGCACATCGTCTCCTTGTGATAGGACGGATATCGCCAGAAATGATCTATTCCTGGCCCAGCAAAAACTCGAGTCGTTACCATTTTCATCACTTGCAATCGCGAAAACGTCAAATAGTACGAGTGTGAGTATTTACTGGCATGCCAATCCGGTAGTGGGAGCTAACAAGGCCTGCCCTCAACAATCGGAAAATGACTACCATTGCATGTTGTTGCAGCGATATATGGAGACAACACCATGAATATTTCACGGGTCAAACGCCCGATAACGAAAGCCACCAAAACAAAAACGACTGTCACCGGCCTGACCCTTATAGAAGTGATGGTTTCTCTGGCTATCGCGCTATTTGTGCTTACGCTGGTTATCAACTCGTTATTGTCGCTAAATCGAGCATTTGTTTTTACAGAGCAACTTGTCCGGGTTCAGGAAAGCTTAAGATTTGCTCAGCATCAATTACAATTACCGCTTAACAAAAGCCAATTCTGGTTTAAGCTGCAAGGCTTGTTAAACTATTCCGGAAGCATAAGCGTAAACCATAGCCAAGCTCCGAGTTGTGATAAGGATAAGAGCGATTGGGCATTTCACGTATGGCAACCGATCAGCGCTTTAAATAATAACCGAAGCCATTATGAATGTATCAGTGCCTCGAGTTATCGCGATTCCGATATTTTAACCCTTCGTCATTTAAAACGGGCCGAATTGATTGACGCTCCTGCCAATCCATTTATCCGTTTACACCAAACCCAGGCAAAGTTTTTTCGAGGCAATGACCATGAATTTTCCATAAATCAGTTTCCCGACGTCAACGCCGCTACCTATGCTGTCATTTCTCAGACATTTTACCTTGCCAATAGCAATCGTACATGCAATGGCGTGGCTATTCCGGCTCTGTATCGAAAATACCTGAGCAACGGCCTGCCAAAAACCGAGGAAGTTGCCAGTGGTATTGAACACCTGGAACTGTTATTTGATATCGACAGGGATGACGATGGCGATATCGACCATCAGGTTGCAGCGGATCAGGTCGTTGCCTGGCAATTGGTGAGAAGTATTAGTGTCCACCTTATTGCCCGCAGCGAATGCGAACTCAGTGGTCCGCCGGTAACCACACGCTTTAATGTAGCGGAGACAGAAATGGAATTTTCAGACAAGTTTTTAAGGGAATCTCTGGTTTTCACCGTAGCGTTATAAATCAGAATAATTGAAATACAGGGAGTTATTCATGGACAAAACATCAGCTGTCGGACATAAATTACGACGCTTAAAATCCGGGTTTATTTTGATCACAACGTTGATTTTTTTACTCATTTTAGCGGTCACTAGCGGCGGCCTATTTAATCAAATACTGAGCACCCAGCAGCAATCTAATTTAGCGATTAACCACATAACCCAACTCAACGATCAGAAAAGCCTGTTAAATCTGGCAAAACAACAGGCTCAGCAACTGATTACCGCCGGTCATGATTTGATGCAAATGTCTGAAGGGTTTACACCACAGGTGACAAAAGATGATCACCCGCTGGCCGATTGGTTCCAATTCCATTCTTTAGGCTGGCAACCAAACGAAAAAATCCATTACCGCCTTATCTATATTGGCCAACAGACAAACGATAACAATGAGACGGTTTACTGGTTTAGCGTAGAGCAACATCACAGCCAATGGCAATTAAGCGCCCTACCGACTTACACGATTTCAGTGCCCCACTCCTGACGTTTATAAACAAGGGGCCAACGATGAGCATCAGAAGACGTTTTCAATATGTCGCTAATATATCAGCGCAAAACATACAGACGAAAAACATACAGACGAAAAACATACTGGCGATTAACAACCATGCTAACACCAATCAATATAGCAATCTTCGATATGGCAACCATCGACATGGTAAGCAGCGCAGCCTGGGTTTTAATTTGATTGAGTTAATGGTTTGCCTGTTGATTATTGCGATTATTTTTATGATCGCTCAAGGTAGTTTTCATCAAATAATGTTAAAAAGTCACCGGCATCAGGCCGTGCAATCCCTGTATAGTCTGGCGGCGATAGAAGAAGAGTTATTGCTAAGAACCGGTCAGTATCAACAAAGTGCCATTGCGCAAACCTCTGTAGCCCAAAACACTCGTTATAAATTTACGATAGACGTGAAAACCAAACATGTGCATGGTTATGATCTATTCACCATCACCGCTGATGCTATCAACGCTCAGCAACAGGACAAAGCCTGTCTGCGATTTAGTCTGGATTCAACCAATGCCCGAAAAGCCTTTACAAGCGATGGCACCGTCAATATGGCATGCTGGCAGCCTTAACCGTTGGTTTGGACACTTTATACCAATCACATTAAATTATTGCTCACTCAGTGAGAATTTAAAGGCTTTTAGACAAGGCTTTGATTGCAGAGA
>NZ_JBHZSG010000050.1:0-22120 GCF_043642205.1 Thalassotalea litorea | reverse complement strand
TATCAACGAAATCTATGTTGTAACTGAACCTCTGCCCTAACTCTGAGTTGTGCACAAACTTAATGGGATTGGTATTACTGTAAATGGTTTAACTTTCGCCCCCTAACAAAATTTTTTGATTAGGTTACAATGCCCTTATCGTAATGATATTAAATCCAGCCAAGACTGGTTCAACTGACAATTCAAACAAGGTTATTATGAAGAAGACATTTTTAGCATTGGCGTTAGGTGCTGCGCTAGCGGGTTGTAATAATCCAACACCGGACAATCCGACAACGAAGCAGCCTCAGGCAACGCAAGAGACTCAAGCAAGTGAGGCAACAAGCCCGCAACAGCAGGCACAGGCGTTATTTCAGGCTTATTTTGAAGAATCTATGGCCTTGTCTCCTGTTTATGCCACGTTTGTCGGGATGAACCAGTACAATGATAAATTCAATGCTCCAATCAGCGAGGAAAGTCTGGCGCAAAGTCTGGCTCTTGAGCAAAAGTACCTGGATAAAATCAATGCCATCGACGAGTCGAACTTATCCGGTCAGGACTTACTAAGTTATCAAATCTTTAAACGCGATCGCGAGATGGCGATCAAAGGCTATGATTTTCCATCGTATCTGATCCCTTTAAATCAAATGTATGGTATCCACAATATGTATGCCACATTAGGTTCAGGGCAAAGTGCACAACCGTTCAACACCTATCTCGATTATCAGAATTTTATCGCGCGAACCGAAGGTTTTACCGCTTTTATGGATAGCGTGATAGTAGCGATGCGTGAAGGGCTCGAAAAAGGTGTCGTACTGCCCGAGCCTATTGTCGAAAAGATACTGCCACAGCTTTCTGTGCATGTGGTTAAAGATGTCAAGGACAGCGTATTCTATGGTCCGGTAACCATGCTTGAAGCCAACACCGAACTAAATGAAGAGCAAAAGCAACAAATTACCGAGCAATACCAGGATATGATCATCAATACCTTGGTTCCGGCCTATGATGAATTTTACCAGTTTATTAAAACCGAGTACTTACCAAAAGCCCGTAGCAGCGTTGGCTTGTCAGAATTACCCAATGGTAAGGCCTGGTATGAGTATCAAATTGAAACCAATACCACCTTGGCGTTGACTGCCGAAGAGTTACACGAATTTGGTCAACAGGAAGTTGCACGCATTCTGGCTGAAATGAATAAGGTAAAAGCGCAAGTGGCGTTTGATGGTGATTTAAAAGCCTTCTTTAAATTCCTTCAGGAAGATGAGCAGTTTTATTGGCACAGCGAAGAAGAAGTTGTCGCCGCCTACACCGACATCAAAGACGACATCAATAAGCGATTACCAAAGCTTTTCGAGGTGTTCCCAAAAGCCGATTATGAAGTTCGCGCCGTAGAAGCATTCCGCGCAGCATCGAGCGCAGGTGCTAGCTATCAGTCACCAGCACCTGATGGCTCGCGTCCGGGTATTTTTTACATCAATACTCACAACCTAAAAGCGCAACCTAAGTTTATTCTGGAAACCCTGAGTATTCATGAAGCCTCGCCGGGTCATCATTTTCAAATTACTATTCAACAGGAAGTCAAAGACTTGCCTATGTTCCGTAAGTTTGGTGGCTACACAGTATTTTCCGAAGGCTGGGCCTTATATGCAGAAAGTCTTGGTAAAGAGCTAGGCTTATTTACCGACCCTTACCAATGGTACGGTCGCTTATCTGATGAGCAATTACGGGCAATGCGTTTAGTGGTGGATACGGGATTACATGCCTTTGGCTGGACCCGTGAACAGGCAATCGATTTTATGGCACAAAATTCGTCTTTGGCGATGTCAGATATCGAGGCTGAGGTTGAGCGTTATATTGCTATTCCGGGTCAGGCCCTGGCTTATAAAACCGGTCAGCGAGCAATTCGCGACCTACGCAATAAGGCACAAGCGGAACTTGGCGAAGATTTTGATGTTCGTAAATTCCACACTCAGGTGCTGATTGACGGTGCACTGCCAATGCCGATTCTTGAAAACAAGATCATGGCCTGGGTAGACGCTCAGAAATAATGTCGCCCACAAAAAAGGGCAAGAATGTATCTTGCCCTTTTTCTTTTCCCATTCACTCAAGCCCCAGTTCTGAAACCTGAAACCTGAAACCCTATTTTTAAGGATTAAAATAGGTAAATACCGTTTCAAACGCACCTTGCTGAAATTGCTTCAATCCCGTATCGCGGAAATCAATTTCAACCTGACTTTTCTTAAGTTTTTCTTTGATATCCGCTGGACGCACTAATTCGACTGTCAATGCTTCAATCAGCTGAATTGCGGCTTCTATTTTAAAACCCTGAGATCCGCCGGCAAATTTGCCTTTGGTCATGCGTTCTTTGATAACCACAGTTTCAACACCGTAATCGGCCATCAACTTGGCAAACGTAAATTGAAATTTGCGAATATTTTCAGTGTCCGTACCGCGATCTAAAGATACTTTCGGTACGCGTACATGGGGTAAATCAAATAGTTGGTTTTCAAAGCTCATCACACAGATTACTGCGTCATCACCTTTGATTTCTACACCACAAACTTTCATGGAGGCTCCTTAAATTTTTATACCACTTAAGATTGGTATCATTGGCGCAAGTATATCAGAGATTAAATTCAACTGACCTGAAATTATTTGTCATTTATCGCAACCCGGTTGATTCTACTTGCAAGCCATCAGGCTTATTGGCAAGGTGTTTAAGATTACCAACAAGATTATTAGAGAAAACAATGAAAAAGCACTTACTCGCACTCACTGTAACTGCCGCCCTTACGTCGACATTGACCGCCTGTGGCGACAATAATGCGCCGCAACCCGGTCAATCGGCTGAACCTGCCTCTGCTGCGGCGCAAAGCCAGCAAGCTGATGTAAACCAGCAATTTGCTCAATTTAGCGAAAATCTTATCAATGAATTCTGGAAACTCAATCCAGGTTATGCGGTTTATGTCGGTTATTATAAATACGATGATCAGATGCCAGTACCGGATGCAGATTCCATGGCTAAAGATCTTGCTCTCGTTAAAGAAAAGCTTGCGGCGTTACAGGGTTTTGACCCTAAGCAATTAGATGCGGGCAATGCCAGCGACTATTTCATTTTAAAAAACCAGCTGGAATCACAAATTTTCAGTATGGAACAATTGAAATCCTATCAGTGGAACCCAGCAAGTTATAACGTTGCTGGTGTGTTCGGGGTTATTTTAAATACCGATTACAAAGCCAAGGATGAGCGTTTGCGTACCATTTATCGCCGCATGGAAAATATTCCCGCCTATTACGAAGCAGCGAAAGCAAACATCACCACCCCAACCTTGTCTCATACCGAATTAGCGATTCAGCAAAATCAGGGCGCCGCTGGATTATTCTCCGGCGCCATCGCTCAGTCTGTCGCAGATTCGGGTTTAAGTGAACAGGAAAAAACCGATTTTACCGCCCGCATTGAAGAGGCTTCCGCGGCAATTGAAGGCTACATTGGCTGGTTGCAGGAAAAAGCAACTGAGCTTAAAGAAAATGATAACGCTAAAGATTTTCGTATCGGCGGCGAACTGTACGAGCAAAAGTTTGCCCTGGATATTTATTCCAGTTTAAGTGCCAAGCAGTTGTTTGATAAAGCGGTAAGCGAAAAACAGCGCGTTCACGGTGAAATGGCAAAAATTACCAAGCAATTATGGCCAACCTACTTTGCTGACACCGAAATGCCAGAAGACATGCTGGTAGCGACTAAGCAGCTAATTGATCACCTATCGGTAAAACACGTAAAACGTGATGAATTTGTTGATGCCATTCGCGCTCAGATCCCGGAATTGGAAAAATTCGTGATGGAGAAAAACCTGATCGAAATGGATAAAGACAAGCCATTGGTAGTGCGCGAAACGCCAGAATATCAGCGCGGCTTTGCCGGGGCTTCGATCAATGCCCCTGGTCCTTATGACGCCGAAGCAAATACCTACTATAACGTTACACCATTAGATAACTTTAACGACGAGCAGGCGGAAAGTTATTTACGTGAGTACAATCACTGGATCCTGCAAATTCTTAATATCCATGAAGCGGTACCGGGCCATTACACTCAGTTGGTACACAGCAATAAGTCGAAATCTTTAGTCAAATCCATTTTTGGTAATGGTGCGATGATTGAAGGCTGGGCGGTTTACACCGAACGCATGATGCTCGAAGAAGGTTACGGCGATAACGAACCAGAACTTTGGTTGATGTATTACAAGTGGAACCTGCGCGTAATCATGAACTCCATTATCGACTACGCTATTCAAGTCAATGGTATTGGCGAACAGGAAGCACTGGATATGATGATGAACGAAGCCTTCCAGGAAGAAGCGGAAGCTCGCGGCAAATGGCGCCGTGCGACCTTATCGCAAGTACAGTTAACCAGTTATTTTACGGGCTATTCTGAAATCTATGACTTACGAGAAGAGTTAAAAGGTAAAATGGGTGATGATTTTAATCTTACCGATTTCCATAACAAATTCTTAAGTTATGGTAGCTCACCGGTGCCAATTATCCGTGAGATGATGCTGGCGGAATTAGAGATTAAATAATCTCCAGATACACAATCGTATATCGTAAATAACAAAAAACCCGGCAACAGCCGGGTTTTTTCATCGCTTAGAGTGATTAGCTCTGATTGCAAGTACCAATGGCCATGCCAGGTTGCGGACTTTCCTGATCGGCGACATAGTATTTCGGGCGAGGTGAATTGTAGCTCACATAACCTTTATCGCTCACATACAAGAAACGCTTAGTGTCTTTGTTAAATTCTAATTTCCCTAATCCTTTGCAGGTCATTTGCGCATCGAGATTAAAATTCGTACAAAACCCCATAAACGAATCATCACTGGCATTTACCCATTCATAGGGATACTTTTTTAGATCTGAGCCGCGTGAATTGGGTTTTATTTTATACGCCGATACAACGTCATCGGAGGTACTGCCCACCCATGTTTTGTGTTGTTTCTGGTAGTTAAAGCCGACTCGGTGTTCGACCTGACAGGCAAATTCATTAAGGCGCTCTGCTTCGGCTAGCGAGCTGAAAAATACCAAAGCGCTACATAGAGGTAGGGTTTTGGCGATTAGGGATTTTTTAGTCATTGTTATTGCTCTTATTCATCATCCTAATGTTGCAGGAACCCCATCATCGCAAAACCACAAGAAAGATAAAAGCGATTGTTTTTGTTGCTAACCGCTGGTCGCTTCTTTAACAAAATCAAGGTAAAATTATTGTAACTATCCCGTTATTTTTTTGCTCTCAGGAAGATAAGTGAAACCCGATTCATTCACCCAAAAACGTCATTTCATTGTTGCGTTAGGAAAGTCCCTGCATAAATTCGGTACCTCTGCGTATCGCCTTGAAAATCATTTAAAAAATGTTTCACAGTTCTTAGATGTTCCCGGGTCATTTATTATTACGCCTACGGCTTTGACATTTGTACTGTACAACATTGAAGATCAGCAGGAATACAATTACGTTGTTCGGGTAAATCCTGGGGATATTGATTTAAGTGCCCTTGCCAGAACCAATGATCTGGTTGAGGAGCTTGCCTCTGGTCAGCGTACATTAGCGGAGGCTATCGAGCGTTTACAAGATATCGCAGCGCGCCCTTCCCCATACAATAAATTCTGGACCTTTCTTGCATTCGGCGCATCTTCCGGTGCATTTGCGTTATTAATGCACACCAGCTGGCATGACGTTTTCTGGTCTACCATGCTCGGTTTTCTGGTGAATATAATGGTGCTCTGGTCAGAGCGCTCGAAAAGCATTGCCAATGCCCTGGAACCCCTAACCGCCATTTTGGTAGCCATGGCCGCCAGTGCCATTAGTTTATTTGATCCGGCAATCAATATTCCCTTAGTGATCCTCTCATCCATTATTGTTTTTATTCCGGGTTTATCCCTAACCACAGGGCTGGCAGAACTTGCTGAGCGGGATTTAATGTCTGGTACCGCCAAGATCATGGATGCCATGATGACGCTGTTTAAACTTTACTTTGGCGGTGTACTTGGCATGACGATAGGAAATTTGTTGTGGGGACAAGGCGACTATGTTCTGACTGAACAAGTACCGGCATGGACAGCATGGATAGCCGTATTGATATTGTCTTTGTCACTGGTTGTTATTTTCAGAGCACGGCCACGACATGCCTTTTGGGGAATATTGTCAGGTTTTATCGCCTATAGCGCCAGTGTTTGGGCAGGTGCATATGTTGGCATCGCGTTAGGCGCTTTCTTTGGTGCCTTTGCCATTGGCGTGTATTCCAATTTATTCGCTCGCTTTATGAAAGCGCCAGCGAGTATCGTAATGTTGCAGGGCTTAGTTGTTCTGGTTCCCGGCTCAAAAGTTTATATTGGCCTAAACTCATTAATATCCGGGAGCGTAATCGTACAGATGAATCAGATTGGCTCGCAAACCTTCCTGATATTTATGGCGTTGGTAGCAGGGCTTATCTTTGCCAATGTCGCGGTGCGGCCCCGCTCGTCGTTGTAACTAAAAAAACACATGTGTATTTTATTTCTAGCCATTAACCAACATCCGGATCATCCATTAATTGTTTGTGCCAATCGCGATGAATTTTATCAGCGTCCCACGCAATCGATGCATCGCTGGCCTGCTAACGACGTTCGTTGGCAAATCACCGCCGGTAAAGATATTCAGGCAGGAGGAACCTGGCTTGGGGTTGCCCATGAACCGGGCAATATCGCAAAAGGATTCCGCTTTAGTGGCTTAACCAATATTCGAGAAAGGCTCGCGATAGCGAATAATTCAAGCAATGAGATGCGCTCACGCGGTGAACTGGTCACCGCAGCTCTAACCAAGAGTATTGATATCGACGAAGATTGGTTATTAATCAATAGTCGACAGTACAACCCTTTTAATCTGATATATCAGAGTAAGGATATGTCAGACCCGACGCTTTTTTGCTTTAACGCCAGACAACAGCAACAACAGCGCCTTGGTGACGGATTTCACGCCATTTGCAATGGTAACCTCAATGATAAGTGGCCCAAGATGGCAAAAGGCGAAAAAGCGCTTGAAGCGATTGTTAAGCGTCATCTACCATTGGATCCAGTTGCGCTCTTCAATATCATGCAGGATCGAAGTCAGGCGCCGGACGAACTGCTACCAGATACGGGTATAGGTATCGAATGGGAACGGCGGTTATCAAGTATCTTTATACAATCTAAAGATTATGGAACCCGCTCTACCACGCTATTTTTCACCCATAAATCCGGCGGTGCAAGCCTGTATGAAGTAACTTATGATGAGCAGGGCAAGCAACAATCCCAGCAAAAATATACATTAACTTGACCACCACAACCCCAAAAGGCAATAAATGGATAACCACAACCCAATTTGCATTGTTACCGGCGGCTCGTCTGGTATTGGCGCCGCCATCGTTGCGCGCTTTATCGACCATGGCTATCACGTTTACAATCTGGATATTCAGCCCGGTAAAATTGGCCATTACATTGAATGTGATGTCAGTAATTTTGAGCAGGTGCAAACTGCCATTAAATCGATTGCAACACAGACTGAAAAAATCGATGTACTTATCTCGAATGCGGGTCGTCACCTATCGGCAACGATAGAAGATACCAGTGAAGCAACATTTGATGCATTGATGGCTCTCAATGTCAAAGGTGCCTTTGCGGCCACGCAAGCGGTAATTCCGGTAATGAAACAGCAAAACCAAGGGGTAATTCTCTATATCGCATCCGAGCAGGCATTGGTGGCCAAGCATAATTCCTTTGCCTACAACCTGAGTAAACACGCATTAGCTTCCATGGCAAAAACCACAGCTCTGGATTATGCTCAATTTAATATTCGCGCCAATGCAATATGCCCAGGTACCATAGAAACGCCTTTGTATCACCAAGCTATCGATGCATACTGCCAGCGTTCAGGCGCTGACAAGCAAACGGTACATCAGCAAGAAGCAGCCCTGCAACCGCTGGGCCGCCTTGGGCAACCAGAGGAAGTCGCCAACTACGCGGTGTTTTTAGCGAGCCAACAGGCAGCATTTATTACCGGTTCATTGCAGGTAATTGATGGCGGCTACACAAGCCAATAACAGGAAACAACCTATATGAGTGGTCCATTAAAGATTATTGATCCTCACATCCATTTTTTCGATTTTGATAATGGACATTACCATTGGTTAAAACCTGAACATCCGCCGTTTTGGCCCAATAAAAAATCATTACAACAGAATTTTAGTGTTGCCGATCTAAACCTTAACGGCGAGATACAACTAGATGGGTTGGTTCATATTGAAGCCGGTTATGACAACCAACACCCAGAAAAAGAATTAGATTTTCTCGCTAGTTTGAAACTGCCACGCTACAAAGCCATTGCCTGTGCTGACTTAACTCAGGAAAACTTTGCTCATTCATTGGCAACGCTTATGACTTACGAGCACTTTTCAGGTGTCAGGCACATTATTGATGATCAGGGTGAGCGCCTGCTTAACGACCCTGTATTTGAAAAAAACTTAGCGTTACTAGCCGAGCACAACTTGGTTTTTGAAGCACAACTGGATTGTTGTGATCTTGACTGTGCGATACGTTTGGCGGAGCTTGGCGGTAAATACCCGCAGTTACAAATCTGTGTCAATCACTGTGGAATTCTTCGCGATTTTAATCAATGGCCGGCACTTCCCGATTACGCCAGATGGCGTGCAGCCATGCACTATTTTGCCGATCAGGAAAACTTCGCTCTGAAGATCTCCGGCATGGAAATGCAAAACCCTCGTTGGAGCTGGGATCACGCGCGCTGGTTAGTACACAAACTGGCAAATTTATTTACCGACGATCGCATTATGCTGGCCAGCAATTTCCCAATTAACCTGCTAGCGATGCCTTACGATACATTGTGGCTTGGCTACCGGGATGAATTAGGATTAAGCGAGGCGACATTTCAAGCATACAGTTATGACAATGCTAAGCGGATTTATCGGCTTTAACAGCAGTTATTTCAGGCAGGAATTGAAATCCCCTCAAGTGCGCAGGCGGCAGGTTTCAGGTCTCAGAAAAAGCAATTAAAAAGCGTCATACCGTGATACTACACGGTATCTTAGACAACAGCCGGTATATCTGAAGTGCCATTGGCAGGAATTAAAATTCCCTCAAGTGAACAGGCGGCAGGCTTCAGGTCTCAGAAAAAGCATACTAATCTTGCGTCATTCCCTGCCACGACAGGGAATCTATCACCATAAGGCTGAATGTCTCCCACCTTCCGGTCAGTCACGCTAATCTGCTGACTCAGTTATTTTCAACTTCACTGGTTTGATAAATGCTAAAACACATATAAGAAAGGCTATTGGACTAACGCAATAAACCAAACCTTTTCTTACCGCTTCGTCCTCAATAGATGCCGTTGAGAATAGCAATAAAAATAAAATACCCAAATTAAGCAACGCTATTGATAACCATTGAATAAAATTACCGAGATAGCTTTTATTTCCACAGGATCTGCAGGTAATAACAGAAGGTGCTAAAACTTCTTTTATACTCAATTGATGGTTACAGTATGGACAATTGTTTTTCATCTAAAATTCCTTGATAAAAATTGCTTATTGGCTCGTGTGGTATTCAGGTGATTTGAATGACTGTAGTTCGCTCTACATAAACTTTAACCTTTTCAGTTTAATAACGTCAAATCCACCTTTGAAACAATGTTTTTGCAACTAATTAGAGACAACTACTCGTTTACTTAAATCGATTCGAAATTCTTGTTCAGACTCGTTACGAACGATCAATTGAGTTCGCCAAAAGTTCAACTCAATAGAAGTGATAAAAACGTCTTGAGCATCCGTCTCTAATGAATCATCGTAATTAATTTTATAAACTTGGATTCCCCAAACATAAGTTCCAGTTTTTGCATCTAAAACTCTGACAAAGCCGCCATTCTGAGCTGTACCATTGTCCGCAGCCCCATGGGGCACGGTGTAAATAAATTCACCATGCACAATTGGAGGTACTTCAGCAGGCTCTTTTCGTTTAGCAAAAGAAAAAGCAGCAAAAATAGCTAAAAGGAGCAAGGGGGGCAATTGAGCTTTCATGTGTCTCCTGTTAAATGTTAAACGTCCGAGTTTCACTCACTGATCTTGCACCATAAAAATGGATAGCTAATTTACCGGATAGCACCGCCAGACGCAAAGTGACAGTTTGCCTGTATTCACAGAGGTACTGACCCAGATATACTGAGTATTTATATTTTAGTGGCGTGGAATCTTAGTCTTACGTAATCTGCAATCCACTGATGGTTTATCAGCAAATCTGGCTTAACCAAATCCTCAACGCCAGACAAGAAACGAGCCTTTTGAGAGTCGGTTAAGCTCGACGTTATGCCGTGAGAAAAGATTTTTAACCACTCTTTTATGCCGGTTTCTAAAGGCGTTGGCCGAGCAATTAACTCGATGTAATCCACCTTAAAACCAGTCGATTCGAGTTTTGCTTTATATTCTTGAACATCCGGGAAGTACCACGGATTATTGAATTGAGGGAAATCTGCGTTGCTCGCAAAGACCGTTTCCATGGCTTGGACTAAAGCATCTATATTGTCTTTGCCGCCAAACTCTCCGACGAATCGACCACCGGGTTTTAACGCTTGAAATACGCCCAGAATGACAGCATCAGCGTTTAGCATCCAGTGCAGAGCGGCGTTGGAAAAAACCGCATCGAATTCATTGTCAAATGACAGTGACTCGCCAAGCATTACTTTTGCAGGCACTCCGCGACTCTGAGCTTTCTCTATCATATTAGCGCTTGCATCGACACCGAAAACACCAGCACCCGCGTTGCGAATTTCCAGACTCAAGGTCCCATCACCACAACCCAGATCAAGAATATTTTCACCCGAACGTGGGTTTAATAAAGCCAACACATTCGAGCCATGCTGTGACACGAAAGATGCGTGCTTGTTATATTCGTTTGCATCCCAACTTTGATTCATCACTCTTCCTTAAGGAATCACACGTTTTATCGGGTAAGACAAGGCTGCGAACCTAAATTCACAGCCTGCTAATCATTCTATTTCACTTCCATATGCGGTGAACGGTAAACCACACTGTCGTTTAGCTCGATGCCAAGACCCGGCTCTTCGCTAACCTGGAAATAACCGTTAACCGGTTGTGGATCCTGTATACAAAGTTCACGGTTCCAGTCTTTAATCGCATAAGTATGATGCTCGTGGATCAGGAAATTCGGCAATGCCGTTTCTAGGTGTAACGACGCGGCGGTTGCAACCGGTCCGCCACAAACATGAGCCTGAATTCGCACATCAAACGTATCCGCATAATCACACACTTTTTTGGTTTCGGTAAATCCGCCACACAAACCAATATCCGGCTGCAATACATCAATGGACTGATCCTGCATATAAGGTTTGATACCCCAGCGATTATACAAACGCTCGCCGCCAGCAATGGGCACATTAACCTTGTCTGCGACTTTCTTATGAAGGTCGGAATTCAAATAATTCACCGGCTCTTCGTAATACATACAACGGAACTCTTCCACCATATCGCCCAATTGGATTGCGGTGGTAGCGCCAAGCAGACTATGACATTCAAAGATGATATCGCCATCATCCCCCATAGCATCGCGAATCGCTCCCAGACGAGCTCGGAAAAGCTTCAATTCCGGGTTGGTGAAAATTTTAGTGCGATCAAAATGGGTCACCCCATGCATGTCATACATAATCGGGTCGACCTTTACCGCATCGTAGCCTTCTTTTAAGGCTTTTTCGGTGGCCCGTGCATAATCCGCAGGATCGTTTAAGCGGTTTACTTCTGTATCCCAGTCAAACTGTAACTGACTGGCATAGGTGCGCAACTTGTCATTTACCTTGCCACCGAGTAATTGATATACCGGAACATTTAAGGCTTTACCCTTGATGTCCCAAAGGGCGGTATCGATGGCGCTCATTGCCGCATAGATAACAGGTCCACCGCCTAAGCCCCAGAAGCTTTCCCTAAGCATCCGCGACCATAATAATTCGGTTTGAAACGGGTCTAAGCCAATCAACATGGCTTCGGCGATTTCTTTGATCATATGCGCCGCTGCGCTATGTCCGAGATCATAAGCAAGGCCAGCCTCACCGACTCCGCTGATGCCTTCATCGGTATGAATACGAACAAACACCGGATTCCAAACATCGCGTTTTGGGCAATGAATATCAAAAATTTCAACGCGGGTAATTTTCATTTTTATTCCTGTTTCAAAGATTGGAGAGCTTATTTCACAAAGTCGGGGTTGATTTTATAGGCTTTTCTTAGCATGGCTGGCCAGGCTTTCTGGCCACCAGTCGTGCCGGTATGCACAACCTTCGCCTGGGCAGTAATGTTATCGATAATGGGTTGTCCGACCGTGAGGTTATCAATGCCACTTGCCTGCATGGCCAATTGGATTTCACAGGCACGATTTAAATCATACATACGCATAAACGCATCGCCGATGGTTACCCCGAGCGTTAACGCCCCGTGGCTTCTCAACAATAAGTGATTATTATTAGCTAAGTTTTCCTGAAGCCGTTTTTTCTCTGCCGGATTAACTGCCAACCCTTCATAGTCGTGATACCCCATTGACGCGATGGAAAACATTGAATATTGACTCAATGGCAATAACCCTTGTGGTTGACTGGCCACCGCGATAGTGGGGATAGTATGCAGGTGTAAAACACATCCCGCGTCATGGCGTACTTCATGGATAGCGCTGTGAATCGTAAAACCCGCCGGATTAATCTTATAAGGACCGTCATCAAGAATATTGCCGTCGATATCAATTTTTACCAGGTTCGAAGCACAAACCTCGTCAAAAGCGATGCCAAAGGCGTTGATCAGGTAATGATCGGTATCCGGTATCCGTGCCGATATATGGGTATAAATAAGATCGTCCCAGCCAAAATGAGCGACCAATTGATAACAGGCTGCAAGATCAACACGAGTCTGCCACTCAATGTCACTGACCTGCCCTTTTAAATTTCTCGTTGGTAATTCGAACACCACATATCCTCAATGGCTAAAAACGTGCAAACGGGTAATTCTGATTAAGTATATATATAAACGATAATTTCCAACCAAATACCATCACTGGAAATTACCAACGGCTCAGAGTAAACTAGCCGTTCAGGTTTTGTTGTACTATGGATAGCAACTATTGAAAAACGCAGTACTTTTTCTGATTTCGCTGTTAATACTTTCCCCTTCATTTTCTCTGTTTGCCAAAGAATATACTCTGGATACAAAGAACGGTAGGTTAATTGGCAGTATTACTTATCACACAGTGAAGAAAGGTGATTATTTTCAAAAGATTGCCGAGCAATATGATATTGGATTTCTGGCGCTGATGGAATCAAATCCTGGCATTGATCCAACACGTTTAACGCCCGGCATGGTTTTGACCATTCCTTCGCAGATGATTTTGCCCTATGCAGAACGCAAAGGCATCCTGATAAACTTATCTGAGCTGCGCCTGTATTACTTCCCAGAAGACAGTAACAAAGTTCATGTATTTCCCGTTGGCATCGGTAAAATTGGCGACTCGACGCCAACCTTGATATCAAGCATCAGTGAGAAACGCCACAAACCCGATTGGTATCCAACCCAGGATAAACGCGAAGAATACGAAAAAGAACATGGTACGCCGATGCCTAAGGTAATTCCTGCAGGCCCGGATAACCCCCTTGGCGATCACGCACTTCGTTTAGGCCAAAGCGTGTATCTTATCCATGGCACCAATCAAAGGTTTGGTATCGGGATGCGGGTAAGTTCCGGTTGTATTCGCATGTATCCAAAAGATATCGAGTGGTTGTTTAATGAAGTGGATTTAGGTACCCAGGTAAAAATTATCGATCAACCCATTAAAATGACCTATCAAAATCCGGATATGCGACTAATTGAAGTACACTCTCCGTTATCACTGGAAAACCATCAGCAACCAAGCTTGCTGCCATTTTCAGACGGCGTAAGAAACTTTTTAGGCAACGATCCCCACTTGCTGGAACTTCTTGAAAATTACATTAAGTCGCCAAAAGGGATCCCGATGCAGATTTCGCCTGGCAGTTACGCCAACGAAGATGAAGCAGAAAAAGTCACTCAGGCAGAAACGCTATAGTTGGACATGCTGTTACCGCTCAGACATAAAAAAACCGGGTCATACCCGGTTTTTTTTAACGCATACGTGAGTGATTACTTCTTATAAGATTCAACCACATTATCCACACGTTCATTGGCTTCAGCAGCCATTTCTTTAGCGGCCATGGCGTCTGCTGTGGCTTGTTGCTGTTGCACTTTAAGATCAGCGACTTCGCTGCTAAGGCTATCAACCTGAGATGAAAGGTTGTCCACTTTCATGGTCAGATCGGCAACATTTTTTTCCAACATCTCGTTACTTGAACAACCTGCAAGACCGAGAGCAAATACCATCCCTGCAAGTGTCATCATCTTGTGTTTCATCTAGCTACTCCAATAAATTAACAGCTAACAATTACAATCACTTAATAACCCAAGGTGATTAAAAAGCAATCGATATCATCTCGCAATATAGCACAATTATTCAAAAACGCTTTGTTTTTTTTGAAGAAAATGCCGTCTACTATGTAAAGAAGAGATAGCTAAATAACATGAATAATTAAGCGTATCTGCGGAAATTTTAAATCAAGATAGCGAAGCCGAAATAAAGATCACATTTAGCAAAAATGTTTAAATAGGGGCACATTTTTTCATCAAGTTTTCATCAAGGCATGGAGGCATTAATTTTCATTGCCTTTATACCAACGCTAGAGTTCTTCGTACCTGACTTTGAGTCAAGCAATAGCCTCTGATGATTCAAACAATAGGTAACCCTAAATCTTCTTTGACCTTTTCGATTACGATATAGGTGTGAGTTTGACTAACCCCTGGCAATTCAACCACTTTTCCTAACGCATCGCGATAATTGTTCATATCGGTAACCCTTAACTTAAGCAAGTAATCGAAGCCACCGGCGACCATATGGCACTCTGCAACTTCTTTGATATTAACCACCTCATCGCGAAAATCGTTAAACACTTCCGCCTTGGTTCTATCCAGTGTCACCTGAATAAATGCCGACATCGGAATATTCAGTTTTTCAGCATTTAATACCGCGCCATAACGTTTCACATATCCTTCATCTTCAAGGCGTCGAACTCGGTCCAGGCATGGGCTAGGGCTTAAATTCACCTTTTTTGCCAATTCTACGTTGGAAATCCTGCCGTCTTTTTGCAAAGTGTCTAAAATAGTAAGATCAATTCGATCTAACGTACGTTGTTTGCCGCTCATGACGCCACCCCACTAAACACTATTTTATTTGGTTTAATTAAATATACACCAAATATTACACTGAAAAATTTCAAATATCACCAGCATATTTTGGCTGAATTTATCTACAATCTGCACAATTGTAATCAGAATAACCTATGGGCCCTTGCCATGCTTTTTAATGGAAACCTAATTACCTCAGACCCGATTCGCCAGCAAATTCGCGATCATTACCGCGCCGATGAAAATCAGGTGCTTGCTAACTTATTACCGATTGCTGAAATCAGTCCCGCGGCTAAATCCAGAGCCTGGGAACGGGCCCGTCAGCTCGTCTTAGAGATTCGTAAGGATCAAATTGGCAAAGGCGGTGTCGATGCCTTGTTAAATGAATTTGCACTTTCCACTGATGAAGGCGTGGTATTGATGTGTCTTGCCGAGGCTTTGCTTCGGGTGCCAGATAAAAAAACCGCTGATAGTCTGATTCGTGACAAGCTGGCTGAAGGCGACTGGAGTGCTCATATTGGCAATTCCGATTCAATTTTTGTTAATGCATCGTCATGGGGCTTGCTACTGACCGGGAAAATGGTCAACTACACCGACACAAAGAAAAAAGAGCAATTCGGACTCTTGAAAAAAACCATTGGCCGATTGGGTGAACCGGTGATCCGAAAAGCCGTGCGTTATGCCATGCAAGTGATGGGCACCCAGTTTGTTATGGGTCGTAAAATTGATGCGGCAGTTGAACGCGCGAAAAAAACCGAACAAAAAGGATATACCTATTCCTACGATATGCTCGGTGAAGGTGCTCGCACCATGAGCGATGCCGATCGCTACTTTGAAAGCTACATGAATGCGATTCATGCCATCGGCAAAGCCGCCAACAGCAAAGGTCCTCAACAAAGCCCGGGTATCTCGATTAAGCTGTCCGCGATTCACCCCCGTTATGAATTCACTCACCGTGAGCGCGTGCTCGAAGAGTTAATTCCACGCTTGAAGCAATTAGCACTTGCCGCAAAATCCTATGACATCGGGTTTACCGTTGATGCTGAAGAAGCGGATCGCCTGGATATTTCTCTGGATGTTATTGGCGCGGTATTTTCCGATACCGACCTTGATGGTTGGAACGGGTTTGGGATTGCAGTTCAGGCTTACCAAAAACGCGCTTTGTACGTGATTGAATGGGTACGCCAGCAAACCGAAGCAGCAAATCGGCAAATGATGGTGCGCTTAGTAAAAGGTGCCTACTGGGATTCGGAGATAAAAATCTCTCAGGTCGAAGGATATGAAGATTTTCCGGT
This sequence comes from Thalassotalea litorea, assembly GCF_043642205.1. Lineage (GTDB taxonomy): Bacteria > Pseudomonadota > Gammaproteobacteria > Enterobacterales > Alteromonadaceae > Thalassotalea_A > Thalassotalea_A litorea. The sequence continues at coordinate 5,532 of NZ_JBHZSG010000050.1, read as the reverse complement.
ATTTTCCCGCAAACCTTCCACCGATGTATCGTATCAGGCTTGTGCTAAACGTCTGCTAAGTTATCGAGATACCATCTACCCTCAGTTCGCCACACATAACGCTTACACTGTCGCCACCATTTTAGAAATGACCGATGATCACAGCGGCTTTGAATTCCAACGCCTGCACGGCATGGGAGAATCGCTTTATGATCAGGTTGTCACTAAGGACAAGGTTGCCTGTCGCGTGTATGCCCCAGTTGGTGAGCACGCCGATTTGCTCGCCTACCTGGTTCGCCGATTGTTAGAAAATGGCGCCAATAGCTCCTTTGTAAACAATATTGTTGATGAAGATATCCCGGTTGAAAGCCTGCTTTTAGATCCGGTAGAACAAGTGCAATCCTGGGTGAATAAATACAACCCGCAGATCCCGCAATCTATCGATATTTATGGCAGCGAACGCGCCAATTCAAAAGGCATAGATTTGACCAATGTCGATCAGGTTAGCACTATGCGTGACAATCTCGACAATTGGTTTAACAGCGTCACAGCTAACGCGCATGAAAAAAGCGCAGGCGCAGAACCGGTGATCAATCCGGCTAATCATGATGAGGTCATTGGTTATCTGAGCCATCTACAACCGGAACAAATGACTACAGCTATCGACAATGCTGAGGCCGCATTTGCCAACTGGTCACAAACTCCTGTGAGTGAACGGGCAACCCTGCTTCGAAAAACGGCGGATGCGCTGGAAGCCAACCGCGATGAACTTATCGCTCTTTGTATTAAAGAAGCTGGAAAAATTCCCGTTGATGGTGTCGCCGAAGTGCGTGAAGCGGTAGATTTTTGTCGTTATTACGCCGCCCGTGCCGAAACCATGTTACCGTCGCAGGAACTTGAATCCCGTGGCGTAGTCTTGTGTATCAGTCCATGGAACTTCCCGCTGGCGATTTTCTTAGGCCAGGTCGCCGCTGCCGTTGTGACGGGGAATACTGTGGTGGCCAAACCCGCAGAACAAACCAGCTTGATTGCTTTGCGGACCATTGAATTGATGAAACAATCTGGCATGCCAGAGAATGTTGTCGTGCCGATCATTGCACGCGGTTCACAGGTCGGTGCACACGTTGTTCCTGATCCTCGAATTCAAGCGGTCATGTTTACCGGTTCAACCGAAACAGGCACCTGGATTTCGCAAAAACTGGCAGAGCGTCAAGGCCATCAGGTCCCTCTGATTGCTGAAACCGGTGGTCAAAACTGCATGATTGTCGACTCTACCGCATTGCCTGAGCAAGTCGTTGATGATGTTATCGCCTCGGGTTTTCAAAGTGCCGGTCAACGATGTTCGGCGTTACGGGTTTTGTTCTTACAAGAAGACATTGCCGATAAAGTGATTACCATGATCAAAGGAGCAATGCAGGAGTTGCATGTTGGTGACCCAGCCATGCTGGCTACCGATGTAGGTCCGGTCATCGATAGTAAGGCATACACCGCCCTGAACAATCATGTCGAGTACTTAAAAGACAAAGCGACATTGCATTATCAATGTGAAATTCCAGAAATGGGCGATACCGGTAACTTTTTCTTCGCACCGCGTTTGTATGAAATTGCCGATTTATCGGTACTCACCAAAGAAGTCTTTGGCCCTTGTGTGCATGTGGTCCGCTTTAAAGAAAAAGATCTGGATAACGTCATTGACCAGATCAACGGTACCGGATTTGGCCTTACCATGGGGATCCACACCCGCATCGAAGATAAAAGTGAATATCTGGCCAAGCGTTCGCGCGCCGGTAATATCTACGTTAACCGCAATATGATTGGCGCCGTGGTCGGCGTACAACCTTTCGGTGGCCGTGGTTTATCGGGCACCGGACCCAAAGCCGGTGGCCCTATGTATTTAACGCGCCTGGTTAAAGAAAAAGTCAGTGTAAAAACCTCACTGACCAATGCTGACGCCGTTCAGGAAATTACCAACAGTAAGCCCTGCGGCGAGCTGCCGGTTGATGACATCATGAACCGCGCCAAAGCTGACGAACGCAATTGGTCGATGACCGATATACATTTACGTTCATCGATTGTTCGTCAATTGCTGGCAACGCTGGCAAGCAATCGCATTGTTCAGGCTCAAGAGAGCGATTTAGAGCAGGCATTGCAGGCAGCACGGGCGCAATTAAATGCGTTTGAAAAAACCTTAAGCAAGCCGATTGAATTGCCAGGGCCTACAGGTGAATCCAATAAACTGTACCTCGAATCTCGAGGTACGATGATTGCGGTGCGTGATACGCATACCTCATTTGAATATTGGTTAGTCAGTGTAGTTTCATCTTTAGTTGCTGGTAATACCGTCGTTTGTGCCGTCGCAGATGAGTATGTAAACGAAGCGATAGCGCTTGAAGGAGTATTACAAAAACTTGGCTTGGTTCGTGGAATCTTCCAGGTGATAAGCCTGAGCCAATTACCTGAAGCGTTAGCACATTCAGCCCTTGCCGGTGCTATTTGTGGACCACAAAGCGCACTGGTTGCTTATCTTGCGGAACAATTGGCTGCCCGCAGTGGCGCTATCCTGCCGGTCATCAGTCCTGTGCGCTATGACGCGTTGTTACATCGCCTGGTTACAGAAAAAACCGTAACCATAGATACCACGGCAGCAGGCGGCAATGCTTCGTTAATGACCATGGAAGACGCGTAACAAACAGTAAGACGTTGAGGGTTTAGGGTTCAGATTACTGAACTCTGAATTCTGGGGAGTTTTTAACGGTATCATTAAATGTTTTTTCAGCAAAAGGGTCGCTTGACCCCATTGCTGATTAAGACATATTTGCCATTAAAAACTTAAATCGTATTGCACTCGAAAACGGGTGTCATCATAGCTTCGGTCTCGTTCATCAATCGAAAATTGACCGAAGTCGGTTGTTACTTTATTGCGATGGCCAAAGAAGTACCAGTTCATCCCCAATAGCCACTCCGACTGTCCATAACTCGAATTTGCGGTATCCGGTGTCAGATCTGAAAACCTTCCGGTAATCTCAAATTCTGGTGGAATCGTATCCCACCATCCCGCCAGAATTAAACCGGCTTGTAGATAATATCCGCGCATTGACGTTGTATGGCTGACAATATTATCAATCACATCTTTTTGGTGATATTCACCTTGAAGCGACAAACCATTGAAATGGAATTTACCATGCAACATCCATTGCTCAATCGTGTACTGCTCATTATCAAAGTAATCCTCAAATCCCGGGAGCTGTGTGCCGGTGTTACTGTCAAATCCAGAGTACCTACTGGTGTTTTTCAACGCCGCTACCCCAATATTCGCGGCAGGCTTCTGACGTATCGCTAAATCACTCATCGCCGAGCCTAATTTTTCACCGAGAAAATTCCATTGATAATGGGCAATCCACATAAATTTGTTATTGTTGCTGCCGTCTGCTCCTTCGCCAACATCATTAACCGTGTCTCGTCCTTCTCCCATAGATATATCAAACCAGTAATTACTATCGAAAAATCCCTGCTTATCCAAGCGCCCCATTAATGTGATGCCCTGCTGGCGGTCCGCGGTGAAATAGTCATTAACCATGGTTCTATCAACCAGAGTTAAGTCTTTTGAGGATGCGACGCGCTCAGGATTGTAATGGGCTTTCATTCGGCCAAAGCGAAATTGCAACCATTCGTATTTTGCCAAGGTAATACGAGCGTCTAATAACCGGCTATTTTTTAGATCATATTCAAATTTAACTTCAAACCAGGGGCGTCCCACATGCCCTTCGGCTTTCAGCCTGGCGCGATTAATCTCAAATGCAGAGTTGTCACTTGTCAGCAGCTCTTCAACAGAAACGGGATTCATTTCAAAAGGCGTACTGTAACGAAACTGAAATCGCAGTTCTGGTTTAAGATAGAAATTGCCATCTTCGCTGCTAATGTGGGTGATTTGATCTTCATACACAATATCCAAATCAGCGCTTTCAGTGGCAAACAATGAAAACGGGACAGAACTGAATATGCACAAAGCGATAATTAAGTTTTTATTTTTCAAGGGATAATCGGAAAACATGAGAATTATTCTTAAGAATAGGTCAAATATTGAGTCATGAAAAATTTCTCAAAAAGGTGACTTAACTAAGGCATTGCCTCATCGACTTACCCTATGAATAAAACACCCATCGTTGTCTTCAGGAAACGATTAGATTTAAACGTGTTGGAGGAAAAAAAGGATGTCTGAATCCCGAGCAGGTTTGGGGTTTTACCAATAGACCCGTAATGCAGAAGTGATGCCCCAGCCTTGGTATTCGCCGCCATCATTGGCATCATCGTCCATCATCGCATATTGGGCGCCTACGTGGATTTTGAACTTATGCTCATTGAGAAAGAAGTTTACGCCCGCGAACAGTTCATGGTATTCATCACCGCGATCGCCTTCAATGCGATTTTCATAGCGCCCCAGGCGCACGCCGTTATCACCATCGCTATTAATATAGGTATAGCGCATTACCGTTTGGACAATTTCATTGTGATCATAAAACGGCATGACGACTAATCCAAACACGTCCGGTTGTTCAAAATAGCCACTGCCAAATGCCAAATCAGTTCTAAGACCCCACTGGCCTTTATGAAAATGACTGTTTAGGCTGGTAATGTGGCCAAAATCTCGGGTGCCAGCATTATCATCTTCTTTGTTATAGACATAATCCAGGCGCACCTCGCCGTTATCCATCCAATCATTGGCGCTAAATGTTCGCCCTAATTCCAGAAAACTAAAGTATCCTGCTTTCGTAAAGCCAATTTCATTTTCCGGATCGCTGGAAAATATACCCGCATAGTATGTCCAATGCTCTGCGAAACTATTGCCAATGCTAAGGCCAGAAAAATACTCGGCGGTAAACCAAAGATTATTGGTCAGATTATTGCGCTGGGGTGTCAGCAGCTTTTTCGAGGAGGTTTTACCATCTAAGGTAAAACCGGCCGACTGTTTTAACACTTTGATGGTTGCGCCAGTGCCTAACGTCCAGGCGATATTGGCATCGGTTAAACGGTTATAACTTTCTGACAGAGAGTCATTTAAATTAAAATCCGCCTCCAGAGTGAAGGTTGCACCATAAAACTGACTTTTAAAACCAAACCGGAAACGACGCCAGAGTAAATCCTCAAATTCCCCCTGGTCAGCATCAAACCAGGCGGCATCTTGTTGCAAACGCCCAGATAAATTAACGTAATCACCATCGTCATTTTTCCATAGCTCGGCAACATCCCACGCCGATTGAAAGGCACTTTGTTGTTCTTCGGCAAAACAACAAGAAGGCGCGAAAGCAAGCAAGGTAAAAATACAAGGTCCTAGCGCGGAGTTGAAACTAGCAGGGGGAGACATGGCTACAGCCTCTGATGTTATGACAATGAACGATCAATTTAGAAAGGTAGTTTAAATCCTGATAATCGACAAATATTCACGCCTATGCAGGCCGTATTTTGATGATTTTTGGTGTTTATACCAATCACATTAAATTATTGCTCACTCAGTGAGAATTTAAAGGCTTTTAGGCAAGGCTTTGATTGCAGAGA
>NZ_JBHZSG010000049.1:17559-23881 GCF_043642205.1 Thalassotalea litorea | reverse complement strand
GTGGTGGGTCGTGAAGGATTTGAACCTTCGACAAATTGGTTAAAAGCCAACTGCTCTACCAACTGAGCTAACGACCCACATTTGCTGCTTGAGGCCTTGTGCCTCAACGCGGGGCATATGATACTCATATTAATTTTTAGTGCAACAACAAATTCGTTTTTTTTCGTAAATCCAGTTTGTTTGCACAAAAACCCAGCAGATAGAGCATCTTATCGACCAAACTGGCCGATAAGAACATTCGCGGACGAGTTATTACAGATTATTCAGGCGTGTTTTCGCCAGCTGTGCTGCCGATGAGTTTGCGTATTCGCTAACAACACGACGGTACATTTGCCGCGCCTTATCTGTATTATTTTGCTTTTGCGCCACCATACCTGCTTTTAGCATGGCATCGCTGCGTTTATTCGAGCCTTCGTGATTATCAATAACGATATTAAACTCGGCTTCCGCTTCCTGTAACTGACCTTTATTAAACAATAACTGCCCTAACCAATAATGCGCATTCGCGGCATAGCTGGAGTTTGGATATTGTCGGGTAAAGGCTTTAAATTCCTGAATCGCCTGATCATACTTCTTTTCTTTTAGCACCAGGTTAACGGCGCGATCATAGGACTCATTTTCCGATAGATTGGCGGAATAATTAACGCTGGAACCACCACCGGTATTTGTGCCAGAGGCCGTGGAAGGTGATGAAGCGCTTTTCATCGACGCGACTCTGTCCAACTCTTGGTACAGTTCACGTTGACGTTGAAGAATCTGGTTAATGGTATAGGCCTGCTCTTCACTGACACCGCGTAATTCGCTGACTTCTGTTTGCAATTCATCAATTTGTAACTGCATATCGTTCAAAGCACGATTACGAGATTGAATAGCGCGCTTTAACGCTTCGACATCGTCAGTTGAGCTTGCACTTGTCGAGGTTTGGCTGGCCGGGGGTTGGTTAATATCCTGGACTGGAGCGGGTTGAGCAGCCAGTGCCACAGGGGCACCGGCCATAACCGCTAAACCTAATATAAGTTTATACGATTTCATTTAACGTCCTTTTAAAAAACGTTATTAGTAAACTAGAACCGCACGACGGTTTTTAGCAAATGCTGATTCAGTGCGCGAGTTTACTGCAGGTTTTTCTTCACCGTAGCTTACGGTTTCGATTTGAGAAGATGAAACACCGGCATTTTCAAGGTACTTTTGTACTGCTTGTGCACGACGCTCACCAAGAGCGATGTTGTACTCTGGTGTACCACGCTCATCGGCGTGACCTTCGATAACAACTTTAGAGTTGCTGTTGTTTGCCAAAAACTCTGCGTGTGCATCTAATGTTGCAGTAACGTCAGAGCTTAGCTTAGAAGTATCGAAGTCGAAGTAAATGGTATTGTCAGCTAGAAGCTTTTGCTTTTGCTCTTCCTTTACCGCTTCCAGACGAGCCGCTTCTGCCGCAGCTGCAGCTTCTGCCGCATCACGATCTGCTTGAGCCTGAGCTTCAGCTTGTGCTTGTGCCTGACGTGCTGCTTCTTGCTCTTCATCAACAGTAGATGTTGAACTACAAGCGGCCATTGCCATCAATGGCAATGCAACTGCCATACCTTTTACTACTTTATTAAAGCGCATTTTTTTTCCTTAATAATTTTATAATAATGAGTTAACTAATTTTTGTTATAAAAATGGTGACCATGCTGGTGATTTAACTTGTCCGTTTAACGCTGGTAAACGAGCTTTAAATCGACCATCTACGGAAACCAAGCCCAATACCTGACGGTTATGATGCAAAGTACTATAGATTATCATGCCACCATTGGGGGCAATACTGGGCGACTCATCCAATCGGGTTTGTGTTAACACCTGAAAATTGTTTGAGCCTAATTCTTGCTTCGCAAGATGGTATTGTCCTTGTGTACGGTTAACCATGACTAATTGACGTCCGTCAGGTGTTATTGAACCTCCTAGATTCATTTCACCGTCAAATGTTAGCCTTCTCACTTTACCATCGTTCAAATTTACTCGATATAGCTGCGGTTTACCACCCCGTTCTGAGGTAAAAATCAGAGATTTTCCATCCGGAGTCCAATTTGGTTCAGTATCTATGGCTCTGTGACGGGTAATGCGGCGTAATTTTTTTGTTGCCAGCTCCATCACATACACTTCCGGGTTGCCATCTTTGGATAAAACCATGGCCATATTTTTACCATCTGGAGACCAGCGCGGCGCACCATTTATGCCTTTAAAACTACTCAAAACTTCGCGTTTTGCGGTATAAATATCCTGAATGTATATCTGTGCCTGACGATCTTCGAAAGTTACATACGCTAATTTGCGACCATCGGGAGACCAGGTCGGCGACATTAAGGGTTCACGTGAGCTTAAAAGCACCTGTTCGTTATAACCATCGTAATCGGCCATGACTAACTGATAGGGACGATCACCGCTGTCGCGTACAATAATGTAGGCGATACGAGTCTGAAACGCGCCGCGCACACCGGTGAGTTTTTCATACACGCTATCGGAAATCTGGTGGGCTTTTGGGCGAAACAAATTGGCCGAAATATACTGCGTCGGCTTGGAGTTTATCAGAATGTGTTCATCGGATTGTACCAAACGACCATTTTCCAGCATACGACGATCAGAACCGGCCAACTGACCGCTAATAACATCAATGAGCTGGAAAGATACCAGATATTGATCAACACCTGATTCTTCGATGCTACCCATAACGATGGCTTCAACGCCGATGTCAGCCCAGGCCTGATAATCGATATCATTAATGGTTGCAGGCATTTGCGGCATAGTTACCTGACTAATGGGGTTAAACTTGCCGCTGCGCAACAAATCATCGCTAACCACTTTGGTAATGTTTTCTGGTAGTGGTGTTGCGCCAGTGTATTTAAATGGCAAAACCGCGATTGGGCGGGCACTGTCGACACCACCGGTGATAACAATATCCAGTTCCGCAGATGCTTGGTTTAGCCCTACAAAGAATAAGATTAAGATGAACAGACTCTTTTTAAACATAATACTTCTTATTTTCCGAGTTAATGCCGGTTATTTTTCATTGAAATCGACAGCAGGTCAATTAAAACTCTGGTGTATATTTCAAATTAATTTCAGACATCTGTTTAAAGACATCCGGATCTTTGGAAACAGGTAATGTGCCCGCTTTTTTCACTGCTTTTACCGCTTCAACGCAAACGACCTGATCCCCTTTTATCGGGGTTACACTGATCACAAATCCAGACGGTGCCAGTTTCACTTTCAAATCACAGGATTTACCTTTCATGGTATTTTCATCCAGGATAAAGTTTCGCTGGATGGTTTGGGTGATCAACGCCACATACTTTTGTACTTCGGTTAACACGTGCTGGCTTCGAGCCTGCTGACGCTGATTCATTTCCTGCATCATCTGCTGTTCTAACAAACGCTCCTGCTCCGCACGCTCTGCCGCTTCTTTTTTGCGACGACGTTCATCTGCTTCACGCTGTTTTCGGGCTTCTTCCGCTTTTTTCGCGGCAGCTTCTTCTTTTTGACGCTTCGCTTTCGCATCGGCAGCCGCTTTTTCCGCTTGTTTACGCTCTTGCTCTTTTTTAACCCGAGCTTTTTCTTCAGCCGCAGCTTTCGCTTTCGCCTGCTTCGCCGCATCATCGGCTTTACGTTTCTCCGCTTCTAGGCGCTTGATACGCTCCGCTTCCTGCTGACGTTTTTTCTGAGCTTCCGACGCACGTCGTTCTAATTCCTTAATGCGCTTGTCTTCTCGGGCTTTAGCAGCCGCTTTTTGCTGTTCGAGCTTTTCCACCTGCTTTTGCAGTTTACTTTGATCGACCACCACCGCATCAATCACGGGCATGCTCGGTTTTGGCATCGCAGCGGGTGTCGGGGTGAAATCCGAGTTATATAATAAGGCGGCACCAAGCCCCAGATGCAATATCAACGCCACAGACAGCGCGATGGAATACGTTTGCTTTGGGGTTTTGCCATCCGGCAGATACGTAAAAACCCCCATCAAGAAATTAACGATACTGCCAATCAGTTTTTTCAGTACAGCTAACATGGGTTATTCGTTCTCCACCGAATCGGTCATTAAGCCAACGGAAGGAACACCGGACTTTTGCAATAATACCATCAATTGAATAATTGAGTTGTAGGAAACATTGCCGTCGCCATTGACAACCACTGGCGTGTCCGGCTCAACTTTTAGATGGGCGACGACCAAAGTCGCTAACTCTTCTGGCGCAAGTGGTTCGGTTTTGCTATCGCCCACATTGAGGTAAAAGTTACCGTTAATATCAACGCTTGCTACCAAAGGTGTTTTCGAATCCTGATCAATAGGTTCGGCGTCTGCCTGCGGCAAATCCACTTTCACCCCTTGGGTGATCAAAGGCGCGGTCACCATAAAAATAATCAGCAATACCAGCATCACATCGATGTATGGGACGACGTTTATCTCAGCAACACGTTTTCGTTTGGCTCTAACGTACATCTTGATTTAGCTCCTAGGGGTGATGGCCTGACGTTGCAAGATGCTGGAAAATTCTTCCATAAAGTTACCGTAGCTGTTTTCAATCTTTTCAACACTGTGAGAAAAACGGTTAAATGCCATTACCGCGGGTATCGCTGCAAACAGTCCCATAGCGGTTGCAATCAAAGCTTCGGCAATGCCCGGTGCTACCATGGCAAGTGTTGCTTGTTGCACGGCGCCAAGGGCGATAAAGGAATTCATAATCCCCCACACCGTTCCGAATAAACCGATATATGGGCTGATCGACCCGACAGTTGCCAGAAAAGACAGATGGGTTTCCAGACCATCGACTTCCCGGGATAACGCAACGCGCATGGCACGATGAGTACCATCGACGACTGCTTGTGGGCTGGCATCTGGAGACTTGCGAATCCGGGCAAATTCTTTAAACCCTGCCATAAACAGACTTTCAATACCGCTGACATTGCCACGAGCACTGATTTCTTTATATAAGCGAGATAAATCAGCACCTGACCAGAATTTATCTTCAAATTGCTCCGCTTGTACTTTCGCTTTGTTCAGGGCCTTTGAACGTTGGATAATCATGGTCCAGGATGCGATCGAGAAACCTAGCAGGCAAAGCATTACAGATTTTACCAGGACACTGGCCTGCAAAAATAAATCGATAAAGGATAATTCAGAGTGCACGGGTTAAAGCTCCTAATATTTGCTCGGGAATAGCACAGGGTTTGGCACGTTGCAGATTAACGCTGGCGACAAGGACATTCAGTTGGCACAACAAGGTTCCGTCCTGATTGGTTATCACCTGCTCAAACGTCAAGCTGGCTTTTTTTAATTGTTTTATCGTTGTGGAAATGGTTAACAGATCATCAAGCGTTGCTGATGCTTTGTTATCCATCTCAACTCGTCTGACTACAAAACCGAGATTTTGTTCAAGGAAAATTGATTGGGAAATACCTAGAGAACGTAACCATTCGGTTCTCGCTCGCTCGGCAAACTTTAAATAGTTAGCATAATAAACGATACCACCGGCATCAGTGTCTTCATAATAGACTCTGAGTTGGTAGTCGAAACTGCCTTGTGTGGAATTTGGTTCACTCATTAGCGCGTTTATTATTAGTCCCAGTTGAGTTGCCTTATATTAAGCCAATACAAAGGCGACACTCAAGGAAATAACGATGGTATTTAAGAGTTTTTTTTTCGCCATTTGTCACCGCCGTAAATTTTCTATTGCGTAGTTTTTTAAACCTTAGTGACAATCGTTCCACTGGGATTGACAAAGATCATCATTTAAACTTATTACAATTACTTTTTTTTAGCCTTGCACATCAACAAAGTTACATTTAATTACAGTTCGAAAGGCCTGTACAGACTGGCCAAAAACCATTAGGAAAGAAAACTAAACAACACCAACCATTCATTAGAAAATCTAATGCGAAAAAATAAATTTTCTAGTTTGCTGAAATTCAGCCCCTCCCCTAGAATACGCTCCATCTTATGAACATCCTTTATTTGGAATACATGTTCCTGGATTTATTTAACTTCCTTCTATCAACTATTTGTTGGCCCGCTCCTCAGCGGGCTTTTTTTTTGCCTAGAGGGAAGTAGGTATGTCGTTAATGTCGGGAGCGTATTAACGACGCCTACACCCAAGTAGGTACCCTGCATCACATGAACGGTTATCACCATGGATGGTGTGTATGTCGAAAATGCCAGGAGCAATTTTTCGACTTGATGCATGGGTGCAGGGAAGTAGGTATGTCGTTAATGTCGGGAACGTATTAACGACGCCTACACCCAAGTAGGTACCCTGCATCACATGAACGGTTATCACCATGGATGGTGTGTATGTCG
>NZ_JBHZSG010000049.1:0-17459 GCF_043642205.1 Thalassotalea litorea | reverse complement strand
AAAATGCCGGGAGCAACTTTTCGACTTGATGCATGGGTGCAAGGAAGTAGGTATGTCGTTAATGTCGGGAACGTATTAACGACGCCTGCAGGCGCTAGACAATATTAGTGTCGCATGCCCGTTACAATTCGCTTTTGAACATTGATTGTTTTCTATACTTTAACTTTGTTAATTACGACCGTTAGAGTTACCGATGAAACGTATCAATATACTCCTCGCTTTGCTGCTGCAATTTTTCATAATCTCTCCCTTAGCATTTGCAAACGATAAACCCAACATTGTGTTAATTTTTATGGATAACTTTGGCTGGGGCGAACCAGGCTTTAATGGTGGTGGTATTATTCGCGGCGCGGAAACGCCGCGGTTAGACCAAATAGCCAACGAAGGATTACGATTAACGAATTTTAACGTCGAAGTGCAATGCACACCTTCTCGCTCGGCACTCATGACGGGGCGTTATGCCATTCGCAGTGGCAACGGCACCATTCCTTTAGGAGAAGGAGTGTATGGCTTAGTGCAATGGGAGGTGACCATGGCTGAAATGTTATCCGAAGCCGGTTACGCTACCGGCATGTTTGGCAAATGGCACTTAGGAAGAACAAAAGGAAGATTTCCAACGGATCAGGGGTTTGATGAGTGGTACGGTGTCCCTAACTCCACCGATGAGTCCGTCTATACATCAACGCCTGGGTTTAAAACGTCGGGATTACCAGAAACCTATGTCATGCACGGTAAAAAAGGCGAGCAACCGAAAAAAATCCGCCCTTATCGTCTCGATTATCGGCCACTCATTGATCGTGATTTAACCGATCGTGCGATGAATTTTATGGCGCAGCAAGTAAAAAGCGATAAGCCGTTTTTTGTGTACCTTCCATACACAGCAACCCACTTCCCGACCATGCCTCATCCAGATTATGTCGGAAAATCCGGCAATGGCATATGGGCTGACTTATTAATGCAGATTGATGGTTACACGGGTGAAATTATTGACCAGTTGGACAAACTTGGGGTCAGCGACAATACCATCCTTATCTTTACTGCTGATAATGGCCCTGAGTCATTAAACGTTGGCGAAACAAACCTTACGGTGGAGACTGCCGTTCACGGTTCATCCGGTCCATGGCGTGGCAGCCTGTTTACAGGATTTGAAGGCGCATTAAGAGTGCCATTTGCGATCCGTTGGCCAGATAAAATTCAAGCAGGAAAATCGAGCGATGAAATCGTTCATGCCATGGATTTATTTCCAACACTTGCCGGTATCGCCGGTGGTGATGTGCCAAAAGACAGAGTGATTGATGGGAAAAACATGAGTGAGTTTTTCCTGGGAAAACAAGAAACGTCGGGCCGGGATGGTTTTGTTGTATACATGGGGAACGATATATTTGGGGTAAAATGGCGCAACTGGAAGGTTCATTTAAAAGAGCAGGACACATGGGATAACGTGTTAAGAAGCTACACAATGCCCAGAGTTTATAATCTGTTAAGCGACCCATATGAGAAAGACAATGTGTTATTTCCAAACACCTGGGTATTAAAAGCCGCCCTCCCGCAACTCGAAGAGCATGTTGCGTCATTAAAACAACACCCACCGATCCCGATGGGAGCAGCTGATCCCTATAAACCCGATTAATGTAAAGTTCCGGCTACCGAAGTTTGAGCCGTCAAGTATTATCCACAGCAGCGCTGTGTTGGTTATTGGCGTTAACACCCTGCGCCAATAACCCAATGCCTCAAAAGCAACTAACTCTTGAAACGATTAGTGCCTGATACGTTGATAAGTTGGTATTAATCCACAAAGTTTCGACGGTAGCGTTTATTCAAACGCGCCAGCTTCATCTGATCCAGTACCAAGCTAACCATCGGATGAATGGGCCGGGCTATTTTGTCATGACCATGGCGACTTAAATGGCGTCGTATGGTTGCCATGGTTGCCATTGCCCGCAAGGTTTTATCCTTTACCGTGACTTTTGGCAGTTTAGGCTTAAATTCTGTTCTCGATTGCCACCACAAGGGTAAATCCGGTTGTACCGCCAACGCGCTAGCCATACCAATTAAATCAATTTTGCTCGCCAATACTTTCGAAGCCGTGCTGTAATTACTGATACCACCGGTGACCATTAACGGCATCTTGGCGATTCTTTGTAATTTTTGCGCAAAGGTTAAAAAATATGCTTCTCGGGCCAGGGTGTATTCATCGGCAGCCCTACCCTGCATGGCGGGTGCTTCATAATTACCACCAGAGATTTCAACAAAATCCACCAGCTCTTCATTGAGCATCGCAATTACCTTGCCGGCATCATCTAATGAGAAACCGCCTTGTTGAAAATCCGCAGAATTCAACTTAACCGAAACGATAAAATCATCATTTACGCTAGCGCGAATCCTTTTCACAATGGCAAGTAATAAGCGGGCACGATTTTCAATTGAGCCACCCCAGTTATCCTGGCGCTGATTCGTTTTCGGCGACAAAAACTGATTTAGCAAATAGCCATGGGCACTATGAATTTGCACCCCATTAAAGCCGGCTATCTGTGCCTGTTTACTGGTAGTAGCAAAACGCACAATAACATCTTCAATTTCAGCATCGGTCATCGCTTGTGGCTGTGCAAACATCTTGGAATGCTTGCCCATTTCCAATGGCACGGCTGACGGCGCCAAGGCTTTTCCTCCCTGACGCTTAAAAACCTGACGACCGGGGTGGTTGATTTGCATTATGAGTTTACATTCGCTTTTCTGAACGACCGAACTCCATTCGCGAAAAGCATCGAGTGTGGTATCCGCTTCTAATGCAATGCCCCCAGGGCCCGTCATCGCCAGATGATCTACCATCACATTGCCGGTTATTATCGCACCCACACCACCGCGTACCCACTGCCGGTACAGATTGATCAGCTCACTGGAAGGTCCAAGGTTTGCATCACCTAAATTTTCTTCCATGGCAGCCTTAACAAGGCGATTTTTTATCACCTGTTCATTGGCTAATTTTAGTGGTGTAAAGGGGCTTAATAACATAGGGCGCCGCGATATGCTTACAGAATAAATTAATGTCGGGATTTTTACCTGATCTGCCCTTTAAACACAATCGCTGGTTACAAATTAATGCACTTTTTCAAACAACCGGATATTTACATAAAAAAGCTTTCAATTCAGATAGTTGAAAAACATAAAACCATCCCCATCTAAATATCTATACCAACAATATGATGTAATACAAACGCTTAACGTTGTACCGATAGAAGGAACAAAATGACAATGGAATGGCAGTCGTTAACGAAAACACAAAAATTTCTGATTACACTTGCGCTGATCGCAGTCCTGCCGTTTGCACCGGAGCTTTTGCTCATTGCCGATATCGCCGGCATTGAGGTGTTGCTTTCCTGTTTAGTTATTTACTATCGTCCGCTGCTCCTTAAACTACAAACTGCGCTCGATGAGGGTAAGAAAATGCTGGGGATTGTTCAACATTGTGTTGGTAATTCGTCGATGAACCGCCCCGGCGTTTATTTCACTCAGACCTCGTTTTATACCTTAGCGGTATTTCTATTCGGAACTGGCTCGTTTGCCTTGATATTTCTCATGCCGGGATTGTTGATTAGCGGTTAAGGGTTCAGACTTTAAGCCGATATTTCACAATACCTTTCAGACTTAGATTCCGGATCGGAGTCCGGAATGACGGTAAAGTTAAGAGCCCGGAACGGAGTCCGGGATGACAATAAGCAAAACCAACCAACTTTCAACGTCATACCGGGGTAGCCCGGTATCTCTGGCTTTACGTTTGGACATCGCAATAGCTACGTCGCTTAGATTCCGGAACGGAGTCCGGAATGACGATTCACGCTGAGATCCCGGAACGGAGTCCGGGATGACGGTATATCGTTAACATTGTTAACTTCAAAAGACACACTGAAGTCAATCCCAAACGTCATACCGGGGTAGCCCGGTATCTCTGGCTTTACCTTTAGACCGCGCGATAACTACGTTGCTTAGATTCCGGATCGGAGCCCGGAATGACGGTAAAGCAAAACCAACCAGCCCTCAGCGTCATACCGGGGGCGCCCGGTATCTCTGGCTTTACCTTTAGACTTCGCAATAACTACGTTGCTTAGATTCCGGATCGGAGTCCGGAATAACGGTGAATTATCGAAATTCTAAACGACGAGCAGCTAAATTTAGCTGCCTGTTAATTCAGTTTCTGCTTGTTCGACAAGTTGCTCGTATCTGGCCTGATCAATTGCACCAGTCTTCTTCAGTACTTTAGCCTGCTCTAGCTTGTCGTAATAGGCAACTTCCAAAGCGCCTAACACATTGCCGTATTCTCGGTCAGAAATCAGTCCCGATTCGTAATGTTCAGCGGCTAGGCTCTGGTTCCATTGTTTGCCTTTCGGAGGCTCTGGGACAGTAAAATCCACAGACAACAATGTAACGTCCTGCAATTGATAACCTTGTTCGATTAAATCTTTTGCACAATGCATATTGATATAATCAACAGTTTGGTCAGAGACATGCCAGTCAAGGTAAAAGCCGACACAGCTAACTTGGCGCTCAGTTTTCTGGTGCGACAAAGACACTTCTTTATAGGCGCAACCACCTATATTCAGTATTGTTAGAAACAGCAATAGTGGGGGTATTCGCTTGTTCCGTTTGAGATAGATGTTTATTTCCATAGCACTACTCCTCAGCGGTTAAATTCTTGAAGGTAATACCAATCGCGCTAAGCTTGTGCACAACTCAGAGTTAAAGCACAGGTTCATTTACAACATAGATCCCATTGATATAGTCATTCTATATAAATGAAATCTAGAACCGTAAAAGGGCCTCTGATGAACTCTCAAAAGATGAGCAATAATTTAATGTAATTGGTATATCTCTTCATTCCATGAATTTAGTTAAGCTCGAAATTCATACTGCCTTGGTTTTTAACGATTTTCAACCAGCAGTATTGGCTTCAAGATTGTATGTTCAGGCGTGATCTCATATCCTTAGCACAGAACATAAGGACTGGGGAGAAGGTTTGACTCTTCCACTCCATTAAAAACTTTTTTTACAAGACATAGGTTATGCAATTAACGGATTTTGATGTACTTAGGCAGGCCAACACATGGTTTGAACAGCAAAAAATGTTCTGGATGTGTACGATTATCGGCACCTACGGAAGCGCGCCTCGCCCTATCGGCTCTATTTTCATTACCGACGGTAAGCAACGTGTTGGCTCGATTTCTGGCGGCTGTCTGGAAGATGCCTTCGTTGAGATGATAGAGCGGGGTGAATTTGATCACCAGGACCAGATTTTTGTCTATGGCAAGCACCTTGACGAGGCAAATGTTGCCAGGGAACTTCCCTGTGGGGGCACCATACGATTACTGGTCGAGCCGATGGTTCAAAATGAAGACAATCGCAGACATTTACAACAGTGGTTAAACATGGCCATCGCGAAAAAGCCCTGCCAGCGAACGATTGATCTGTCTTTGGCAACCAGCCACAAACAACTTATTGAACTTGCTAAAGAAACCGCTCGAGTTGTTGATGAGTCGCCTGATACAATCAGCCTGACCTATGGACAGGTTTGGTCGTTGTTATTATTGGGTATCGGTCAGGTCACCCAGCATGTCGCTGAACTTGGCATTATGGCGGGCTACGATGTAAAGCTTTGCGATATGCGTAAAGAACTGGCTGACAGTTGGACGTTTACCAAAACACGTGGCGGTGTCGATGTCGAATGGCGCAGCGTTGATGAATTTGTTGCTGAATATGCGAATGAACGTAGCGCGGTGCTTGCTCTGGCCCATGATCCGCGCATCGATGATGTAGGATTGATGACGGTATTTGACACGGATGCTTTTTATATTGGAGCAATGGGATCGTCAAGAACCAGCGCCTCCCGGCGCGAGCGTCTGGCGCGGATCTGCGGATTTGGCGACAACGAATTTAATCGCTTACATGCACCAATCGGTATGCCGATTGGCAGCAAAACCCCTGTAGAAATAGCCATCGCGATTATGGCGGACATCATCCGAGTTAGAAATGGTAAAGCTGAATAACGCCGGTACTTATGAACATAAAGCGGGCGAGCATACAATGCTAGCGAATCACGTCGTTGCCGTGCTACTTGCCGCGGGTTTCTCTAAGCGCTTTGGGTCGGATAAACGTCTGTATGGCTTAGAGACCCAAACGCCAAATAACAACAAGCCTTTGCTAATTCATACCCTTGAACGTATTTTGCCCCATTTTCAGCACCTTATTATTGTTCATCGCTTTGACGATGAACAAATATTGGCTTTGCTTACAGATTACCCGGTAACCACAATCGCCGCGCCGCAGCAACCTATTGGTCTGGGTGTCAGCTTAGCCACGGCGGCTAAATACCTGCTCAATAATATTACTGAAATTCCGACTGAAAACATGACTAAAAATATTGCTGCAAGCGTTACGCACAACATCGTGAACAGCACCGTTGATAATCCCCTGACAGAGAATAAAAAACAAAAACCAACGCACCTGATGGTGTTTCTGGCGGACATGCCAAAGATAGATTCGCGCACCATTAACCATTTATTAAACCAAGCCCGGCAAAACCCGAAAGCGGTTATTCGCCCACGGTATCAAAAACATGCTGGCCATCCGGTTTGCTTACCAACAAGTCTTTTGCATCGACTATCCTCCTTAAGCCAAGATGAAGGCGCCGCTCAACTGATTAAAACATCGGGAACAAAGGTGATATGGGTCGATGTTGATGATGCCGGTGTCGTGTTTGATATCGACACCCCAGCGCAAACAACGCTTGCATAACAGCGGCATAACAAACGTTCAACCGGTAAGGTTAGATAATGTGATTGCTATTAGATGGCTTAAAACTAATTTTATATTCCGTTTTGCTATAAGCATATTCACAAAAAATTAACCTTTAAGGGTTGACGTAACTAAGGATTAACCAGTAAGGTTATAAAAACATCAAGTAATCACTCTAATTTCTATTTTGCATTGCGTCTTAACGACAGGAAATTTCAGAGACTGATAACGATATATTTTGAGTTAATACGAGATTAAAAGTACATGTTAAATATCCTGAGCTTACATCACCACCATCATATTCACGGTTAGCCCTCAGGTTATTCGCTGAGAGGGTATGGACCTTTCAGTGTAACGCTCAAAAAAAGCAGATACCCCGAAAGAGTCCACTTTTTCGGGTTTTTTATTTTTTGGAGCAATGAAACATGATTAATAGCGATAACGGACGATTAAGAATCGCCATACAAAAATCGGGACGCTTGTCCGATTCATCTCAGGATTTATTCAAACGCTGCGGTCTGAAAGTGTCTTTGGCCGACCGTAAACTTCTCGCCCACGTTGGCAATATGCCCATTGATCTGATGTTAGTTCGCTCCAGCGACATTCCCGGTCTGGTTATGGATGGCGTCTGTGATATCGGCATTGTTGGGGACAATACACTCGAAGAGCACGCCCTGCAACGAGCACTAACGGGCGAATCCAGTGCGTATAACAAAATTTGCTCGTTAAAATTTGGCGGTTGCCGCCTGTCTATCGCATTACCGGAAGAAGTGGACTATCAAGGGGTTCAGTCGCTTGATGGTTTGCGTCTGGCAACGACTTACCCTCGCCTGTTAAACCGCTTTGCCGAGCAAAATGGTATTCGCTTTGAAACCTGTAAGCTCAATGGTTCGGTAGAAGTCGCCCCCCGTGTAGGACTGGCCGATGGTATTTGTGATTTGGTTTCTACCGGCGCCACGTTAGAAGCCAATGGTTTAAAAGAAGTGGAAGTGATTTACACCTCAAAAGCGGCACTGATCAGTGGCGAGAAACCGTTATCCGGTGAAAAAGCGAAGATCTTTGAGAAGCTGTTGCCCCGTATACAAGGGGTGTTAAAAGCCAGAGAAAGCAAATACATCATGTTACACGCGCCCAAAGATCGATTAGCTGACGTCATCACTTTGATGCCGGGTTCAGAAACGCCAACGGTACTCCCCCTTGCCGAGCGCGATGATCGCGTTGCCGTGCACATGGTCAGTACCGAAACGTTTTTCTGGGAAACCATGGAGCAGCTCAAAGATTTGGGTTGTAACTCGATTCTTGTACTACCAATCGAAAAAATGATGGGATAACGGATGATTATCTGGCAACAACTGACCTCAGAACAACAACGCCAGGCGTTGGCAAGGCCCGCGATTAGCGATAACGTCGCATTAGAGCAACAGGTAAAAGGTATTGTCAATGCCGTGCAAGAAGCCGGTGATAAGGCACTATTGGATTTTACCGAAACCTTCGATGGTATCGCACTGGATGATTTACGATTACCTAAATCGCAATTTGAACAGGCAAGCAATGCGCTCACGTCCTCTCGAAAAAACGCGATTGAAACCGCCTACCAACAAATTCTGACCTTTCATCAGGCGCAACAATTTCAGGATATTGACGTTGAAACCCGTCCAGGTGTCACCTGTCAGTTAAAAAGTGAAGCCATTGAATCTGTGGGCCTTTATATACCCGCCGGTTCCGCGCCTTTGCCGTCTACTGTCTTAATGCTGGGCGTGCCGGCACAGCTTGCAGGCTGTGAACGTGTGGTGCTGGTATGTCCACCGGATAAAAACGGGAATCTCGCCAATGAGATAATCTACGCGGCTTCGATATGCGGTATTCGTGAAATCTATCGCATTGGTGGTGCTCAGGCTATCGCGGCGTTAGCGCTGGGTACACAAACCATCGCAGCCGTGAATAAGGTTTTTGGTCCCGGCAATAAATATGTAACCGAAGCGAAAAAACAGTTATCCCAGTCGGTGCCAGGTTTTGCCATTGATATGCCGGCCGGGCCTTCTGAGTTATTAGTGATCGCCGACTCCGGTGCAAATCCCGAATTTGTCGCCGCCGATTTGCTTTCCCAGGCCGAGCACGGTATTGATTCGCAAGTCATTTTACTCAGTGACAATGCACAGACAATCGAAGCCGTTGGCAAAGCGTTACAAACTCAACTGGCCAGCTTACCGCGTAAAGATATTGCCGAAAAAGCCTTACAACAAAGCCGGTTAATTCTCTGTGCCAGTCTTGCAGAAGCGGCACAAGTGTCCAATGTCTATGGTCCGGAACACTTAAGTTTGCAGGTACGTGATACCGATGCCTTATTAACGAAGGTACGTAACGCTGGCTCGATATTTGTCGGTGACTACTCTCCGGAATCGGCTGGCGACTATGCCAGCGGCACCAATCACGTATTGCCAACCTATGGTTACTCTAAAGTCACCTCGTCGTTATCGTTAGCCGATTTTAGCCGTCGCTATACGGTGCAAACTCTGAGTAAATCGGGACTGGAAAGTCTGGCAGAGACCATTATTGAGTTAACCGATGCCGAAGGCCTGGATGCACACCAGCGCGCGGTTACATTGCGAGTAGGAGCAGGAAAATGACGGCGGAGATCTTGAACCCCCAAGAGCAAAAAGGAGCGAATGCGGACGATGGCATTCTTTCTCTGGTGCGGACCGATGTCATTGACATGGTGGCGTACCAGTCGGCAAGACGCGAACAATCCGGTGGTAATGTCTGGCTTAATGCTAATGAACAAGGCGGCAATAATGTCTATACCCAAGCCATAGAGCAACTGAATCGCTATCCGGATTTTCAACCATCGGCCCTGATCCAAGCCTATGCCGATTACGCAAAAGTCCAGTCCCGTCAGGTTTTGGCAACCCGAGGTGCCGATGAAGCCATTGAAGTATTGATCAGAACCTTTTGTGAACCCAATAAAGACAGCATAGTTATCTGCCCTCCCACCTATGGGATGTATGCCATCAGCGCCAAAGGCCACCTAACCAATGTAAAAACCGTGCCGTTAAACCGTGAACGACAATTAGATATTGCCGCACTGGCCACTCAGATCGGTAGCTGCAAATTGGTGTTTATCTGTTCACCCAACAACCCAACCGGCGATTTAATCAATCAAAACGATATCATCAGCACCTTAGACATGTTCTTAGGCAAAGCTCTGGTTGTCGTTGATGAAGCTTATATTGATTACTGTCCAGAGGCGTCTTGCGTTGAGCTTCTCGAAAAATATCCTAACTTGGTTATCCTTCGCACATTATCTAAAGCCTTTGGGCTCGCCGGATTGCGTTGCGGATTCGCGCTGGCAAATTCAACGGTGATTGAGCTGATGAGTAAAATTATCGCACCCTACCCGATTGCCAAACCCGTTGCCGATATCGCCTGCTCGGCCTTAGCCAGTGACGCAACATTGCTGCTGAAACGTCAGATAAAACAAACGATTACGCTGCGCCAAGACATTGCCGAAACACTAGCCAGACTCCCTTGGGTAGAAAACGTTTTTCCCGCTAACGCCAATTTTATCTTGTTTCGGGTGATGAATATCAAGATATGTGAGCAATTGTTTAGCGAGATGAGTCGTAATGGCGTCTTGATCCGAAATCAATCAAAACAGCTGACGCTAGAAAATTGCCTGCGGGTATCCATAGGTTCGGCGGACGAATTGGCGGAATTTAAGCGATTACTTACCGGCTTTGTTCCTGACAATTAACACCGGAACCGAAATCGAGAGACCTAAATACGCTGTACAAAGCAATATCGCCGTTACAGGCAACCCAGTTAACGATGACGTAAGAGAACATACATGCAAACCAATAATATTTTATTTATCGACCGCGACGGTACCTTAATTGAAGAGCCGGTGACTGACAAACAGGTAGATAGCCTGGAAAAGCTGGTATTTGAACCACAGGTCATTCCGGTACTATTAAAACTTATCGACAAAGGTTATCAACTGGTTCTGGTTTCCAATCAGGATGGGCTGGGTACCGACAACTTTCCGCAGCAGGATTTTGATCTTGCTCAAGACAAAATGTTGGAAATTTTTGCCTCCCAGGGGGTGACGTTTGCCGACCAGTTAATCTGTCCTCATTTTGAAGAAGACAACTGTAGCTGTCGTAAGCCGAAACTTGGGCTGGTTAGCGAGTACCTGCAACAAGGTCGAATTAACTTCGCCAATTCTTACGTCATCGGCGACAGGGAAACGGATTTACAACTGGCAGCGAACATGGGGCTCCCAGGCCTTCAGTATCAACGTGATGGTTTGAACTGGCCGGCAATTGCAGATTTACTGTTAACCAACCCAAGAGAAGCGACCGTCGTTCGCACCACCAAAGAGACCGACATCCGAGTTAACGTTAACCTCGACAAGCGTGGCGACAATCAGATTGCAACTGGCATCGGTTTTTTCGATCACATGTTAGATCAAATCGCGACCCATGGCGGTTTTTCATTGCAATGTACCGTCGATGGCGATTTGCACATTGATGATCACCACAGTGTCGAAGATACCGCTCTTGCTTTAGGTGAAGCGCTAAAACAGGCTCTTGGTGACAAGCGTGGCATTAATCGCTTTGGCTTTGTGTTGCCGATGGATGAATGTCGTGCTGAGTGTAGTCTGGATTTATCGGGCCGTGCTCACATTGAATTCGATGCTAACTTTACCGACAACCGGGTCGGCGGTATGTCGACACAAATGGTCAGTCACTTTTTCAAATCATTAAGTGATGCGATGGCAATCACTTTGCATTTATCGACATCGCAAGGCAATTGTCATCATCAGGTAGAAAGTCTGTTTAAAGTATTCGGACGAGCGTTAGGGCAAGCCATTACCGTCAGTTCTGATGAGCTACCAAGCTCTAAAGGTGTATTATGAGTCAGGAGCAGGCGTATCAGGCGCTGATCATTGATACCGGTTGTGCCAATATCAACTCATTAAAATTCGCCATTGAACGGCTGGGTTATGTGGTCGGTGTTTCCCGGGATGAGGCGAAAATCAAACAGGCCCCTCGGGTATTTCTACCGGGCGTTGGTTCAGCCGAATTCGCCATGCAAGGCATTAATGAGTTGGAATTAAAGCAACTTATCACCTCATTAACCCAACCTGTACTTGGCATTTGTCTTGGCATGCAATTGCTCACCAGACAATCCTTTGAAAATGGCGTGCAGACTGATTGTTTAAACCTAATCGATACTGAGGTTAACGGTATTGATATCTCTGGCACCAATGACGCGCAATCCAATGGTTCTGGATTACGTTTACCTCATATGGGTTGGAATACCCTGATCAATATCAGTGATAATCCACTGTTTACAGGCATTAACGAAGACGATTACTTTTATTTTGTTCACAGCTATTGCGCGCCAGTATCCGGACATACCTTAGCACAGTGTCAGTATGGCCAGTCCTTTTCCGCCAGTATTTACCAGAATAATTTTTACGGCGTGCAGTTTCATCCGGAACGTTCTGGAGCCAGTGGCGCGCGATTGTTACGAAATTTTATGGAGTTAGTTTGATGATCATCCCCGCCATAGATTTAATTGAAGGTACCGTGGTACGCCTGTTTCAAGGTGACTATCAACAAAAAACCGAATATACCTTAGAGCCTATGCAAGTATTGAAAAGTTATGCCGAGCAAGGCGCAACCTGGCTGCATATTGTCGATTTAACCGGCGCAAAAGATCCGGCAAAGCGTCAGCTGCCGTTAATTAAAGCCCTGACCGATGCAAAATTATTAAAAATCCAAACCGGTGGTGGTATCCGTACCCGTGAAGAAGTGCAGGATTTGCTCGACTCTGGCGTTGAGCGTGTTGTTATTGGCTCGGTTGCGGTGAGCAAACAAGATGAAGTCAGCCAATGGTTTAAAGAATTTGGAGCCGATAGCATTGTGCTTGCACTAGATATCAATATCGATGCAGATGGCAATAAAGTTGTCGCAACCCATGGTTGGCAGCAAAGCTCAGGTGTCACATTAGAAGAGTTAATTGCCACCTATCGCAAAGTTGGCCTGCAACACGTTTTGTGTACCGACATCAGCAAAGATGGCACCTTACAAGGCTCAAACGTAAGCTTGTATCAAGAAGTGAAAGCTCAGTTTCCAGATATTTTCTGGCAGTCGAGCGGTGGTATCGGTGCATTAAGCGATATTGAAGCCCTAAAGCCAACGTCGGTAGACGGGGTGATTTTAGGCCGGGCGTTACTGGAAGGAAAATTCACCTTAGCGGAGGCGATTCAATGCTGGCAAAACGGATAATCCCTTGTCTCGATGTACGCGATGGACTCGTTGTCAAAGGCGTTAAGTTTCGCAACCACGAAATCATTGGCGACATAGTGCCACTGGCCCAGCAATATGCTGAGCAAGGTGCGGATGAGTTGGTGTTTTACGATATAACCGCCAGTGCTGATGGCCGCACGCTAGACCGAAGCTGGGTAGAACGTATCGCCAAAGTCATTGATATCCCCTTTTGTGTCGCCGGTGGTATTAAAAGTGAAGCCGATGCTCAGAAAATGTTATCTATGGGTGCCGATAAAATTTCCATTAACTCACCCGCGCTTGCCGATCCGGATTTGATCAATCGCTTAAACCGTCAGTTTGGTCAGCAATGCGTAGTGATTGGTATCGACTCCTATTTTGACGAGCAGACAGGTCAATATCAGGTCTATCAATTTACTGGCGATGAAACGAAATCTTCAAAAACCCGTTGGCAGACGGTGGACTGGGTACAGGAAGTTCAGGGCCGTGGCGCAGGGGAAATTGTTCTCAATGTAATGAACCAGGATGGTGTGCGTCAAGGTTATGATATCGAACAACTTAGCATGGTTCGCGATGTCGCCAACATTCCATTAATTGCCTCCGGTGGTGCCGGTACCATGGCGCACTTTTCCGAGGTATTTAAACAGGCCGATGTCGATGGTGCCCTTGCGGCAAGTGTTTTTCATAAAGGCATTATTGATATACAGGATTTAAAACAATATTTGCGCGAGCAGCACGTGCCAATGCGTTCTTAAGGTGGATTTAACAAGATGATAATTACTACACAAAACAGTGCCGATTTAGCCTGGGAAAAAATGGATGGCTTACTGCCTGCCATCATCCAACATGCGGATACCGGTGCCATATTAATGCAAGGCTACATGAACAAAGCCGCGTTAGATAAAACCTTAGAAATTTCACAGGCAACGTTTTATTCCCGTTCAAAGCAACGCCTTTGGACCAAAGGCGAAACATCAAACAACACCTTGGATGTGCAAAAAATTTATAGCGATTGTGATAAAGATGCCTTGTTACTGGTCTGTCGCCCTAACGGCCCCACTTGCCATTTAGGCACAGAATCTTGTTTTGCTGAGCAGGAATTTAATCAAAAACATTTTCTGTCTTTACTCGAACACGTCATAAAACAACGTCAATTTGATAAACCCGAAGACAGTTATACCGCGCAACTATTGAGCCAGGGCACAAAGCGTGCGGCACAAAAAGTTGGCGAAGAAGGGGTCGAAGTTGCCTTAGCCGCCGCGACTGGCGATAAAGACGAATTATTACAAGAATGTGCGGACTTGTTCTACCACACTCTTGTATTACTTCGAGATCAGGATGTTGATTTAACCCAAGTTATGGCAGTATTAGAGCATCGTCATCAGTAGTAAGAATTTTCAATGACAGCACCTACGATTAACTGGCAAGCCAAACACTTTGATCAATTAACCGCCAGCGAACTCTATCAGGCGTTAAAGCTGAGGGTAGATGTTTTTGTCGTCGAGCAAACCTGTTATTACCCAGAGCTGGATAACAGGGACATCGACAGCGAAGTGATCCATTTACTCGCCTATGACCAAAATGGGAAAGCCAATGCGTCTGGGTTATTACCCTTAGCGGCCTACCTGCGCATCCTGCCCCCGGGCCTTTGCTATCCGGGTCTGGTTGCTATCGGGCGGGTTGCAACCGATATGGATTATCGTGGCAAAGGCCTTGGTCACCCGCTCATGCAAGAAGCCCTGCGACTATGCCAGCAACACTGGCCGGATTTTAGCGTTAAGATATCTGCTCAGGAACATCTCGAAGATTTCTATCGTAAACACGGCTTCGTCAGGGTTTCCGAAATGTATTTGGAAGATGGTATCCCTCATATCGAAATGCTTAAAGATTAAGGCTAGGCGTCAATGACTCTTCCAGACAATCAAAATGATCGCCTAGATTTAACAGACTTAGATGACTCAAGCGTGCCTGGCACTCAAGGTCATAGCGACGCCTGGACATTACAGCTACTGGAAGATAGCTCAGGCTATCAGGTACCTGTGGAAGTATTTTCGCCGCCACAAAACACCGACGCGGTGTTATTGATGCTGCCAGCCATGGGAATGGCAGCAAGGTATTATCGACCTTTTGCGCAAAAACTTGCGGAACAAAACGTAGCCGTTTATCTGCTTGAACAACGTGGTCATGGTCATAGTACACTGCGCCCTGGCAGGCAGTGTAATTATGGTTTTAAAGAGTACCTTTCAGATATCGGCATTGTGACCACCTGGTTGGCAAACAGCCATACGTCGGACAAATTGAATCTGATGGGACACAGCCTTGGCGGCCATCTTGCCAGTTGCTTTACCGCCATGAATCCTGGAAAAGTCGATAGAATTATTTTGTCCGGATGCGCCTCGCCCTACCATAAAGCGTTTGATCGTAAAACCGGTTTACTATTGCAGGGGTTGTATCACAGCATTCCTGTTATGAATAAATTGCTGGGTTACTATCACGGAGATTTTACCGGATTTGCGGGCAAAGAAAGTCAGCAGTTAATGCTCGATTGGCGTCATCTGGTCAAGACCAACCTGTACCGGGCAAAAGGTATAGAGCAGGATTTTGAACAAGCACTGCAGGCATTCACCGGTGATATATTAAGTCTACAGTTTAGTGAAGATATTTATGCGCCACCGACGCCAAGTCAGCTGGTATTAGACAAATACCCCGCCGCCAAAATTGAGAAGATCACCCTAACCACCGATGATTTAGGCTTTAGCGCCGATCATTTCCGCTGGGCGCGAAAACCAGAGGTTAGTGCTAAAGTGGTAAAAAACTGGCTCGCCCAAAACGAATTCCAACGATAAACTGCAGTAACTTTAGGTGCGCAAAGATCATAAAACGCCTCTTGTAAATAAGAGGCGCTAACGACTGTGGTAAAAACAGGACAAATGCTTTTTATTGGAAAACCAGTGCCCGCGCACGGGGCAGTGTCATAACAGTTCCATTAATTTTTTACACAAGGGACACTTCATTGCCCGAGACTTAAAAAAGCAATAATGCGTTGAAATAACGGTTAAACAGGCAGGACTATATCAATGCATGCGAAGGTTATAGCAATCACACTAAGTTTGTGCACAACTCAGAGTTAGGGCAGAGGTTCAGTTACAACATAGATTTTATTGATATAGTCATTCTATATTAATGAAATATAGGGCCGTAAATGGACCTTAAGATAAACTCCCTACGGGTGAGTTTTAAAGGCATTTATCCTGCGTTACTGATTTTGACAATGGAGCGACAGCGAACTAACTTAACCAAATCAGGCTGATTATTATCATCTATCGGCTTTTGCGCAGAATCACTAGTAAGATCCCTCCTAGCACCATCAGACTGGAAAGCATAAGCCGAATAGTTATGCTTTCGAATACAAACAACACCCCGCCAATCGCCGCGATAACCGGTACAGATAATTGCAATACGGCTGCCTGAATATTACCAAGGGTGTTTAGCGCTTTATACCAAACGCTATAGCCCAAAGCAGATGCAAATGCGCCTGATAACACCGCTAGAAAAGCGCCTTTGACGGTGATGTTCGCAGAAGTAACAGTAAAGATAAACAGAACGATCACCAATGGCATTGTCCAGATGAAGTTGTTCGCCGTGTCTGTTAGCGGCGCTGCGCTTGCTCTACCTAAAACGGTATAAACACCCCATGCGACTCCTGCAATAACCATATATAGAGCACCGCTCATATTTGGTGTAGAAATGGTGGGATATAAAAGATAGATTAAGCCACCGAACGCAATAAAAATACCCGCCCCGTCAAAGACGTGAAGTTTTTCACCGCGAATAAATCCAATCCCAATCATGGTTAACTGCACTGTGCCAAATAAGATCAGAGCGCCAGTTCCAGTATCTAAGGTAATATAAGCGTAGGAGAAACCAATGGCATAGATAAATAGCGTCCCTGCTGCGAGAAAATTTTTACCGCTAAACGAAAGCAATTGCATGTTGTGCTTTTTACCGTTACGAGGAAACGCCAGCAGCATGATAAACATAACTACGCCGGATAGTAGGCGAATAGATGTAAAGCTTGATGGGTCAATAGCTTCGTCTTTCAAAGCGAGGCGGCACAATATCGAGTTAGCGGCAAACGCAATAAGCGCAACCGAGGTATATAACCAGGTTGAATTAATTTGCTTTAAACCCACGAACAATAATTCCTGTTGTTAATTTTCTATAGGGGCAGTGTCAATTAGAGAAAAAACAATAACATAATAATCAATAATTTAAGAACCAATTAATGACGACTATGTCCCATTAATACCAATCCCATTAAATTATTGCTCACTCAGTGAGAATTTAAAGGCTTTTA
Source organism: Thalassotalea litorea (assembly GCF_043642205.1). Taxonomy (GTDB): domain Bacteria; phylum Pseudomonadota; class Gammaproteobacteria; order Enterobacterales; family Alteromonadaceae; genus Thalassotalea_A; species Thalassotalea_A litorea. The sequence continues at coordinate 23 of NZ_JBHZSG010000049.1, read as the reverse complement.
GACAAGGCTTTGATTGCAGAGAA
>NZ_JBHZSG010000048.1:0-25142 GCF_043642205.1 Thalassotalea litorea | reverse complement strand
TCTCTGCAATCAAAGCCTTGCCTAAAAGCCTTTAAATTCTCACTGAGTGAGCAATAATTTAATGTGATTGGTATAAAGAATTCAGAGTGGAGCTTTCTTCACTTGGTTTTATGAAATACTTTTGCAACGGTAATCTTATAAAGAAAAGCTTTGCCTGGGGATTTAAAGATACGCTAGTTCATCGTGTTGATGATTCAAAAATTGAAATTGATGTATCACTATCATCGATTCAAGTACGAAAAAATGATGAATTATTTATTGATGATTTACTGCCTGAAATGAGAAGCAAATTTAAATATTTTTGTATTTACGCGTCCATTTGCCATAAACGAAGACGAGCTTGAAAGCCAACTTCAGGAAAACCAGTTTACTCCTCGTGGTAAAACCGAAATGTCCCATTTCGTTTGGAGTAACGCACTTGGGAAGCACGGCCAATGTTTGCTACATCATGCGAACGGCTGTATTTTCTAATATATGCCTGCATACAAGTTTTACGACCATTAATGGTATTTATTTTAAAAAGGAGTTTTTATGAGTCGATTAAGCAAATTTATTTCCACCACCATCATAGGTTTTTCAACAATGCTGTTCGCGGCGATTAGCAGCGCCGCTGAACTGAGCGAGCGTCAAATTTTGCCTCCAGCTTTTGAAAAAGCATCAAATTGTTTTAGCGGTGATTTTTCAAGTCATAAGAGTTGGAAAGATATGTTAATCAATAAGAACAATAAGGGTGAAAACGCAAAAGCGAGAGTCGCTTCTGTAGAGAAAATGTTTACCGCTTATTTGAAAGAGGAGGATTTTAATCAGTACAAAAGCACATTGGATTGTCGTATTTTCTGGTACAAGGTTGGTGGTGAATATGTGCAGGGATATTACATCGCTCCTAAACCAAACACTGCTGATAACAAGGCTAAGAAGACGAAACCGCCAGTGATTGTTTACAATCGTGGTGGTAATGCCGATTTTGGTGCAATCAATTTTACCGATATGTTCTTCACCCTGTTTCCACTTGCCAATGAAGGTTTTGCCATTATTGGCTCGCAATACAGTGGTTTTGGTAACGAAAATTCAAAAAGACAGGACGAATTTGGTGGTGCTGATGTTGATGATGTGGTGACCCTGATTAATTTAATCCCCGAAATTGATGGCGTCGATAGTGAAAAAGTTGGCATGTATGGCTCGAGCCGAGGCGCAATGCAGTCATACCTGACCTTAATGCAACAAAACCGGGTTAAAGCACTGGTTGCGCAAGCTGGCGATTCTGATTTGATTTTTGGTTTACAAAAACGACCGGAGTTTGAGCGAGTATATAAAGCCAGAATTCCAAATTACGATACCGACAAAGATAATCAACTTAAAAAACGTTCTGTTTTGCTATGGGCAGAAGAGTTACCCAAACAAGTGCCAATATTATTGATTCATGGCGATCAGGATAAACGTGTGGCAATCGAGCACTCTGAAAGATTGGCAACGCGCCTGACAGAGCTTGAGCACCCCCATAAGTTTATTCGCTTTGATGGTGGCGATCATTCATTGATGGCTCACAAAGGTGAAGTAAATCTCGCCGTGGTTGAGTGGTTTACTAATCACCTTTAAGCACTTACAAGCAAGTGTATTCAAATCATTTACCTGGTTCTGATTAAGTGGAACCAGGTAAAAATATCCAACCCAATACCAGGTTAATCACGGTAATAATAAACGAAGCTACTAAGGTAGTGCCGAAGCTTTCTATTTCGAAGTCATCAAGCAGCTGATCGGTTATCCAGAGTAAAAATGCATTGAGAACAAACACAAACAATCCAAAGGTGATAATGATCAAAGGCATGGAAATGATCACTAAAAACCAATACAAAAGAATATCGGCGATAGAGTAAACAATAGCGACAACCACGGCAGTCCAGAAGCTTTTCAAATGAATGCCGGACATCATCTTCGAAACTAAAAAAATAGATATACTCAGCAGCAATATATTGGTTATGATGCCCATCTCAAATCCTTCTCAATAACGATCCCCGGTATTTCCATGTGAGGGGACAGGAATACATCCATGTGGTTTAAAAATTTATATATTTTTGCATTTACGCGTCCATTTACCATAAACGAAGACGAGCTTGAAAGCCAACTTCAGGAAAACCAGTTTACCCCTTGTGGTAAAACCGAAATGTCCCATTTCGGTTGGAGTAACGCACTTGGGAAGCACGGCCAACGTTTGTTACACCATGCGAATGGTTGCTATTTATTATCTGCCCGCAAAGAAGAAAAAATCCTTCCTGCTTCTGTGGTCAAAGAGGCCCTTGATGAAAAAGTTGAGCAACTAGAGCAAGAGCATTCTCGCAAAGCAACCAAGAAAGAAAAAGAGCAGTTTAAAGAAGATATTACCTTTGAGTTATTGCCACGTGCATTCTCAAGAATCAGCGACACTCAAGGGTATATCTGCCCTGAGAAAAACATTATCGTGATCAATACCTCTTCTCGCGGCAAAGCCGAAGATTTCCTGGCATTACTACGTAAATCACTAGGCAGCCTGCCGGTAACCTCATTTGCGCCAGAAACCGGCGCCGAAACGGTAATGACCAGCTGGTTATTAGAGCAGAACTTACCTGAGCAATTTTTAATTGGTTTTGAAGGTGAGCTAAAAGCATTAGGCGAAGATGCCGCGGTGATCCGCTGTAAGAATCAGGATTTATTGTCCGATGAAATTCTGGCGCATTTAAATACCGATAAGCAGGTAGTGAAAATTGCTTTTGATTGGGATCAAACGCTATCGTGTTTGCTTGCCGATGATTTAAGCGTAAAACGTGTTAAGTTTTTCGATGTGATTCACGAGCAAAACGCTGACATTCAAAGTGATGATATTCTTGTGAAAATCGATGCCGACTTCACCTTGATGACCGGTGAGTTGAATCGTTTTATTGACGATTTATTAGCCCAGTTTGGTTTGCGTACAGATAGCTACCTTGAAACAGAATAAGACAGGAATTTGGTCGTAGCGAATTGAGTCGCATTTGTAGCGAAATAAAAGCCCGGTTTGTATTTACAAACCGGGCTTTTTCATAATTACATCGGATTGAAGCTTATTTTAACGGATGCGTCTGCGCATTCCTGCTATTACCATCAGGGCCAGAAGTGCCATGATAGAGTTACTACCACCTGACTTCTTCTTTTCTTGCCCAGGAGGTTCAGCCGGAAATTCACAGCTACCATCATCGGTATTAGCATTTTCATCAAAGTTGATTGCTGTATCATCGGTACAACCCAGTTCGATGCCATCAGATTCAACGGTTAGCATGAATCTTGCGACCGCTGCATCACCAGCATTGACGCTATCGGACACTTTTACCATCACTTCAACGGTGCCGTTATAGCCAGTATCCGGAGTCAGAGTCACCATACTACCTGACTCATGCCCTGACACTTCTACACTGACATAGTCCGCCATCACATCAACGATATTACTTACCGGATTCTCATCCGCATAGTTAACCTTAAAGCTGGCTTGCTCGCCTTCCATGATGGTGATATCGGCAAGCTCAGCAATCTGGATATTACCAGTAACATCCAATGTTAATGACAACTGCTCATTTTCAGAACCAACCAGACCATTTTCCAGCTCTATGGTATGAGTTTGGCCGGCAGCTGCTTCTGAAACGTAAGCTTGAAAGCTGACGTTGAATTGCGATTCTTCCGGACCGGTGTAGTCCATACAAACAACCAACTCATTGCTTACTACCTGATCGAGATCATTAAAGGCAACTGAGTTACCAATATTGACATCCATCGGAATATCGCCATCAATCAGAACTCTGCCATCAGCCGCTTTAAAGCCGATAGTCCCTTGAGCATCTGCCAATTCGACATTGTCGTAAGCGAACATCATTTCATATTCACCTGGCTCGTAATTAATGTTCATTCTCAGGAACATTTCAAAATCGACCATTTGACCGTCGCTATAAGCACGCTCAACGTTATCCCATTCTAGTACTAACCAGTCTCTGGCCCATGTATAAGTGGGCGTTACGCCAGCATTCAAATGATGGTTTGGATAGCTTGAATCTACTCGCTCTGGGATCGTATTATCGCCAACCCAGAATGGTGCGATAATGTACGGTGGCGGTGGCGGATAAGCTGCTGCCCTTGGAAGCTCAACATGGTAAGGCGTTGTTCGACCTTGAGAGCCAAACGTAATCAGGCCTGCCGGGTTAATTTTCATCGAAGTAAAGTGATACTTGTTAAAGAATGGGAAAGCAATATCTTCATCCCAGTTCATTAAGTCCTTCAATGAATACTCGTACTCATTGTAATAACGACCTTGAACATTCTCCAGAGTACGCCATCCCAGGGGTCTTAAATCAAGATAACCAGGATACGGTGATTTAGCAGCTCCTAATGAACACATCTCATCGGTTATGTTGTTAGTGATTTTATAATTACGCACAACATCTCGGGTGGTTTCCTGAGTACCAGTTAATGACAGGACATTATTAGCCAATTCTGGAGGCGCAGGCGTTGCATTTGAGGCAACGATACTGTCAGGAATGATTTGGATGCTGTCTGGCAGAGTCGTTTGCAGAGTAAAATCACGGGCCTGCTGCTCGTTATTGGCAATCACACTGATATTAAAATCAACGATATCCCCGGCTTTCGCTTTAGACTGAGCGACAGTGAACGTTACATCATCATCTACCTGGGTGATGGTTACCGGAACAAAGCCAAGGTTACCTATATCGCTGGCGTTAGAACCGATATCAAAGCCACCAAAATAGTAGTCGCCGATCTCCATTTCTGGTAACTGGTAGTTTAACTCCAGCTGGTACTCTTCGTATCCAGGGATCTGCTCTGCACCAGTAATGGTAAGGTTTTGGTTATCACTATTTACTACGGCGGTAACGAATGAAATTTCTCGCCCTTGGTCTTCTTCATTCCAACTAGGACGATCGGTATTCATGATCAGTGTCCAGTAAGTACCTGGATTTGGATCGACGATGGAACAGAAATTCGCGGCGTTATAGTCGGTAGACATACATAATAATTCGTCGTGAGTTGCTAGACCATCATTATTCAAATCCTGTCCCATGAATACCAAGGCATCATTGACATTTTCACCTACGACGCGGCTGATCAACATTTTACTGCCTTCACTAACGTCTGTTAACTCCACATGGTTAACATTAACCAACGTCATGGCTTCGTTTTCGGTCAGGTTAAATGGATCTTCGAGGCTTTCGTCGTAATAAAGCTGAACGGTTTCACCCGACCCCTTGACCAGACCATAGCTATGCGTCGATAACTCGGTGATTTCTCGAGTATTAAACGGCCCGATGTTAGTGGTCGCCGAGGTACGGTGCGCATTGATCATCACATGTTCTGGTAATCCTGTGTTACCGTTGTAGGTCCATACTGGCAATTCCAATATCGGTGAGTCGTCGGCAGGGGTTAAAATCACCTGACCCTGATTACCGGTCAAATCATTAAATGTAACAGCGGCACTAGATTTCTTCGATCTTGTGGTCACTACGATGGATTGGGTTTCGCCCGCTTTAATGTCAAATGACATGGGCTCAACTTCAATATCAAAATCTCCAATCCAGGTTTGCGTTGATACTTGATAGCTGCCATCTTTGGTTGCTTTAAAGTTTCGAACGAACGAACATTCGCTAACACATTCTGTATCGACCATATAAGCCGTGTTTAGGCGCTTTTCAAAACCACCTAAATTTGGGTTTTCAGCCCTCATGTTATCCATGGATTCATCAAGTACCAGACCAGTTTTGTCAGCTTGGTCAACATTCATTCGACCAGCACCCATGTCTTGTAAGCCAGAATCCCATCCGCTTGGCGAATAACTGTCTAGAAATGAAGAATTCTTAAGATCATTGCTGGCGGTTAATAACAGCGCTGACTGGATTTCCATTGGTGACCAATCCGGATGTGACTGACGCAATATAGCTGCAGCACCCGCAACGTGTGGGCTTGCCATAGATGTACCAGACATGCTCATCCAGTCAGCAGTGCCTGGATTACTTGTAAACGGCTGATCATCTGAACCAGGTGCGTAGACATCAACCCCCGGTGCCGCGATATCAACGACTAATGTATCCAGGCCAAAGTAAGAAGGACCGCGGCTGGAAAAATATGCCATCATTTCATCTTCAACGTCTTCCTCATGTGCTTCAGTTGGTGTGATTGTACCCGTATGGCCTTTACCAGATGCCATCCAGTCAATCAATTCCATACCATCGTCATAAGTAATATGAATTGCTGGTAATGGATGTGCAACCGCAGGAATAGAGGCATTGTCCTGGTAGCTGGAACGGTTATACACAACCATGCCTTCGGCGCCACCTTCAGCAATATTGGCAGCCTTGAAATATAAAGGACTACTGCTGCGCTTACAGACTACGATGACATTTTGCTGGCTTTCATCGATATCCAGAGTTTCTGGATCGTCAGCCAAGTCAAATGTTCCTTGCGGATAAGGCTTATCGCAGTTCGCCATATTAAAGGAATATTTTTCATTCGGGTTTGGATAATCTGCTGCGTTAACTAAAAGGCCGGAAATTTCTTCAAAAGTGATCGATACACCTGACATTTGCTGGGGCGCTTCAGTATCACCACCTGACAGGCTAGTCAGAAATTTATCTTTAAATCCTGCTTTTTTACTTGGAGTATGTGCACCAACACTGGTTAACCAGGGGGAAGAGTGATCAGCCGTCATCAGTTCATCACCGCTGTTTCCTGCGGCGGCAGCAACAAAAACTCCTGCCTGTGCCGCATTGAAAAATGCTTGCTCAATGGGATCAATCCATGGATCTTCTTCTAGACCACCGATAGAAAAATTGATTACATCAACATTATCGATTACCGCCTGTTCAATCGCGGAAAGCAATGCGGTCTGAGGACATCCCGCGTAAGGGTCACCTTGTCCGCCTGGCCAACATACTTGATAAGAAATAATATTAGCGTGTGGAGCCATACCTGATGTCTGAGAGAATATCAGGTTGGTATCCATACCGGAGCCTTGCGGTGTGTTGTCTTTTAGCTTGTACGGTACATCATAGATAATGTTACCAGCTGCAGTTCCTGCAACGTGCGAACCATGACTGTGATAGTCTTCACCATTTTCCGGACGAACTTCAGCAAATACCGGATCGCTGTATGCCTGAGTGATCTCCGGATAGGAATACACACCAATGAGTTTGTCGTTACACAATTGTGGTGATTCTACACAGTCACCGAGAAAGGTATCTTCACCTAATGGGTTGGTGTGTACAAAGCCATCTCCGCCCACTTCCGCAAACGATGGATGATCGGTATTAATTCCAGTATCAATGATACCTACAACGACACCTTCACCCATGTTGTCGCCATGGACTGGGTGTTGCCAGACCTTATCGGCTCCAGTCTGGCCTATAGTTGCATTGGTTTTTAGTTCGTAGATCTTTGAACGGGTGATGTGTTTGACGCCTGGGACTTTGGCCATGCGCATGGCTTCTTCCTGAGTCATTTGCGCGGTAAAACCATTTAAAGCAACGCTGAATTCGCGCTCGGGACGAATGTTCAGTCCTTGCAGGCGGCTGGCATTTTGAAAAAACTCCTGACGTTTGGTTTCCAGGTAGCTATGATAATTAGCAATATCCGGTTGTGCGAGATTCAGTGGTTGGTTCTTGCTTTGTCGTGCTGCCAAAATATGACTCTGGGTTGCCGCGTAACCCTGTAATTCACCGCCATAAGTGGCGACAGGTTGATCTTCTAATTGCACAATGTAAATTTGAATGCCGCTGATATCAGCCTCAGCCTCAAATACTTTATGCTGTTTTTTGGTCTGCTGGTTGGCAACGCCTGGGTATTCGGCTCGCTCTAGAGGTTTTGGCGCCTGATAGTCTGCTGGTGCTTCGAACCAGGCTGACTGAGGTGCATTGGTCGCGCTGGCTCCAACGGCACTGGCGTACAGTGCAGAGGCTACTACCAGAGAAACTTTTTTTAAGTTAAACATAAACTTCCTTTAACTCTTAAGTGAATGAGTTACAGATTCTGATAGTCATTTAGATTTTATAGAACCTGCGGTTTTTAACCGTGTTAGATTCCTGTGGTTAGCGGATTTGGTCAATGAATTGACAAACTAAAGTACAGTTTGATACAGGTTGATACAGTTTGCGGTTTAACTGTTAAGTTGTATGAATTCAAAAGGTTGTGGCAGGAAGAGTGTTACAGATTAACTTCCTAATATGGTGCAACGTGACTTATACAGCCTGTAGAGGAAATAGCGTATTGTCATCTGGCATTCGTTGCAAAGGTTATTGCAGTTGTTACGCCTCATGTATTTTGTTCTTGGGGTGAGGAATACGCACTTTAAAGCGGGCGCCACCTAGGATAGGACAAGTTTCAATCTGCAATTCACCATGTTGCCAGTGGCATAATTGCTTGATAATGGCCAGTCCTAAACCCACACCTTGATATATTTCTTCATTTCCCTTTTCGTCCTGATTAAACGCTTTAAGCAGATAGCTCTTTTTATGTTCGGCAAATCCCGGCCCGTCATCACTGACAGACAGTTCCCAGTGCATTGATGTCTGTTCTATGGATACGATGATATGTTGGCGGGCGAATCGAACCGCATTGCCAAGCAGGTTTTGCAGGATTCGTTGAAAACTTCGTTGATCGACAGAGATATTCTGCTGGTGATTGTTCAAATTAATGACGAGCTCACTATATACAGAAAATTTACCGATGCATGGCATAATGAGATCCTTGGCGGTATATATCCTGTGCACAAATTGAGGCTTGCATTGTTGCAACTCAGCATAAGTTAGAAACTCTTCAACCAGTATTTCCAGCTCAACGAGATCCTGCATTAAGTCAATATTTTGTAAACTCTGACACTGCTTGTCGTCATGAACCTCAAGCGCAAATTTTGCTCTTGAGATAGGTGTTAGAAAATCGTGTGAAACAGCATTTATCAGTTCTCTCTGGGTCGTTACCCGACGACTTAGTTGCTGGCTCATTTGATTGAATGTATCACCTATGTCTTTAATCATTGAAAATCTTGAGAATTGTATATGTTTTCCTAATGCCCCCCGGCTTATGTCGTACGTAGCAAGTTGTAGACGATTTATATCTCGAAACAATGGCCAGCATCCCAGAAAAACCGCAACGGCAATGCTAAGATAGAAAATGAATTTTATGAATGAGGCATTATTATTACCTGCACTACTAAATGGACCAAAGATAAGGACATCGTCTGCCGCGCTGGCGCTCAATTTATAAAAGTACCATTGCTGTTGATTGTCCTCGACCGTCAATGTCTGGCCAGTTTGCAGTTGCTGAAAAAGTTCTTCGGACAAATGTATACTACTTAACGGCACTTTAGTTAAAAGGTTTTTTGCTCCTGTTTGCTCTGTTTGTTCTGTGTCATTGAGGTAGTTTGCGATTAACTGTTTTTCCAGATTAGAAAGTTGCCCGGACTGGCTGTTATAAGACTCCAGAAACCAGGCACTGGTTCCAAGACATAAGGCGCAAGTGAAATAAAGCGAGAGGTACAGGCGGAACATACGCTATTACCAGGCATTGGGCATAAAAATATAGCCTTTTCCCCAAACGGTTTTTATTTTTTCCGGCCCGTTTGAATCATCGCCCAGTTTTTTTCGAAGGCGGCTGACTCTGCCGTCAATGGTACGATTCAAGCCATCATATTTTCGACCTATGGATTCATCGAATAATTGATCCCGACTAATCATTTCCCCTGGTTTACTGGCAAGCTGCACTAAAATAGAAAACTCAGCATTGGTCAGTTGTAGTGATTGATCATCGATAAATGCCTGCATTTGCGATCTATTGATATACAGGGAGCCAAACTTCATCGATGGGTAGCGGGCCTGTAGTGTAGGTGTTGCCTGCTTTCGGCGTAAACATCGGTTGGTTCTCGCTAACAGAATGGATGGACTTACCGGTTTTGTCAGGTAATCTTCGGCGCCTAGATCTAAACCTGCTATGTGGTCGATTTGACTCTGTCTCGCGGTCATAAAAATAACTGGAGTCGAGGTGTTTTTTTTGATTTCTCGAAACACTTCAAATCCATCGATATCTGTCAGCCCGATATCGAGAAGAATCAGGTCAAAGGATTGCGTTTGAGCGGCAAATATCGCCGGATATCCTTGTTCATAGTGGGTGACGATAAAACCATGACTTTGCAGATAACGACTGACTAGGTTGGCTAGCTTGCAATCATCTTCTATATACAATATTGAATATTGATTCACTTAAAATATACTCCAGGATATACGACGTCTGGGTTTTCGTTCGTTCACATGTAATATTAAAATTCGTTGAGTAGCCAAAAGTCTGGATTGTTCCCTGTCGGTAATGTCGATGCGGATATCTTCATGACTCAAGAGCTCCAGAGAGTATTTCTCCATACTGGCTGGCAAATCACAATATGTTCGTACCGGGTGCCCATAAACTTTGATACAAACCTGAAAAATGTCGTTGAAATGCCAGGACAGATTTGTTGTTAGGCGGCATTGATTATCTTCACTCAGACAAAGGTTTGGAGATATCTCAAAAAACTGTTTCGGCGGTTGGGCGTTTACCGATTTTGAGCTGAGGAGCAGCAACATGAACATACTAAAAGTGAATTGGTTACTGCGTCTGCCCATCTTAAAAACTCCAGGCAAATCCCGTAAAGAATGAAAATAAATGCTGCTGTTGCAGCAATGGACTAGCGTTCAACATTGAGTCAAGGCGCTGGATGCGGGCTTCAGCGATAAAGTCCCAGTGGCTGCTAATGTCGTAGCGGTAACTTATTTTTATGCTGGTATTAAGGGCTGAGTTTGGCCGGAAACGACTAAAGCCGGCGATCCAGTCGGCTAATCTGGTACCATAGTAATACTGCAATAATTCTTCACTTTGATATTGCCACTCTAGGCTGGTTAACCATAAGTGCGACTGTCCACGCCATGCCTTGGCAATACTGAAAAATGCTTCATCGCCATGGTGATAATTAGTTACTTCTCGGTACCAGGCAGCGCTGATGCGCCAGTCATTCCAGTCATGATTGACTTCCATACCAGCGAGCACCGATATCTTTCTGTCATCGATTCGCTCTATCTCGCCGCGCATCAAGGCGGGGGCCGTTTTGTTGCCTTGCTGGTTTGGGCCTCCATCACTCATTAAAGGGCGCTGAAGAAATGCCGCACCAGCGGAAGCTGATAGCAAATCATCGATAAAGTACAGGCCGTCTTCATTGACCCTAGTTAAAAAGGAAAAGGTAGTAGAGTCATTTTGCCAAGGAGTATAGATCAACTGACTGTTGTTGAGAGCAAAATCACCCCAGTAGAATTCGATTTTCGGGATCAGGACTAAGGGAATGTCATTACCTTGGTGTATAGGATTGTCTATTTTTCCATAGCCTGTAGCCATACCCAGATGCCAGCCTGACTGCGTCTGATAAATATCCTCATAGCTTTGTTTGGCTTGCGCTTTAGGTACCGAAAAAATAAACAGAGTTAAAACGCAAGAATTGCTCAGTATAATTTTTATTCTGGCGCAAATTATTGACCACATTTATTATTCGTAACAACTAACTTCTACTTGCCTTATATTTATGGTTATATCAGGATTGAGTCAATGATTGTTGTGTACCATTTTGTATCAATGTCAGGCGAAAGCCTTTTATAAGGATTAGAGGCAGGAGGGGGGTGCATCACTGTAATATTTGTCTGAGTTGTCTCTTTATTGTTACCTCAATCCATTGATATACTGACCATTGTTATGCCAATGTTATGTACTGGACAATAGTATTGCTTGGTATCCGTTTCATAGAAGGGCGTTTTGGAGGCAGGTTGGTTTCGGTAGTTATTCATATATTGCTTCCTTCATTTTTACGTCGTGTAATGCGGGCCTACGAAATTAAAGCCATCATTCGTGAAAGTGGTGCTGAGCTTAGCCGCATCGGCCGCTCACGTAACTGGCGACTTTCTGCAAACCGAGAACAATTGACCAACCTGATACACGAACTTGAACAAACAGACGAACCGAGCTGGCGTTGGGTTTTGACCAAAATAAAGGAAAGTCGAGGGCAACTCACCGAAAAAGAATTAGTGAATCTGGTTGCGAGAAATCCAGGGATAAGCGTCAAAGAATTAGTGATTTTAGCAAACTGTACGATTGCTGAGGCTCGTTCAGCAATCGATACGTATGAGTGGCAGGACGAAGACTAGCCTTATTCTCTCCTTTTATTTAACAATCAATGTTAAATCGTACAAAGTCAGTCAAAGCGATTAATACCCATAATGTTATTCTTGCGATACGAGTGAGTACCCGTTTTCATACCAGACGCTTTTGAAAGTGAACGACGTATAGAGCATGAATTTTGTTAAACGCCCATTTTTGAACCTTTGACTACCGTACTTAGCGAACATGCCTACCAGATCCTTTTTTACAGCAGCTTAACCTGAGGTTAATTTTCCACAAAGCCATTTAAATCTAATAAAATCATATGCTTGATTTTTGTTGGTAGGCGATGCCTATAAATAACGCAAATGACATTTTGATGAAATATAATTTGCAAGTTTGTTACGCTGCGCTTTGTGTAACTGGTTGTTTTTTCTCATTATACTGTTGCGGGTTTTATCTTTTCGGGTAAGCCGAAGTTATCTCTGTAACACCTATGTCATATTTTCTACATCAAATCACCACATTACTAAAACAAAACTGTCATTTTTGCTCAGTACTATGGCTGGGAATTTAATTTATATTCTCTGCGGAGCAGCAAAATGCAAAACAAAATAACACAATTATTTAAGTTCAGTTTTATTGCAGCTAGCCTATCGTTGGCTGGCTGTGGTGGCGACATTAACCTTGAATCTAATGTCGATAATTCCGTTGGTGATACCATCATTAACAATGGCGGCAACGGTGACGGCGGTAGCGAGAATGTTGAATTACCTGGTGTTGGTTCATCGACATTAACGGCTGACGTGACGTCAGCACTAGGGTTTGATGTTCAGGTGCAAATTCTCCGTGAAGCCATCTTAGAAGATACCACCTTAGTAGGGTTTGCAAATGGCAAGCCTGTATTTTATGCCATCAGTGAAGACCTTCAGGTTGGTACTGGTGCTGCAAACGTTGAAAATAAAGTCGAGCTTACTATTGAGCCTGGTGCGGTTCTTTTCGGTCAGTCAGGTAATGATTACCTGCTTGTTCACCGTGACGGTAAAATTAACGCACAAGGTACTGCCAGCCAGCCTATCATTTTCACCTCACTGCAAGATGTAAAAGGTGAAGAGACTACCGCTGGTCAATGGGGCGGTATTGTCATTTTGGGTAATGCGCCTTCAAATAAGTGTCCAACCGATGGTAGTGACTGTGCGCTTCAGGTAGAAGGTGTTGCAGAAGGCGGCGTATTTGGTGGTGAAAACTGGGAAGATGATTCCGGTATTTTGAAATACGTTGTGGTTAAGTATGCGGGTTATGAAATTGCTCCAGATAACGAATTAAACGGTATCACGTTTGCTGGTGTCGGTTCTGAAACAGAAGTTGACTATATTCAGGTTCACGCGAATGCTGATGACGGTGTGGAATTCTTCGGTGGTGCAGTAAACGTAAAACACTTAGTGTTGACCGGGAACAAAGACGATTCTATCGATTGGGATAACGGTTATCGCGGTATGATGCAACACGTTTATGTTGCACATGCAGCTAACTCCGGTGAAGCAAACCGCGCTATCGAAGCCGACAATGATGGTTCGACACCAGATAAAGAGCCACAGTCTAATCCGGCAATTGCCAATATGACCATTATTGGTAACAACTTTGATACTGCTGATAAAGACTCCGAAGGTATCTACCTTCGTGAAGGTACGGCAGCACGTATTTATAACACCGTAGTGACTGGTCCATCTGAAATGGGTGAATGTCTTGAGTTTGAAGGTGGCGATGTTTCTTCCGTTACCGTAGATAACGCCAACTCTGGCAAAATCATCATGCAAAACTCAGTGATGGCATGTGCGAATGGCGAAAACTTTAAAGATTCAAAAGCCGCTGATGGTTCCGTGTTACTTGACCTTGAAAGCTGGTTCCTGGCAGAGACATCTAACAGTGTTTCTACCTCAATCCTGGTAAGCTCAGATGGTACCCCAGATTCGAATTCACCATTATTAGGTGCGGGTCAGGATGTGTCCAATACTGAAGGCGCATTCTTTGATACGACCGATTATATCGGTGCCTTTGATGGTTCAGATGACTGGCGTGAAGGCTGGGCATTTGGTTTTGGTGGTGGTGAAGTGACTGCAGCCGCTGAAATTGAAGGTTGTCCTGAAGGCACCTCGGCAATCTCACCGGTAAATGGCATGACCACGTGTCAAATCTCCGGTCGCATTACTGCTGATTTAACCCTGACTAGCAACAATATGTATGCCCTAAGCGGCGCTGTATTCGTTGGTGGCGATAACCAAGATTCGGCAAAACTTAAAATCGAAGCCGGTACGACTATCTTCGGTCGCTCAGGGAATGATTACTTAGTGGTTAGCCGTGGCTCTCAAATTGAAGCTGAGGGCACATCTTCGGCTCCGGTAGTGTTCACCTCAAGTGAAGATGTAACCGGCGGTGTTACCGGTTCTGGTCAGTGGGGCGGTATTGTTCTACTTGGTAATGCACCATCGAACAAGTGTCCTACAGATGGCAGTGCTTGTGCGCTTCAGGTTGAAGGTGTACAGGAAGGTGCCGTGTTCGGCGGTACAGCAGAAGACGATAACTCGGGTATTTTACGATACGTTGTTGTTAAGCACGCGGGGTATGAAATTGCTCCGGATAATGAGCTAAACGGTATCACGTTTGGTGGCGTTGGTAATCGCACTAAGGTTGAGTACATCCAGGTTCATGAAAATGCCGATGATGGTATCGAATTCTTCGGTGGTACTGTCAACGCTAAGTATGTTGTTCTGACATCTAACAAAGATGACAGTGTTGACTGGGATAATGGTTTTAGAGGCAACCTTCAATATGTTCTTGTTAAGCACGATGCCAACAATGGTGAAGCAAACCGTGCGATAGAAGCTGACAACGACGGTTCAACGCCTGGTAAGCAGCCTCAATCTAATCCAACCATTGCCAACATGACCATTATCGGTAACGACTTCGACACCGCCGATAAAGATTCAGAAGGTATTTATTTACGAGAAGGTACTCGTGCACAACTACACAACTTTGTTGTAACCGGTAGTGCGGGTATGGGTGAGTGTTTTGAGCTGGAAGCAGGTTTAACCGTAGATCAGGCATTGACCGGTGACACGGTAATTACCAACTCAGTATTTGCCTGTAGCGAAAACTTTAAAGGTACTGAAGAATCTGACGGCACAGCCTTTGACTTAAGCGCCTGGGTATTTGGTCAAATGGATAATTCTACTGAAGGGTCAAGCTCTGATGTACTAGACGGTATCTTCACCATTGATATGACCATGCCAAAAAGCTTTGCTGGCGATGCATTCTTTGACGATGCCGACCACATCGGCGCAGTAAGCGCTGACAATGACTGGACTGCAGGATGGACTGTGGGCTTGGAATAAGCCAACAGGGGCTCCTGAATATTCGAGGTTAACTTTTGTTTATTTGCGAAGAGTGTTTCAGTCGGTTCATGCGCTTCAAAGAACCATGGTCAGAGACAATGCAAATGAATTCTTCGAACAGCGTTTGTTTTAATCCTGAACTTCGTTTTATCTCATCGACGTACGTATGGTACGCCGAAGAGATAAAGCCTTGCTCAGATTCCAAACAATTCACTGCAAAAGCCAACCCTGAAAACTCAACAGCCCCTAAGCTGGAGCAATTGGAGTGTTGTGAGGCAACTCGCAACACCTTTGCTTCTCAAGACCCTGACAGCTAAATCAAAGACATTCTTTGATGCCATTCTCAAGAGGTTGAAAATGAAAACACAATTAAAAATATTTCAATTATCCCTTCTGACAAAAGCGATCGGTACCTCGGTAATGGCGGCAACGTTCGCCACCGTGCCAAGTGTTGCGCTGGCTCAGGATGAAGCCGAGCAGGAAGCGATAGAAGAAGTTGTCGTTAAAGCCAGTCGCTTAAAAGGGACTGCGAGCGCTGTAATCGAAGAGCGCAAAAATCAGGCTTTCGTTGCCGATATCTTAGGTGCTGAGCAGATTGCCCGTACTGGTGATAGCGATGCAGCCGCAGCCCTTCGCAGGGTCACCGGTTTGACATTGGTTGACGGCAAATTCATTTACGTTCGTGGTTTGGGTGAGCGCTACTCCAGTACTACCTTGAACGGAGCAGCGGTTCCTAGCCCGGACCCAACACGTACGGTGATACCACTGGATTTATTCCCAGCGGCCATCATCGAATCCTTGTCGGTACAAAAATCATATTCGGCGTCAATGCCAGCTCACTTTGGTGGCGGTGCCGTTGATATTCGTTTAAAAACCATTCCTTCGGATTTTACCCTGCAAATCGGCGCGAATATTGGTGGAAACACCGATAACTTCGATAACGGTTTCACCTATAACGGTGGTGATGATGATTGGTATGGCGAAGATGACGGCACTCGCGCGGCCCCAGGGCGTTTGCAACAATTGTGGCGCACCTATGAAGGTTTAGACAGCGTTACTCAAATGCAAAACCGAGAAATTGCGGCTCAGTTTAATCGCGATTACGACCCATATATGGATAGCGTAAACCCGGATGTTGGATTAGATTTCGCACTAGGCGATCGCTTCGATTTTGACGATGTATTTGATCAGGATTTGCGGGTGGGTTTTCTAACTTCTTTGTCTTATGACAATGAATGGCAGGTAACTGAGCAATATGAAGGTCAGGACTTTACCCAACGACAGGATGGTAGTTGGTCTCTGGTTAGGGGGTTTGATGATGTCGATGCTACTGAGCACAGTGTGCGCTTTTCCGGGATGTTCAACTTAGGTTTCGAATATGCCCGTGACCATCGTATTGATTACAGTGCCATTATGCTTCGTGACACCCGTGATGAAGTTAAAGTAAAGCTGGGTAACACCAATAACGTATTGTTGAGTGATGGATTGCGAGTTCGCGATAACCAGACCATTTATGAGGAGCGTCAGTTCCTTGCTAATCAGTTCCGCGGTCAACACAATTTCCCGGCACTTATGTACCTTGGTTTTGACTGGAAATATTCAAATGCTCGTTCAAACCGTTACGCGCCGGGCAATGTCACGACTCGCTTTATTCTTGCTGACGAAAACCAGGATGGTATTTTCGATTTAGAAAATGAAAGTTCATTGCGCAAAGCTACCACAGCATCTCGTTATACCTTTCAGGACCTTAACGACCGCGTAGAAAACTACGGCTTTAACGTTTCACTACCACTGACATTAGATCGCAGTGAAATTGAATTGAAAGCTGGTGGTGATTTTATCGAAAAATCCCGTGATGCATTTGCCCGTCGTATTGACTGGAATACCCTGGCATTTGCGAACTATGAACTGTCGGGTTTTAAGGTAAATGATATTCTGACCGATGATGCGATTTTAAATCAGCCGTTGAATGGTAATGAGGGTATTATTCGCGATACCTCGGTTGCCGGTGATGATTATCTTTCGGCACAAATGGTCGATGCCTATTACGGTGAAATTGACTGGTTTTATGATAATACCTGGCGCGTTAGCGCGGGTGTTCGCTGGGAAGATTTCCGTCAGGTCGTTGCTCCATTGGATCCTGCTACCGGTCAATTTGATATTCCGTCTGAGCCAACGGTGGATGATTTAGCCGAACTGGCGTTTAAAGAGGACGATATTTATCCGGCGATTGCGTTAACGTATATCCTTGATGATCAGATGCAGTTTCGAGCATCATACGGTGAAAGTGCGGTGCGTCCGGATATTCGTGAAGTCGCTCCTGCGACTTACATTGATCCACTGACTGAGTTTCCGGTTGGTGGTACGCCAAGCGTTGTGTCGACACAAATCAAAAACTACGATTTGCGTTGGGAATGGTATCTGGATACCGGTGAAAATCTGTCAGTTGGTTTGTTCTACAAAGATATGGTGAAGCCTATCGAAGCCGTGCAATCGCCAGCTCAGGATGGTCCACCGCTGATCCGTATTGCCAATGCTGAAGACGGTGAGGTTTACGGTATCGAGGCAGAGTTCTTGAAAGATTTCACTTTCCTAGGTGGTTTCGGTGAGGACATCTTCCTGTCTGGTAATGTTACTCTTTCTGATTCAGAGATCAATATTGATACCCAAAATGTTGTTGAGCAAACCGGTGTGTCGACCACTATCACCAATCCGACTCGTCGCATGACAGGTCACAGTGAATATGTGGTTAACCTGAATCTTAGTTGGGACGCACCGAATGGTAATCATAGTGCAACCTTAGCTTACAATGTCTTCGGTGACCGTATCATCATTCCGGGGATTGATGGCCGTGATGACGCCTACGAGCAACCGTTTCATTCTGTGGATTTTGTTTACACTTACTATCCAACGTATTCATCAACGTTGAAGTTTAAGGTAAACAACTTATTGGATGAGAAAAAACAGATTGAGTTTGAAGACACGTTACTACGTTCTTCAACCTACGGTATCGGTTTTGATATCGCCTTTAAGTGGGATTTTTAAACCAATCTCTAAACCAATTTAGTAAAACCAAAAAGGAGCGGGTATCGCTCCTTTTTCAATTCGCTTTCTATCAACCTACAAGAACTAAGGTTCTCGTTGTCACCTTATAAAAATTCAAATTTTTATTGTCAGCCTGCAAAAACTTCCGTTTTTGTTGTCACCTTATAAAAATTCAAATTTTTATTGTCAGCTTACAAAAACTTCCGTTTTTGTTGTCACCTTCTGAGAGCTTTAGCTCGAAGCTACGGCGTCGTTACCGGACGAAAACGATTGATACAGGTCAGCTGACACACCTTAGCCGCATCCTGAACCCGTTGACTACAGCCTTTTTGCTCGGCTTGATCATTAAGTCCACAGGCTTCATAGCCGGCATACGCATTCTTCGCACAGGAATACACGCACTGGCTATATTCATCACTGACATTGTTTTGCCAAAACTCAGGCGCGAGAAAAAAACGGGCTTCCGGGGTTAAGAAAATACTCGGTTGCTGGCCTTCGAGGCCGGCGGTCATGGTAGCGATAAGCTTGGTGTGGGTATCGCGGACAAGGATGTTATTGATTTCCTGAGCTTGCTCAAGCTGCTGCACACGGTTTTCCAATGCTTGGATTTCATCGGAATTACTGCTACAGCCACTGAGCATCATTAGCGCTACAGTCGCTGAGAACAGCAATGAAAAATAAGGTCTCATAGACAACTCCTTATCAACAATTCTCATTGAAGAATAGACTAACTCTGTTAGATATGCGAAACCGCGGGATTGCCAACCGCGATCGCGTTACGAAAAGTTTATGACAAAAAAACTAACCGATTCATTACATTGCAATAAAACTTTCATCTTCATTAAAGTGCAATATCGCTGCAACTAAATTGTCACAAACGATCTTTAAAATTTCCTTCACGTTGTTAAATCGCCTGTTCCAGTTAAAAGGCGTGATTAATCAATCATTTTATTCATCTTTTTACCAAACGGCTTTTGATTAAGCTTATTAAATAATAGGTATGTTATGAAACCATCCAATAAGGCGTTAGCTGCAATATTAATAAGCAGTAGTGTACTTTCATTTGGCAGTTATGCACTTGTAAATGAACCCACTTCAGACAAACAACTTAATCAGGTTGTTAGTCAATCTCAACAAATCA
The DNA here is from genome assembly GCF_043642205.1 of Thalassotalea litorea. GTDB lineage: Bacteria > Pseudomonadota > Gammaproteobacteria > Enterobacterales > Alteromonadaceae > Thalassotalea_A > Thalassotalea_A litorea. Next base: position 5,396 of record NZ_JBHZSG010000048.1, on the reverse strand, counting down.
ATGTGTCGGCAGAGAAATCGCAGCTACGCATTGATAAGTACAATGAGCAAATCCAGAGTAAACTCCAGCGATTTAAATCGCTAAGCAAAGAAGTTGATGGTTTAAAAGTCTATAACCAACAGATGCAACGTCAATTGGATAATCAATTGCAGGAGCTTGCTCAAATTCAGGATTCCATGCAGCAAGTAAGCATTATAGAGCGTCAGATTTCTCCATTGATGACTCGCATGATCACCACATTAGAACAGTTTATCGCCTTAGATGTGCCGTTTTTAGAAGAAGAACGCAGCAATCGCATCGAGGATCTTAAGTCGATGCTGGATCGCGCCGATGTTTCGGTTTCTGAAAAGTTTCGTCGGGTTCTGGAAGCCTATCAGGTAGAAACGGATTATGGTCGTACGATTGAAGCTTATACCGGTTTATTACAAGTTAATGGTCGCGAGCGCGACGTGGATTTTCTGCGCATTGGTCGCGTCAGTCTGATTTATCAAACCCGTGATGGTGCCAATTTAGGTATCTGGGATCAGGATTCTCACCAATGGCAGGAACTGCCAACCAGCATGCGCTCTGATATCAACAAAGGTTTGCGTATTGCGCGCAAACAACTAGCACCAGACTTAATCGTCGTGCCTGTCAATTCAGCTAAATAACAGGGTTGGAAATGTATATGAAATTCTTAAACCCGGTTAATCAGAATAAAAAAATGGATAACACCATGAACATGTTATTTACCAAAGCACTCTCTTTGAGCGTAGCAGCAATAAAACTGCCTACTATGAAAGTACGTTCTATGAAAATTTTCGGCATGGGCCTTTGTGCCGTGTTTATTACAACGTTTGCGCAAGCGCAACCGCAGCAAGCCACATCTCTTGATGAGTTATTAAGCCAGTTGCAACAGGGAAAAATCGCTCAGAGCAAGCAAAATCAGCAACGCGAGGCGCAATTCCTGGCCAAGCGTAATGAGCAGGAGGCCATGCTTAAACAGGTTAATACTGAACGTAATCAGCAGGTTAATCTAAGCACTAATTTAGAGCTTCAGTATCAGGATAATGAAGTTAAATTGGCCAATCAGGCCGATGCACTAAACAAGCGTATGGGGGAATTGAAGGAATTGTTTGGTGTGCTCCAGCAAGTGGCTGGGGATACCAAAAGTAAATTTCAAAACTCGGTGATTTCGGCGCAAATACCTGGCCGGGAAGTCTTTCTTGATGAACTGGCGCAATCCATGGGCTCAACCTCCAAGCTTGCGTCCATTGAAGATATCGAAACGCTTTGGTTCGAATTGCAACGGGAAATGACCGAGAGCGCTAAAGTAACCCGATTCGAACGTCAGGTTGTCAAAGCCGACGGTGAAAGCGTAAATAGCGAAGTTGTCCGTGTGGGTAGTTTCAACCTGGTAAGTAATGGTAAGTACCTGGAATATATTAGCGCTACCGGAAGTGTTGCAGAGCTTCAGAGGCAACCTTCATCACGCTATTTAAGTTCTGCAACCGTGTTATCCAATTCCGAGCACGGGCAGGTCGCATTTGCACTGGATCCAACGGGTGGTTCGATTCTGTCGTTATTAGTACAGGCTCCAAATAATCAAGAACGTATCGAGCAAGGTGGCGAAGTGGGTTACATCATTCTGGCAATCGGCGCGATTGGCTTATTGATAGCTCTTGAGCGCTTTGCTTCTCTGTTTCTGGTAGGCCGTAAGGTAAATCGTCAGCTGAAAAGCGAGCAAGCGACCGATGACAACCCATTGGGACGAGTGATGTTGGTGAAAGAACAGAACCCAAGTGCAGATGTCGACACGTTAGAGCTAAAACTTTCAGAGTCGATTTTACGAGAACTCCCTAAGCTTTCCAGCAAATTAACCATGATTAAGATCATCTCGGTTGTGGCACCGCTTATCGGCTTATTAGGTACGGTTATTGGAATGATTAACACCTTCCAGGCCATTACCTTATTTGGTACCGGTGACCCGAAATTAATGGCGGGCGGTATTTCTCAGGCACTCGTCACTACGGTACTAGGACTGGTTGTCGCCATCCCTATGGTATTCCTGTTCACCATGTTAAATACCCGCAGTCGCAATATTATCAGCATCTTACAGCAGCAAAGTGCCGGCATTATTGCAGAGCGCTCGGAAAAAGGAGCCTAAGCCATGCTCTTTTTCATCGAAATGATGAATGATATTCGCGCGTTTATGGATACAGGAGGCCAGGTTCTCCTGGTCATCGCCGCCGTTGTCTGCTTGATGTGGTTGCTGATATTCGAACGTTTGATTTACCTTTTTTTCCGCTATCGTGCGGTTAAAAAATCAATCTTACAAAGCTGGCAACAACGCGGTGTGGCGACAACAAAACAGCAAAGTTGGAATAGCGAACAGATTCGTTTAGCGATGATTTCCCGAGGCAGTGTTGGTTTAAACCAGAACCTGCCGTTAATTCATTCATTAGTTGTTCTGTGCCCATTGTTGGGACTATTAGGCACGGTAACCGGCATGATTGAAGTTTTTGATGTAATGGCGATTTCTGGTAGCGGTAATGCCCGTTCGATGGCCTCTGGTGTGTCAAAAGCCACAATCCCAACGATGGCCGGTATGGTTGGCTCATTATCTGGCGTATTTGCCTCGAGCTTTTTGCAACGATTCGCGAAACGCGAAACTCAAATTTTAGAAGACGCAATGCCGACGGCTCACTAGTCAAGACGCAGGCATTACTTCGACAAAAAGGCCTATTGGCCAAAAAAATAGGAATTTGTTATGCGATCACAATTAACTAACGTTCTTCAGGAGCAGGAAGAGAACGAAGAAATAAATATGACACCAATGTTGGATGTTGTATTTATCCTGCTGATATTTTTTATCGTAACCGCGTCTTTCGTGAAAGAGGCCGGTATCGAAGTTAATCGTCCTCAAGCGGCAACCGCCGTGAAAAAAGAACGTGCCAATATTCTCGTTGCTATCAGCGACAAGGGTGAAGTGTGGTTCAACAAGCGTCGCGTCGATATTCGTGCGGTACAGGCAAATATTGAACGACTTAAAGCAGAAAATCCACAAGGTACTGTGGTGATTCAGGCAGACAAAAAAGCCACCACCGAAGTCCTGATCAAGGTAATGGATTCAGCCAGGGCTGCTGGCGTTTATGATGTTTCAATAGCCGCACAAGAGGCCTGATGATGAGATACTTACTAGCCCTTGGGCTGGCCGTTTTCGTCACTTTTGGATTGTTTTGGGGCATGCAGACGCTGATCAATTCAGGTAATGACGCGATGTCAGAACCACCAAAAGGGCGAGTGTTGGATTTTATCCGCCTTAAGCAGGAAGAAACGGTTGAAACCAAAAAGCGTAAGCCGGTGAAACCGAAAAAACCTCAGCAGCCACCGCCACAGAATATGACGCCTAATGTCGCAAAATCGAATCCCAATGATATGGCAACGAGCAATAACTTTAGCGCCGATATCCAGACGGATGTCGCCTTAGACGGTGGACTAGGTTTAGATACCAGTGATGGCGAATACTTGCCAATTGTTAAGGTGGCACCCATTTATCCACGTCGGGCGCAGTCTCGCGGTATTGAAGGCTACGTAATCGTTGAATTTACGGTAACCACCAATGGCTCGGTGAGAGACCCTATGGTGGTCGAAGCTCAGCCTCAGGGGATTTTTGACCGAGCGGCAATGGACGCCGCCCTGAAATTTAAATACAAGCCGCGCGTTGTTAATGGTAAACCAGAAGAAGTGGCTGGTGTACAGAATAAGATTAGCTTTGAAATTGACGGTTGATCTAATACCAATTCCGTAAAATTCTCACTGAGTGGGAAAACACATAGTGGTATTGGTGTTAATTGGCCTGTCTTTACACAGGCCTTAATCTTTTCGCTCTTAGGAGACAAGAATGAAATTTTCTAAATCCGTATTGTTTGCATTGGGTACAGGTTTGATGTTTAGTGCCAGCGATTTTTCGCTGTTTTCAATTGAATCATCGAATGGGTCGTCCGCAATCAGCATTTTCAGCCAAGTGCAGGCAGCTGAGGATAACACTCGAAAAACTAAACGAGTTCCAGCGATGCGCGAACGCGTATATAGCCAGCTTGCCCGGGCTCAGAAAATTGCTGATGGCGGAGATACCCAAGCAGGTATCGAAGTGCTGGATGCGGTTAAAGATCGATTATCAAGCCTGAACAGTTACGAAAAAGCCATGCTGTTTAATTTTTATGGGTTTTTGTATTACGGCATCGAAGATGTCGATAATGCCATTACCAGCTTTGAAAAGGTTGTCGCTGACAAAGAAGGGGTGACCGATGCCCTGTATATGTCGACCTTGTATTCACTGGCGCAATTGCACATGCAAAAGCAGGATTACATTCGTGCCGAGCAAGCTCTGAAAAACTGGCAAACTGAAAAGAATGGCGAGCTGAACGCCAGTGAACACGTACTATTCGCTCAGGTATTCTACCAACAGAAGAACTATCAAAAAGCACTGAATTCGATTGATAATGCCATTGCTATCAGTGAACAAAGCGGTGAAGCTTTGCGTGAAAACTGGTTGATTCTAAAACGCGCTGCTCACTATGAACTTAAGCAGCCGCAGCAAGTCACCAGAGTGATGGAACAGATGGTCCGCTTGTACAATAAACCCCAATACTGGTTGCAGTTATCTGGTATGTACGGCGAAATTGGTGAAGAAGACAAACAACTGGCGGTAATGGAAGCTGCCTGGCAAGCCGGTTATATCAGCAAGGAAGAAGATATTATGACCCTGGCGCAGTTGTATGTTTACCACCAACTACCATACAAAGCTGCACTGCTAATGCAATCAGCAATGGATGATGGTCGCTTGGCTGTTGATCTTAAACGCTTACAATTATTGTCACAAAGCTACATGTTGGCAAAAGAAGATGATAAAGCCATACCCGTGCTGGTTCAGGCCAGTGAAATTAGTGAAACTGGTGAGTTTGATGCTCAGCTTGCTCAGGCTTATTTGAATCTGGAGCAATGGCAAAAAGCCATTGAATCCGCAGAGCAAGCCTTAAATCGCGGTGGTGTTGAAAACATTGGCGATATGCATCTAGCCATGGGGATGGGGCATTTTAATTTGAAACGTTTTGAACAATCTTTACTGGCATTTGCTCAGGCTGAAGATGTTCCAGAAGTGAGAAATACTGCTCAGCAATGGAGCAAGTACGTAGAAAAAGAAAAAGGATACTACGTGCAGTTAGCTCAGGTGCAAAACTAGTCACCGACAGCGATTCAACCAGGACAAAAACTATAGATAAATTTCAAGGGGAAAATTTGTTAAAATATCAACAACTTTGCCCCCTTGATACGCTAATACCAATCCCACTAAGTTTGTGCACAACTCAGAGTTAGGGCCGAGGTTCAGTTGCAACATAGATTTTATTGATATA
>NZ_JBHZSG010000047.1:0-25179 GCF_043642205.1 Thalassotalea litorea | reverse complement strand
TTAAGGTCCATTTACGGCCCTATATTTCATTAATATAGAATGACTATATCAATAAAATCTATGTTGTAAGTGAACCTCTGCCCTAACTCTGAGTTGTGCACAAACTTGATGTGATTGGTATAAGTGAACCTCCGCCCTAACTCTGAGTTGTGCACAAACTAAATGTGATTGGTATAAAATCATGTTGTTGGTATAAACACATCATCTCAGGTTGCGGTGCCTGAATTTTCTGCATACATTTATATAACTGAGAAACAATAAGTTGATTGTCCATGTTGTTACGCAAACCGCGTAGGGTTTGTCAGACAATGGCCATGATGTTATTGACATGCTGTTCCGTCAATCTATGGGCAATGCCCGACACTCCCGACGAAAGCATTATCCAACCACTACCCTTGTTAAGTGCCGAAAATAGCGGTTCAGATGCCGCTGTGGACGATATTTATGTTGAGCGAGTCACCAATTCAGCCTGGGAAGAAAAGGTTCCTATTGAAGGCTTTTATGATGATCCCTTCCAGGTATCTATTTTTTCCCCACAACATGGCGAAGATAAAGAGCGCCTCTGGTCACAGACAAAATCGATTTTTATTTACGGTTTTGGCGTCATCGGTTTTATCGCAATGTTGCCTGAAGACATATCGAACTGGGATAAACAAGGTGAGCTATTGCAAAAATGGCGAGACAATGTCCGCGAAGGGCCGGTCTGGGACCGCGATGTTTTCTGGATTAATTATATTGGTCACCCGTACGCTGGGGGCATCTACTATCAGGTTGCCCGAAAATCCGGCTATCGACAATGGGATGCTTTTGTTTATTCTGCCTTGATGTCGACCTTTTATTGGGAGTATGGTGTCGAAGCTTTTGCGGAAACGCCATCGATTCAGGATTTAGTAGTGACACCGGTATTAGGCTGGGCTATGGGCGAATGGATGCACCAAACCGAGCGAAACCTTCGTCTGGGCGATGGCAAGGTCTGGGGTTCAGAAGGGCTAGGGACCTTGTCGTTGTGGTTACTAGATCCGGTGGATTCACTGGGACGGGGGGTTAATCAGATGTTTAACCGTGAGATATTCAAAGCCGGAACTGGCTTTGTGAATTATCGACCGCAAGTGATTCAAGCCGAAGGTGAAGCTGGAATGTTGCAGGAAAACCAGTGGCAAGTACAGATGCATTTTCAATTTGGTGATGGCAAGCCACTGCGCTCAACGCCCGCCCCACAATACTACCAGTTTAATCGCGATCCGATTGATTACAGCATGATCGGCATCGGGCTTGGATCGGGGTATGCCTGGCTTGACGACGTTTGGCAGGTTGAAGACGACCCGTTTGCAGAATTTAGCCTCGGCCTGTACTTTACCAATCGATATTCAGCACGTCTGAACTATGCCAGATCACACTTTCAGGAAATCTCAACTGGCGAGGATTTAACCTATGAAAACTACAGCCTCAGCGGCCAGTATTATTTTCGTCCTGAAACCGATTTTCGCCCCTATGTAACTGCTGGAATAGGCGAAATGCTCCGCGATCAGGACAGGGATTTGAAATCTTTTTATAGTCATGCCGGACTTGGACTGCATATGAAACTAAATAGCAATATCGCCATTCAAACGGATATTGCCAGATACTTTTCCACCCGCTTGGATACCCAGGAAGATATTTTCCGTTTCAGCCTGATATATCGGTTAGGCAAAGGTAACTGGCGTTAGTGTTTTTCCCCAGCGATGAATAATCATTTACCTAACCTAAAGCATCTGCAATACCTGGTGGCACTGCACCAATACCAGCATTTTCATAAAGCGGCACAGTCCTGTTATGTCAGTCAATCAACTTTAAGCAGCGCCATCATTAAACTGGAACAACTTTTGAGTTGTCAGTTGATCGAACGGGATCACAAACATTTTGTGTTTACACAACATGGCAAAGCGGTGGTAAAAATGGCGCAACAGTTGTTAACACTAACCGATGAGCTCGTCGATTACTGTCAGGCACAGGGGAGCCCATCACAGGGCAAAGTCTTTCTTGGCTGCATTCCAACCATTGCGCCGTTTATTATGACGGAGGTCATTGAACAATGTGGGTTTTCTTACCCAAACCTTGACCTTTTCGTGGTCGAAAATACCACCGAAATGTTATTAGAATCCCTGAGTCATGGTTCATTGGATGCCGCCATTTTGGCGTTACCCATCGATGAGAAATTTGCCCAGTCGTTTCAATATCAACGTCTGGGTGATGATCCATTCTATATCGTTGGCGATCAGGTCCTTATTGATAAGGTATTGAGCGATGGTAACTATAGTCGAGTAAAAAAAGGAAAAATATTTGTGCTCAGTGAAGAGCATTGTCTGACTCGCCATGCGTTAGCGGCATGCAAAGTTGATCAAACTGAGAAAGTAAATGAGTTTGCGCCGACAAGTTTAACCACCTTGCTGCAAATGACAACGCACCACCATGGCTTAACCTTTCTGCCACAGATGGCGATTCGCAAAGGGGTTGCCTGGCATGGACAATTGCCTAGTGCTCAGCTTCCGGACAAACCAAGTCGGGAAATTGCTCTGGTATATCGTCATCGTAGTTATCGTCAGGAAACCTATGAAATGCTTGCTAAAATAATCTCATCTTTGATCTGAATCCAGGATTTCCAATCCCCGCCAATATCTGATTCAATAAAAAATCCATAGGATTTCAAACTATTTTCACGCCCCTTGCGACTATAAAGGGAAAATAACCGGTAAAACCAGTAAACAGGGAACTTTTTGTGTTTGAACGAAGCGATGAAACACTGATTAAGCAAGCACTAAAAGGCAAAAAAAGCGCCTGGGTGCAATTGGTCAGGCGCTATGAAAAAAGTATCTATAACTATGCGCTGAGGATGGTCGGTCACCCGGATGATGCGATGGATTTGATGCAGGAAATCTTTATTGCGGTGTTTCGAAACCTGAGCAGTTTTCGAGGCGAAGCGAAATTCAAAAATTGGCTATTTCGCATCGCTCATTATCGCTGTATCGAGTTTTATCGTCGCAAGCGCCCGAATCAATCGTTAGATGATGAGCCTCATGAGCAAGAAGCGAAAACAAACGAACAACCGGAACATCAGCTCCAGCATAGCCAACAGACAATGGCTTTGGCCAAGGCGATGTGTATCCTGCCCGTGAATCAACGCACAGTGGTCGAGCTGAAGTTTTTTCAACACTTTACTTTTGACGAAATCGCTAATCAATTAGGGGTGTCCAGTAATACGGTTAAATCTCGTTTATACAGTGCGTTAGATAAATTAAAAAATGAATTGGAGATCGATTATGTCTGAGCAAGAACAATTATTTCAGGCCTGGCTCGATGGGACATTAAACGAGCAACAGAGTCAGCGGCTCGAAGCATTAGCTATGGAAGATGACACATTGAAACGTCGTTTAGCTACGGCGAGGTATATCGAGCAGCAGGTTCATGGCTTTGAAGAGCAATCGCCATCTAACTGGGATCCAGGCAGCATCATCGCTGACGACAAAGAAAAACGTCCATGGTGGCAATGGCCCGGATTATCCGTGGCGTCACTAGCCTGTTCATGTTTTGCAATTGCATTGGTGTTGTTTAATGTGCAGGTAACCTCGCAACAAGACGGTTTCGCCATAACTTTTGGCGGCTCGGATGCGAGCGTCGAAAATCGAAAGTTGGAAGCGTTGTTAGACCAACGTTTACAGCAATTCGCCGCAGAGCAGGAAATTGTACTAGCAAATTATGTGTCCGACTTTAAAGACGATCAGCAGGCAAACAACCTGCAACTTGCGGGGTATTTACTAACCGCGACTCGACAAGAGCGTCAGGAAGATATTTCTCATTTTATTCAGACGATTAGCGAGCAACGCAATGCAGATGCTCTGGATAATAAGCTTAACTACCAAAGACTGGAATACGCTTTGCAAGCTCAGGCGTTAAATCAGGGCGTGACGCCAGGCCAATACCAGCAGACCCATTTCAATGAAGAGGATGAATAATATGAAAACCTTAAAAAAAGCAGTAATGCCTCTGGCGTTGTCGATGATCGGTGCACTTACAAGCGGTGTCGTCAGCGCAAATGAAAACCCATATCAAAATTTGAGTAAACAAATTGGCATTATGGAAGATATTTTTACCAGTGCGATAAAAAATAGCGCAACCGATAAATCTATTGGCTTGATGGGCGTCGATTCCATGTACCTTGCCAATCAAGGGGTTGTGTTTACGGTAAAATCACAGCGTAATTATAAATTTTCTGGATTTACCGTACCGATGCCCGTCGTACCGGTTGCCCCTTTGGCTCCGGCCGGATTTGAAGATAGCGACTTTTTTGGTGAGGATCTGCAGGTAGTGATTGACGAAGCGATGGAGGAAGCGGCAGTTGCCATGGAAATGGCTCAGGATCATATGCGTGCTGATGTTGAGCGTCAGCGTCAACTTAGGGAGATGGAACGAGAGCTGGCCTATGAATTGCGAGATATCGAACGAGAGAATCGTGATCTGGCTTATAAAAAACGCAGCGTGGATAAAGAGGCGCTAAAAGAGCTGGAAAAAGAGACGGCTAAACTTGAACAGCGCAAAAAGCAATTACTTGCGCAAAGAGACGATCTATCCAAACAGGCGAATGCTATAAAAGCGCAGCAGGCGAAAGAAGTTGCCAAACAGCGTCAACAGCAGCAGGCTTACTTTACCGCCCTTGAAGCCAGCTTAAGTGAGGTCCTTTGTACTTATGGTGGTGGTCTGAAATCTTTGCCGGGAGATGAACATGTGTCATTAATTATTAAGGACGCTGCGCCAACAACGTCAGGACAAGGATATCAGGATCAGGTTTTGGTGTTTTCAAAAACTGACATAAAAAGATGCTTGACTGAGTCGATTGATGCCTCAGCTTTATTGAAAAGTGCGACTCGATATCAAATTTAGGAGCGTTACTAAACTAAACTAAACAAACATGAGATCAACAAAAAGGGCAGTACATTAACTGGCCTTTTTGTTGATCTCATGTTGTCCATTTAGCTGTAAGTGAAGAACTTACATTAGTTTAAGATTTCGATTATCTCTCTCGATGCATCAACCAGGCGAATCAATTTACCATCAATTCTTACCGTTACAATGCCATGCGTATCGACAGGGACTATGATGTCGCGGTGTCTATAGATATCATGACTGAGGATCTCACCAGGCATTAATTTTTTCTGCCAGCCGGGAGGTAAGGCTTTGCCTTGCTTAACTTTTTTTTCTAATCCTTTCGGTAGCTTATGATCCGATTTTTCATTTTTCGCAGTTGCCTGGCTAGAGACAGCAGCAAGTGTCGTCATTACGACAAGATTTAGAGACCAGCTATTTTTCATATTAACTTTCCTGTGTTGCTGTGTTTTCGTTGATGACTTTATTCAACGTAATGCCTAGTAACCCTTTACCTTGCTGTAAGGTATTGGCATCTACAATTTTCCAGACTTGTTCTTCTTTGCCAAGTCGAAATACCAGGTATTTATCGTTGCCGCGCTCACGTACACTGACCTCATCGTAGTAGGTTCGTTTGCCTTCCTTTTCGATAAAATCTTCACCAATAATGATGTTGGGAACATGAATGGCATCGGCAAAGGCATTTAAAAATTCATTTTTAGATGCACTTTTGATTTGGTATTCGCCTTCATAACCATGACCACAACCCCACAACAATACGCAGGTTGCCATGCAGGCGAGCAATTGCTTAAGTTTCATTTTTATATCCTGACGGTTTGTATACCACATCACAGGAAACTGTCGTATGTGGTTTTTTATTGGGGGGCAAATTGACCGGCATCCAGACAGGACACCGGTTAAACATTATTGCATTGGTGTGTAAAAACTCTCCGGTACTTCGAAATCACCTTCAGCGCTAGCCAGAGTTTCATTTTCAAATGTTAGCACCAGTTTTTTCTGGGAATCAAAGGCTTCATTACGGCCTGATTTAAAGTCGTACACGTAGTACCATCTATTGTCATCAAACGCATCTACTACAACAGGATTACCAAGAACGAACTTCACCTGTTCTTTGGTCATACCCACCTGCAGCTTGTCAATTTGCTTTTGCTCAATGTAGTTACCTTGCGGTACATCAATACGATATACACAACCCGAGGTAAACGTGGTGGCCAAACTTAGCAATATGCTAAGTGATAAAGCACGAGATCTCATTAATTATTATTCCTTAACGACTGCAGCCTTACTTCCATACCATCTACATCTATGCAGCGTGTTCACTGACTTATGCGATTTGGTATTGCTGCCACCGATAATAACTAAGGGGCAGGGCAGATTAAAGGCTTTTTACGATTTTTTTAGCGATTTTCCGGTTTCGTTGTCCTTCAGTACACGATGTAAGCCTATTAAGCATTCAGGCAGGCACGACGGTTTAGCAACGGATATTTCGTCTTTTTAAAAAAGTTGCACAAACGGCTCTGACTTTGATCCGAATGTCAGAGCCGTTCTATCCGCGTCGTCTTTCTGTATCGCTGATTTTGATGCTGATGCAACTGCCGGACGGTCTATTCAGACCCTTTAGCTTGCTAAAAGTTCTCTGGCATTAGCCATAGCATTGTCTGTGATCTCATCGCCTGCCAGCAAACGTGCGATTTCGCGCTCTCTGGCCTCTTGTGCGAGCCGTGTTACTGAGGTTTGTGTATGCTTACCATCCGTTAATTTTGCGACAAACAATTGCTGGCAGCCTTTGCTCGCCACCTGAGGTAAGTGAGTCACACAAATTACCTGGGTATTTTTACCGAGCTGTTGCAATTTTTGCCCAACTTTTGCAGCCGTTGGGCCGCTGATACCCACATCGACTTCATCAAAGATCAGGGTTGGGGTGATGATTTTTTCTGCCAGAATCACTTGGATCGCCAGACTAATACGTGACAATTCGCCGCCAGACGCCACCTTGTGCAAAGCTTCTAACGGTTGGCCAGGGTTCATACTGACCAAAAATTCAATATCATCAAGGCCATAGGCGGATAATTGCTCAGCTTTTGTATGACTGATTTGGACACTAAATTTTGCATCAGGCATGCTAAGTTCACGCATGGATTGAGTGATTAGCTTTGCCAGTTTTTTCGCGGACTTTTCACGACTCGCTCTGAGTTTTTCTGCGACTTGTTGATAGTGTTCTTTAATCGAATCCAGCTCATCGTGAAGATGCTGATGCCGTTCTTCATCACCACTTAACAGATTCAGTTGACTGTGTAGTTTTTGATGAAAACCAAATAAATCTTCAGGGTTAACCTGATGCTTCCGGGCAAGTGTGACAGCGGTGGAATAGCGCTCTTCGATAATATTAAACGCTTCAGGGTCCAGATCGATGCTTTGTTGGTAATAATTTAAATCTCGTGACGCTTCCTGAATCTGAATACTGGCATCAAGCAGCATATTGCTAATTGCTTCAGCACCATTGTCCAAAGACGTTAGTTGCTGCATATCATCCACAATTTTTTGTAATTGAGCACTGACCGAATATTCATTTTCATCGCCAAGCTGATTTAAACATTGAGCAGATAAACTCAATAACTGCTGGGCGTTAGCATGACGCTTAAAATCGGCTTCTAGTTGTGAAAACTCACCATCTTGTAGCGAAAACTCATCAAGTTCTTTAACTTGATATTGCAATAGCTGCTGCTGTGCCTGGCGCTGTTGCTGGCTCTCTAACAAGGCGTTTAATTCATTGTTTTTATGACGCCATTGCTTTTGAAAAAACCTTAACTCATCCAGCAAACCATGGTGCTGTGCATAGTCGTCGAGTAATTGACGCTGCTCGGTACTTTTAAGTAATAATTGGTGGTCGTGTTGACCATGAATATTGATCAAAAGCTGACCAAGAATTTTCAGTTGAGCAAGAGGAACAGGCGTACCATTGATATAAGCCTTAGAACGCCCTTCGCCATTGATCAGGCGACGAATAATACAGTCATTATCGTCATTCAATTCCTGTTGCGTTAACCAGTCTTTTGCTTTTTTATTCGTACCCACATCAAAGCTGGCAATTAATTCAGCTTTATCACTACCAGGGCGAACCACAGATGTAGTCGCCCGTTCACCCAGACAAAGGCCCAAAGCATCGATAGCAATGGATTTACCGGCACCGGTTTCCCCCGTAATTGTCGTCATTCCCTGTTGCCAGTCGATTTCCACATGGCTAACAATGGCAAAATTACGAATACTAAGATTGGTTAACATAACAAACGTCCTGCACAAGATACTGGTTATTTGTACAGTAAGTTAACAGTGTTTAAAAATTGATGCAAGAAAAAACCTTTAGTGAAATGGTTGATGGAGCATCTCTCATTACGCCTGAATAATTTTGCTGTTGTATTGGTACTAGAGTTTCGTTGATATACGATAGCGATGATGACTTGTCTAGGGTTGGCTTTCTGGTTTTTTATTGAAATTCACTTTGTCTATAACATCCTTTTCAGGGGGATAGGTTGCCCGCAAAAGTGAGCGGGCAATGCACTCATGCATTGGCCCGCACTCGCACGGTCGATTAAAACCGCAGTTATATCATTGGCGTGTGATTCCTCGTTAAAGGTTAGGTTAAGTCAAACCGATCTAAGTTCATCACTTTAACCCAGGCATTAATGAAATCCTGAGTGAATGAATCGTTAGAATCATCACTGGCGTATACTTCACAAAGGGCTCTTAACTCTGAGTTTGAACCAAACACCAAATCGACCCGGGACGCTTTCCACCGTTGGCGACCACTTGCGCGGTCAATCCCCTCAAACTGAGTATTTCCTGGTAGTGGTTGCCACTGGGTGTCCATGTCTAACAGGTTAACAAAGAAGTCAGTCGATAATTGTTCAGGATTATCGGTTAAAACCCCGCGCTCAGGATCGTCAAAGGTAATCCCTAAACTGCGCAGGCCGCCAATAAGAACAGTCATCTCTGGGGCACTGAGGGTTAATAGCTGGGCTTTATCAAGCAGCAATTCTTCGGCCATCCCTGCATGATCCGGGTGACAATAATTTCGAAAACCATCCGCTTTACCTTCCAGCGGAGCAAATGATTCCGAGTCCGTTTGTGATTCACTGGCGTCGGTTCGACCGGGGTAAAATGGTACGGTTGATGGCGTCCCGGCCGCTTTAGTTGCTTGTTCTATACCAACGCCGCCCGCTAGTACGATTAAATCGGCTATTGATACGTGTTTGCCATCACTGCTTTCGTTAAAGCTTGCTTGGATTTTTAGCAAACTATCCAATACTTTTGCCAGTTGCTCCGGTTTGTTCATCGGCCAGTCTTTCTGAGGCGCCAAGCGGATCCTCGCTCCGTTGGCACCACCTCGTTTATCGGAATCCCGATAGCTGGATGCTGAAGACCAGGCGGTGTAAACCATTTCGCCAACACTGAGACCGCTATCAATGATCTGCTGCTTTAACTGAGCAATATCATCCTTATCGACAATCTGGGAATTCCGATCTGGCAATGGGTCTTGCCAAATGAGATCTTCATCAGGTACCTCAGGTCCTAAGTATCTGGTCTTGGGACCCATATCTCTGTGGGTCAGTTTAAACCAGGCTCTGGCAAAGGCATCAGCAAACTGTTCGGGATTTTCATGAAAACGTTTTGAGATGGGGCCGTATATTGGATCCATACGCATTGCCATATCGGCAGTGGTCATTATCGTTGTTACTTTTTTCCCAGCATCTTCTGCTGATGGCGCAAGGTGTTCGTCGGCAGGGTTTATCGGAACCCATTGCCATGCGCCCGCGGGACTTTTTACTAAATCCCACTCATAAGCAAAGAGAATGTCGAAATAGCCATTATCCCAGGTGGTAGGCGTCGCCGTCCAGGCTCCTTCAATACCGCTGGTAATGGTATCGTCCCCAAACCCCTTGCCATGTGCATTTATCCAGCCAAGGCCCATATTTTCTAGCGTTGCGGCCTCTGGCTCTGGACCTACATTAGCGGCATCGCCGGCACCGTGACATTTACCAAACGTATGGCCACCGGCAACTAACGCCACGGTTTCTTCATCATCCATCGCCATACGTGCAAAGGTTTCTCGAATATCTTTGCCTGAAGCAAGAACGCTTGGCTCGCCATTTGGGCCTTCCGGGTTGACGTAGATCAGACCCATTTCAACGGCTGCCAGAGGATTATCTAAATCCCGTTCAGACGTATATCGATTATCGGTTAGCCACTCTGTTTCCGCCCCCCAATAAATGTCTTCTTCCGGGTGCCAGATATCTTCTCTGCCACCACCAAAGCCAAAGGTTTTGAAACCCATAGACTCCAGTGCACAGTTGCCTGTTAACACCAGCAAATCGGCCCAGGACAGTTTGCTGCCGTATTTTTTCTTAATGGGCCATAATAATCGTCTGGCTTTGTCTAAATTACCGTTGTCTGGCCAACTGTTTAATGGTGCGAATCGTTGCGCGCCGGTACCTGCGCCACCGCGGCCATCGCCGATTCGGTAGGTCCCTGCCGCATGCCAGGCCATGCGAATAAAAAAAGGACCATAATGACCGTAATCTGCGGGCCACCAATCTTTGGAATCCGTCATCAAATCGTATAAATCTTGTTTTACCTGTTTAAGATTGAGTTGAGCAAACTGTTCTGCATAAGAGAACTCGTCCGACATAGGGTTGGATTTAGTGTCATGTTGACGCAGTATTTTCAGGTTCAGTTGATTGGGCCACCAATCCATGTTGTCGGTACCCATTCCTTTTTGACGGGTATTACTGCCATGAACGAAAGGACATTTTCTTGAAGAATTGTTTTCTGAACTAGCCATCAGAGTCTCCACTTTGCATTAAACGTTATAGGGTTTTGTTAAACTATAGTCGTTTTTAAAGGTGCTAGTGAAAGGGTGGGTATCCTTGTTGGGACAATTAATATTGAAAATTTTGTTGCTGCCAGTCACAATATTAGCCAGTGAAATTGCTTCGGAAGTATGATGACCCAGTTGTTGACATTGATAAGAACCTATTGGGTTGCATTAACCTTATTACTTTTGGCCATGATCTGCTTTTTGTCTCTCTACCCGCTCGATGCGTTACCTCCTGTTCCTGGGACCGACAAAACCCATCATTTTTTAGCCTATTTTGCCCTGGTTACGCCAATGGCTTTGAGAAAACCCGCGCGCTGGCCGGTATTCGTATTGCTATTTATTGGTATTGGTGGCTGTATTGAGTTAATCCAGCCTTTCCTTAACCGTTACGGAGAATGGCTTGATTTAACGGCAAATGTGTCAGGCGTTGTTTGTGGATTTGTGTTCGCGCAAATCGTAAATCGATTTTTTCCAGATATAACACCACAAAAGATTGAATACACCAAACCTCAGGTAGTTGAACGGGACTAAGCAAAGAAGCCATCTATTCAACCCTAGTGACGCAATAATTATCGGTTTTCTCTAAATGAAAACACGACTTGTTGAGTCTACGACCTTATCACTGCTTTTTCGTTATATCTTCGTAAGACTCCTAGCGTTTGGCGTTAAACATGTTGGAATTCGATAATTAAGCGTTTTTAGCACGCATCGCGTTAGAGACTTTCGAAACGGGTGCTCGTCCCAGCTTATCACTGATGTACCAACCGGCTTTGAGCAGTAAATCAAAATTCACCCCATGGTCAATGCCAAGACCGTCGAGTAAGTAGATAACATCTTCGCTTGCGACATTACCCGAAGCCCCTTTAGCATAAGGGCAGCCTCCAAGGCCCGCAACTGAACTATCTATAACCTCCACTCCCATATTCAGTGCAGCGTAGATATTGGCCAGTGCCTGGCCGTAAGTATCGTGGAAATGAACCGCAAGCTTGTCCATGGGTACATGCTTATTGACTGCTACCAGCATTTCCTGAACTTTATGTGGGGTACCGACACCTATGGTATCGCCCAACGATATCTCGTAGCAGCCCATAGCAAATAAAGCTTTAGCAACCTCGGCCACCTGGACTGGATCGATTTCCCCTTCGTATGGACAGCCCAAAACGCAAGAAACATAGCCTCTAACCCTGAGGTTATGCTGGCGGGCCTGAATCACGACATCATGGAAGCGTTCCAGTGATTCTTCTATGGAGCAGTTTATGTTTTTCTGGCTAAAGCGTTGAGAGGCAGCGCCAAAAATGGCCACCTCGTCGGCTTCTGCATCGATGGCGGCCTGTAACCCTTTTAGGTTAGGGGTCAGAGCCCCGTAAGTGACCTTAGGGTTACGGTGGATTTGGGCAAAAACTTCACTGGATGTTGCCATCTGGGGTACCCATTTAGGAGACACGAAACTACCGGTTTCGATAGAGGATAAGCCGGCATCGGTTAGCCGATTGATCAGTGCTACTTTGACATCAGTATCTATAGGCATGGCTTCATTTTGCAGGCCATCTCTTGGGCCCACTTCTACCAGTTTTACCTGTTTGGGTAACCTCGGGTTCGCTTTAATCATACACAGTACCAACTATTCATTTTCAAACGCTAATAGTGCGGAACCACCATCGATCATATCGCCGCTCTGATAGTGAAATTCGCTGACTCTACCATCGGCTGGCGCAACAATGGTATGTTCCATTTTCATCGCTTCCATGATCATTAACGGTTGCCCCTTGCTAACGGTTTCATCAACCTCAACTAACGTGGCAATTAAGGTACCGTTCATCGGTGCTTCTAGTCCGCTTGCGCCGTCATCGTCATTGCTATCATGATAGTCGGCGATGACCTGGCTAAACGTTAACGCACCGTGATCACTAAATATAGTAAAACTATGCCCCTGTTCGGCAATTGTCAGTTGCCGGCGATGACCATTCACTGTAATTAATAGGCCATCTGTACACAATTGCCCTTGCACGTCGTAGGTTTGTCCCTGGCAGTTAACCAGATAATATTGTTGCTCACCTTCGCGCCGTTCTTCGACTTCAATGTCAAATTGTTGCGTTTTCACGGTGAGTAAAAACCGGTGCAGATTTGGTTCATTGGCTCGCCAGGCATTATTATTTTGCCAAGGTGAGTAGGGGTCATTGGCGCTGGTCTTTATTTGATTTGTCTGCTTTTGCTTTAACAACACGTACGTTGCGGCGATCGGCAAATAAGAGCTTACTTCATCAGCTTGTTCGTTAAACAGGCTCTGTTGATGGGTATCAATGAAACTAGTATCGATATTGGCTGTTGCAAAAGCCGGGTGGCTGGCAACATTGTAAAGAAAATCAATATTGGTAGTCACGCCCTGAATTTGGTATTGCTTTAAGGCCTGACGTAACCTAGATAGTGCTTTATCACGATCTTCATCCCAGACAACAAGCTTTGCGATCATCGGATCGTAATAAACACTCACCTCATCGCCCTGGCGTACGCCAGTATCCACCCGCACATGAGCGCTTTCTGCCGGCGCTTTTAAAAAGTTTAATGTGCCCGTTGCAGGTAAGAAATCCTGTGAGGGATCTTCGGCGTAAATTCGCCCTTCAAATGCATGCCCCTTGATGGTTAATGCATTTTGTTGCAACGGTAATGGTTCACCTGCAGCAACTCTAAATTGCCATTCGACCAGATCCTGACCGGTGATCATTTCTGTCACCGGGTGCTCAACCTGTAAGCGAGTATTCATTTCCATAAAATAAAATGAACCATCACTTTCGTAAAGAAACTCTACGGTACCCGCGCCGCGATAACCGATGGCTTTCGCGGCGGCAATCGCTGCCTGACCCATTTTTTCACGGATCTCTTCGCTCAATCCTGGGGCCGGTGCTTCTTCAATCACTTTTTGGTGACGACGCTGTACCGAGCAATCCCGTTCAAACAGATATACGGCATTGTCGAAGTTATCGCAAAATACCTGAATTTCCACATGGCGCGGTTGCGTCAGGTACTTTTCAACTAACATAATATCGTCATTAAAGGCGGCCATGGATTCACGCTTTGCGGCGGCAAGCGCACTAGAAAACTCTTCTTCACTCCATACCTGGCGCATACCTTTGCCACCGCCACCGGCAGCCGCTTTTAACAGTACCGGATAGCCCATGGCATCGGCATGTTGTTTAATTAAAGCTTCTGATTGGTCTTCGCCATGATAACCAGGGACCAGTGGCACATTGGCTTTTTCCATAATCGCTTTGGCGGCCGATTTTGAGCCCATGGCTTCAATCGCAGGGACCGGTGGACCGATAAAGGTGATATTGTTGGCCAGACATAGTCGACAAAATTCGGCATTTTCTGACAGAAAACCGTAACCTGGGTGGATCGCCTGGGCATGGGTTTTCAGCGCTGCATCGATAACTTTCTGACCTTGCAGGTAGCTGTCCTTTGCTGGCGCTTCGCCAATATAAACGGCTTCATCGGCGAGGGTTACATGCATGGCATGACGATCGGCATCGGAATAAACGGCGACCGTTTTAATGCCCATGCGACGGGCTGTTTCGATAACCCGGCAGGCAATTTCGCCACGGTTGGCGATGAGTATTTTACTAAACATAATTATTCCTTATCGCTTAACCAGTTGGCTGGTCGTTTATTGAAAAAAGCCTGCAAACCTTCCTGACCCTCGGCACTGACACGGACTTCGGCGATGCGTTCACTGGTATCTGCAAGCACAGAGTCATTGATTTCTCGGTGTTGAAAATCTAAGACTAACGTTTTGGCTTTTTGTACCGCTTGTGGGCCATTGCCGAGAATGAGCTGACAACGACGAGCGACGGCATTGTCAAGGGATTCGATATCACAGATTTCATCAACCAAACCGACTTGATGCGCGCTCGTAACGTTAAATCGCTCGGCAGTCTGGAAGTAACGACGACAGGCACGGGCGCCCATCGCCTGAATGACATAAGGGCTGATGGTTGCCGGGATCAAACCAAGCTTCACTTCCGATAAACAAAAACTGGCATTTTCACTGGCAATTGCCATATCACAGCAACTCACCAGACCAACAGCACCGCCAAACGCGGCGCCTTGCACTTTGGCGATGGTCGCTTGTGGTAATTGATTTAGCTTGTACAGCATGGTCGCGAGTGCCATCGCATCTTGCTGGTTTTGTTCGCGGGTGTAATCGGCCATGCGCTGCATCCAGGAGAGATCGGCACCGGCAGAGAAATGTTTGCCTTGAGCCGATAACACCAGCACCCGAATACTGTCTTCTTTGGCCACTTGCTCAAAAACATCGGTCATTGCCGCAATCAGAGAATCGTCAAAAGCATTAAACTTGTCTGGGTTATTCAGACTGACATCAATCACTCCGTTTTGTGGGTAGCTAATGTCCAGTAATGGATTGGTATTGTTAATCATATTACATCCTAAAAATGCCGAAGCGAGTGTCTTTTATCTCTGCATTTAGAGCACTGGATAAGGCAAGGCCAAGCACCTGACGGGTATCCGCGGGATCAATAACGCCGTCATCCCACAAACGCGCTGATGCGTAATAAGGGTGACCTTGCTTTTCATATTCATCGATTATCGGTTGTTTGAATGCTTGCTCTTCCTGCTCGCTCCACGGCTCATCGCGTTTTTGCTTTTGATCGCGTTTTACCTGCGCTAAGACTCCGGCCGCCTGTTCGCCACCCATCACTGATATCCGGGCATTTGGCCACATAAACATAAATCGGGGATCATAAGCACGGCCGCACATACCGTAATTACCGGCACCAAAACTGCCGCCGATGAGTATTGTAAACTTAGGTACTTTTGCACAGGCCACAGCAGTTACCATCTTTGCGCCATGTTTGGCGATACCGCCCGATTCATATTGCTTACCGACCATAAAGCCGGTGATGTTTTGTAAAAACACCAGGGGGATTTTGCGTTGTGCGCACAGTTCGATAAAATGCGCACCTTTTTGCGCGGATTCACCAAACAAAATACCGTTATTGGCAACAATACCTACTGGATAGCCGTGAATATGAGCAAAACCGCACACTAATGTGGTGCCATATAAGGCTTTAAATTCATCGAATTCACTGCCATCAACAACCCGGGCGATAACTTCTCGAACATCAAAAGGCTGTCTCGCATCTTTAGGGATCACGCCATAGATTTCGTTACTGTCATATAAAGGTTCGCTTGGCTCTTTAATGTCAAGCTGACCGGGCTTGACGCGATTCAGATTGCGCACCGATTGTCGCACGAGCTGCAAGGCATGTTGGTCATTTTGAGCATAATGATCCGCCACACCAGAAGTTCGGCAATGAACATCTGCGCCGCCGAGCTCTTCAGCAGACACAACCTCACCAGTTGCCGCCTTTACCAGCGGTGGGCCAGCAAGAAAAATGGTGCCTTGTTCTTTAACAATGATGGATTCATCAGCCATCGCTGGCACATAAGCACCACCCGCGGTACAGGAGCCCATTACCGCAGCAATTTGTGGGATGTTGTTTGCGGACATATTGGCCTGATTAAAGAAAATACGGCCAAAATGTTCTTTATCTGGGAAAACCTCATCCTGATTGGGCAAGTTAGCGCCACCGGAGTCCACCAGATAAATACAGGGGAGATTGTTTTCTTGGGCGATGGTTTGTGCCCGCAGGTGTTTTTTTACGGTTAAAGGGTAGTAGGTACCTCCTTTAACTGTGGCATCATTGGCAATAATCACACATTCCTGACCGCTAACCCGGCCAATGCCGGTGATGATCCCTGCCGCCGGTACGTAATCATCGTACACCTCAAAGGCGGCTAATTGCGAAAGCTCCAGAAAAGGTGAGCCAGAATCAAGTAATTGGTATACCCGATCTCTGGGTAATAACTTGCCGCGAGAGAGATGTCGTTGCTGGTATTTTTCACCACCACCTTGTTTGATTTTCGCCAGCGTCAGGGTCAAGTCATCGACTTGCTCCTGCATATGCGCCCGGTTAGCAGCAAACTCTTCGCTGCGAGTATTTATTTTACTGTGCAATTTCGCCACGATAATTCCTTAGCCTATATCTGATCAGACAGAGCCTGCTTACTTTGACTCGTTAAATAATTCACGACCAATTAGCATCCGGCGAATCTCTGAGGTACCCGCACCAATTTCGTAAAGTTTTGCATCACGCAACAGGCGACCGGTAGGGAATTCGTTGATGTACCCGTTACCACCAAGAATTTGAATCGCATCCAGAGACATTTTTGTCGCAAGTTCCGCAGCATATAAGATTGCACCAGCGGCATCTTTGCGGGTGGTTTCGCCACGATCGCACGCCTGTGCAACCATGTATACATAGGCTCGGGCAGCATTCATTTGCGTGTACATATCGGCAACTTTGCCTTGGATCAACTGAAATTCGCCAATTGACTGACCAAATTGCTTACGATCATGGATATATGGCACAACGTTATCCATGCAGGCAGACATGATGCCTAACGGACCGGCTGACAAAACAACACGTTCGTAATCAAGACCACTCATTAATACCGCTACACCTTGATTCAATTCACCGAGAATATTCTCTTCAGGCACTTCGCAATCTTCAAAGACCAGCTCACAAGTATTGGAACCGCGCATGCCTAATTTATCGAGCTTTTGGTGACGGCTAAAACCCGGGTAATCGCGTTCAACGATAAACGCCGTAATACCCCGTGAACCCGCATGGATATCGGTCTTGGCATAAATGATGAAAGTATGCGCATCCGGTCCGTTGGTGATCCACATCTTGTTGCCATTTAGGACATATTTATCGCCTTTTTTCTCAGCGCGAATTTTCATGCTGACTACGTCAGAACCGGCATTGGGTTCGCTCATGGCCAATGCACCAATTTGCTCGCCGGAGCATAGCTTTGGCAGATACTTCATCTTTTGTTCGTGGTTACCATTTCGATTAATCTGATTTACGCACAGATTTGAATGGGCACCATAGCTCAACCCGACCGATGCCGAAGCGCGACTGATCTCTTCCATCGCCACTACATGTTCAATATAGCCAAGTTCGCTGCCGCCATATTGTTCAGCAACGGTCATGCCCAACAGACCCATATCGCCAAATTTGCGCCACAAGTCATTGGGAAATTCATTATCAATATCAATTTGCTCAGCGCGTGGGGCAATTTCATCACGGGCAAAAGCAATTACCTGGTCGCGGATCATGTCCACGGTTTCGCCTAGGTTAAAATTCAGTGAAGAGAAACGGGAGATCATAATGCTTCCTTATTTGTTGATATTTGTCGTTGCAGGCGCAGTAACTTGCTCGGTGAGCTCCTGGCGCGCCTGCTTACAGCGTTGTTCTAAGGTCGACAATTCCATTAATACAACTTTTATATCGTCAAGTTGTTGATGTAATGCTGACTTTTTGTCAGCAATCAATTGCATAATGGTGTCAAGTTGATTGGTACTGGTTTTATCTGCATCGTATAGATTAAACAAACGCCCGGTTTCAGCCAGCGAAAAGCCAAGGCGTTTACCGCGCAAGATCAGCTTTAACCGAACCCTATCGCGACGATTATAAATGCGAGTTTGTCCTCGGCGCTGGGGGCAGAGCAATCCCTGATCTTCGTAAAATCGAATGCTACGGGTCGTAACATCAAATTCCCTGGCAAGATCACTAATAGAGAAGGTCGCCTGTTTGTTATTGCTTTCACTCATATTGAATATTCGAAAAACCTTTTTTTCTAACTTAGGTGAAGTTTACGTAAAGGTAAAGTTGTTTTGGTTGTTATTCGAATTTTAACCAAGATTATCTCGTAAACAAAATCGCACATAGCCAGTTTTTGTTGCTCATATCGACCTATAGCACTATAGATATCTCAGATTAAATGGGCGTATTCTCTATGATGGCAATAATTAGTTACGCTTGAGTAAACTGACTTGAAAAGTTTACCTTGGCGTAAACTTTTAAATTGCGTTAACCTTGAAATCAGAAACATAAATGGAAATGGAACCACTATGCCTAGCAACGAATCTATTGTAATTGTCGCCGCTGCCCGTACGCCAATGGGAGGCTTTATGGGAAGCCTGAGTTCAGTGCCGGCTGTAAAACTTGGCGCCGCCGCTATCCGTGCAGCACTCGCCAAAGCCGACGTGGCGAATGACCAGGTCGATGAAGTTTTAATGGGCTGCGTATTAACTGCCGGTATGAAACAAGCACCGGCTCGTCAGGCCGCACTTTATGCCGATGTCGATATGTCGACACCATGTACTACCGTGTCAAAAGTTTGTGGTTCTGGCATGAAAGCCGTCATGCAGGGCGTTGATTCTTTGCGTCTGGGTTATAACAAGGTGGTTGTTGCTGGTGGTATGGAAAGCATGTCTAACGCACCTTACCTGCTACCTAAAGCGCGTCAGGGTATGCGGATGGGGCATGCTCAAACTTTAGATCACATGATGTTTGATGGTCTTGAAAATGCCTACGATGGCTTGGCCATGGGTTGCTTTGCTCAGGATACCGCTGATCAAAAAGGGTTCAGTCGCGAACAGATGGACGCGTTTGCCCTTGAATCGTTGCAGCGTGCCAATCAAGCAATCGCCTCAGGCGCATTCAGTGCTGAAGTTACACCGGTTACGTTCAGCGAACGACGCAAAGAGGTGACGGTTGATATTGACGAACAACCTGGCAATGCCCGTCCGGAGAAAATTCCTTCATTACGCCCGGCATTTAAAAAAGACGGTACCGTGACCGCGGCTAATTCCAGTTCCATTTCTGATGGCGCTGCAGCGCTGGTTATGATGACCGAAAGCGAAGCCCGGGCACGAGGTTTAACTCCCTTGTGTAAAGTGTTAGGCCATAGCTCTCATGCGCAAACGCCAGAAACATTCACGGCTGCGCCTGTCGGTGCTATAAACAAATTATTGGAATCGATTAATTGGTCGGTTGCCGATGTGGATTTATTCGAAATCAATGAAGCCTTTGCCATGGTTACAATGTTGGCCATCGACGAATTACAGCTCGATCACGCAAAGGTGAACATTCATGGTGGTGCCTGTGCTTTGGGTCATCCGATTGGCGCAAGCGGTGCTCGAATTTTAGTGACACTGATCCATGCCCTGAAAAATAAAGGCTTGAAAAAAGGCCTGGCAAGTTTGTGTATCGGCGGTGGCGAAGCAACGGCCGTTGCGATCGAAATGCTATAATCACAACGTTAATTTCGCCGCATTGTTTGCGGCTTTTTTTTCGACGCGAAAAACAATAAGTATCTAAACAATGTCGAAAAAGACAGTTGGGGAAGACAAAGACCAATGAATTTCAATTTATCTGAAGAACAGCAAATGTTTGCCGATATGGCAAAGCAATTTGCCATGGCGGAACTGGCACCACATGCTGCCAAGTGGGATGCCGAACATATTTTTCCAAAAGACGTGATCCAAAAAGCCGGTGAACTGGGGTTTTGTGGCCTTTATACACCCGAAGATAAAGGTGGTATGGGGTTAAGCCGGCTCGATTCTGCCATCATTTTCGAACAGCTTTCCATGGGGTGTACGGCAACAACAGCGATGATGACCATACATAATATGGCAACTTGGATGATCGCCAGTTGGGGGAGTGAAAGTGTCTGCCAACGTTGGTGTGAAGGGTTAATCAGTGGGCAGTTACTTGCATCATATTGCTTAACCGAACCCGGGGCGGGTTCTGATGCTGCATCGCTAGCCACCAGCGCGAAGCGAGATGGCGATGAATACGTTATTAACGGTTCCAAGATGTTTATCTCTGGAGCCGGAGAAACCGATGTTTTGGTCGCCATGGTAAGAACCGGCGGCGAGGGTGCTAAAGGCATTTCTGCGGTGGTGATCCCCGCCGATTGTCAAGGTGTCATTTATGGTAAAGCGGAAGAGAAACTTGGTTGGAATGCGCAACCTACGCGCCTCATTACGTTCGAAGATGTCCGTATTCCTGTCGCCAATCTGCTTGGTACGGAAGGCGAAGGCTTTGCTATTGCGATGAAAGGCCTCGATGGCGGTCGAATCAATATTGCGACTTGCTCGATTGGGACTGCCCAACAAGCCTTAAATACCGCAACCGAATATATGCAAGAACGCAAGCAATTTGGTAAAGCGATTGCGTCATTTCAGGGACTACAATTTAAGTTGGCAGATATGGCCACACAACTGGTTGCTGCCAGACAAATGGTGCGCTTAGCGGCATTTAAGCTGGATAATAACGACCCGGAAAAAACCGCCTATTGCGCGATGGCTAAACAGTTTGCAACCGACGTAGGTTTTGCGGTGTGTGATGCCGCATTACAAATTCATGGTGGCTACGGTTATATTAAAGAATATCCGTTAGAGCGTCATTTTAGGGATGTACGTGTCCATCAAATTCTTGAAGGAACTAACGAAATTATGCGGTTGATCGTGTCTCGTCGTATTTTGTCTGAAGGGGCGGGAGAAATTCTATGAGCGATGTTGTTTTATTTGAAGAAATTTCAGCCGTACATGGGAAAAAGATTGCTGTAGCCACACTCAACTCAGCAAAGTCTTTAAACGCTCTGAGTCATGAAATGGTGCTTAAGTTATTACCTAAATTATTGCAGTGGCAGGAAAACCCGGATATTGCCATGGTCATGATACAAGGCAGTGGCGAAAAAGCCTTCTGTGCCGGTGGTGATATCGTCCACCTATATAAAGGCATGCAACAAAGCGCCGACAGTAATAATTCCGCTAGCCAGTATTTTACCGATGAATATCAACTTGATTATCTGATCCATGCCTATAGCAAGCCCATTTTGGTTTGGGGATCCGGGATTGTAATGGGAGGCGGTTTGGGTCTGATGGCTGGCGCGAGTCATCGAGTGGTGACTCAAACTTCTCGCATCGCCATGCCAGAAATTACTATAGGCTTGTTTCCGGATGTTGGCGGCAGCTACTTTTTAAATCGAATGCCAAAAGGCTGCGGCTTGTTTCTTGGGTTGACCGGTGCCAGCGTTAATGCCGCCGATGCAATGCATGTACGATTAGCCGATCATTTCCTGACCAATGAACAACACCAATTGCTTATCGAAAGGCTGATTGATGTACATTGGGGAAATACGATTTCTCTGAATCACGAGAAACTAACCCAGGTACTTTCAGCGCTGGGTAGTGCAGTAAAATCATCCATGCCACGCTCTAATATCCTGAAACATCAGGCGATTATTGCAGACACTACTCGTCATAGTACGCTGACTGACGTTGCTCAGGCAATCCTGGCCTTAGATAGCGAAGATACATGGTTGCAGCGAGCGCAAAAGACGTTACGAAATGGCAGTCCGTTAAGCGCACAACTTATTTTTAGACAGTTAACCACCAGCAAAGCGTTTTCCTTGTCAGATTGTTTTCGCTTCGAACTTAGTCTAGCGACTAAATGTGCGGAGTTTGGTGAATTTCAGGAAGGCGTCCGAGCGTTGTTAATTGAAAAGGATAACCAGCCGAAGTGGACATACCCAAGCATCGAAAGTGTTGATGCGGATGTGCTGGATTGGTTTTTTGCGCCTAAATGGTCAGATACGGAACATCCATTAGCGGATCTTGGGGTTCGGCCAATGGCGGTAGGGTAGTCTTACTCTTACTCAATAGAAAAGCATCAATTAGGTGAACGGCTAAACAACGAAATATAACTGTGACGAACATCAGCATAACAACAATAACAACGTTGACGGTTAAAAATGACAACAAGAGGAAACACATATGACGGCGATTGCTTTTATCGGATTAGGTAACATGGGGGGCCCAATGGCCACCAATTTAGTCAAGGCTGGTCATCAGGTCTATGTATTTGATTTAAATGCCAACGCGTTGGCGGCATTAGCCGAGCAGGGAGCGAAACCTTGTAAAAGCAGCGCGGAATGTGCGGCTAATGCAGATATTGTCATAACCATGTTACCGGCGGGCAAACATGTTGAAGCGTGTTACCTGTCAGAAAATGGCATCATCAATTCGATGAAACCAGGCACGTTAGCCATTGATTCTTCAACAATCGACAAAGCGACTGCGTTAAAGGTTGCTGGAGCCCTGCAGGCAAAAGGGTTGGAATTTGTCGATGCTCCGGTATCCGGCGGTGTCGCTGGCGCTGCTGCTGGCACTTTAAGCTTTATGGTGGGCGGCAGTGAAGCGGAATTTAATCGCGCTAAGCCGTTCCTTGAAGCCATGGGGAAAAACATATTCCATGCTGGTGGCCACGGCGCCGGTCAGGTCGCCAAGGTATGCAACAACATGTTGCTATCAATCCTGATGGCGGGTACCGCAGAAGCTTTACAGCTTGGTATCAATAACGATCTTGACCCGAAAATTTTATCGGAAATTATGTTAAAAAGCTCAGGTCGCAACTGGACGCTAGAGCTATACAACCCATGTCCGGATGTGATGGAAAATGTACCGTCCAGTAATGAATATCAAGGCGGCTTTATGGTCGATTTGATGGCAAAAGATTTAGGGCTTGCCATGGATTGTGCAGTGCAGAGTCAGTCAACGACGCCAATGGGCGCACTATCGAGAAACCTGTTTTCTCTTCATGCTGGCCAGGGTAACGGCAAACTGGATTTTTCCAGTATTTTTAAGATGTACGCAAAGGAAGATTAATGAATTTATCCGCTAAAGTAATTGTTATCACCGGCGCCGCCGGTGGCTTGGGCAGCGAAATGGCAAAAGATTTTGCCAGTCATGGTGCTCGCCTGGCGTTAATCGATATGACCGAAGACGCATTACAGGATATCGTTGCTGAACTTAAACAACGTGGCGCTGATGTTAAAGCTTACGGAGCTAATGTTACCGATGAAGCTGATGTTGAGCGCACCTTTGAGAAAATCGCCAGTGACTTTGGTGGCATCGATGGCCTGGTAAATAACGCAGGTATTCTTCGTGATGGTATGTTTGTTAAAGCAAAAAATGGCGAAGTTACCGCGAAAATGTCATTACAGCAGTTTCAGTCAGTCATTGATGTAAACCTGACAGGCGTATTTTTGTGTGGTCGAGAAGCCTCTGTGCAAATGATCAAGCACAATCGCAAGGGGGTGATCATTAATATGTCTTCGATTGCACGCCAGGGTAATATGGGCCAGACCAATTACGCGGCATCAAAAGCAGGTGTTGTTGCGATGACAGTTACCTGGGCCCGTGAACTTGGGCGTCACGGTATTCGCGTGGGTGCTATTGCCCCAGGTGTTATTAAAACCGCGATGACCGATGCGATGAAACCTGAAATGCGTGAGCGCTTAGAGAAAATGAAGCCAGTAGGCCGATTGGGTCAAGCAGAAGAAATCGCCCACACTGCCCGTTATATTTTCGAAAATGACTTTTTCACAGGTCGTGTTGTCGAGATTGATGGCGGCCTTGCCATGTAAGCAACAAGGCAGAAGCATTGCGTGCGCCCGTAAATTTGATACCTATATTGCAGTCTATAGCCGCATGTAATGGCGGCTCTTAGTAGCCGCTCTTAGGGTTGCTCTTTATGGTACAATCCCCTTTTACGGGTTTACTCCCTCTTTATATAACTTGCAGAACTGAAATAATGACCAAAGCCTTATTCTTGGATCGTGACGGTATTATCAATATTGATCATGGCTATGTATCTAAAATCGAATTATTCGATTTTATGCCGGGTATTTTTGAAATGTGCTATACCGCGCAACAAAAAGGTTACCTGTTAATTGTGGTAACCAATCAATCTGGCATCGGTCGTGGCAAATATACACAGGAGGATTTTCATCACCTGACTGATTGGATGAAAGCTCGCTTTGCGGAACATGACATAACAATCGATGATGTTATGTATTGCCCGCATCATCCTACCAGCGCCAATCCTCCCTATTTAAAAGACTGTCAATGTCGTAAACCGGGACCTGGCATGATCCTCGATGCAGCCAGTCGTTATGATATTAACCTTTCTCAAAGTATTTTTCTGGGTGATAAGCCGTCCGATATGGAAGCGGCGATAGCTGGAAATGTTCCTACACGCTTATTTTTGTCGGGACATTACCCGGATGATGGTTCTGTAGATGCGCATCGCATCGATTCTTTGGCAGACGTGTCGAAGTTTTTAATCGATTAATCAATATTTGGTAAACCAAATGTTAGTGCCGTAGGATTTTTAAGCAAACGATCGTTTTTTTGTGATTTTTATTGATTTGGGTGTTGACGTGGTCGGGAAAATCCCTAAAATGCGCATCCACTTCCACGGGGTTAAGCGACAACTTAAGTCGTTTACAAAACCAACGAAGTGTTTTGATACGATAACCACCAGGGTTTAACCCGGTTATCACAACCGAAACTGGTAAATGTTCGAAAACAACTTTTTCGAAATAATTATCAAAAAGCGGTTGACATCAAAACTGGATGACGTAGAATGCGCATCCTGCTTCGGGCAAGG
>NZ_JBHZSG010000046.1:0-25512 GCF_043642205.1 Thalassotalea litorea | reverse complement strand
TCAATAAAATCTATGTTGTAACTGAACCTCTGCCCTAACTCTGAGTTGTGCACAAACTTAATGTGATTGGTATTAAAGTGAAAACGCTTGATGATTACATGCTGAATTTAATACGAATAGTTTGCCAATTTACAAATTTGACAATTTAAAGAAGATTTGATGACAAACTATCTGTTAGTTTGTCTCAAACTTACGGCTCTACGGTTTCCAGCGAGAGAATTTCAACGATTTTAGCTTCATATTCATCAACTTTATCTTCAAAAAATCCAACCTGATTCGCAACCACCGAACCATCTCGGCCAATAACAAAGCTGCTGGGCATTCCTTTGAGTTGATAGTGTTCGCCAACTTTACCGCTAGGGTCGTAAATAATCGGGAACTTCGCCGGGTAGTCTTTAAGAAAATCTTCTGCAAAGGTTTTATCTACGTCAAGGTTGATAGTGATCACCTGAAAGCCTCGATCTTGATATTTTTCCTGCATGGTGGTCATCCATGGAAAAGAATTTCGGCACGGCACACACCAGGATGCCCAAAAATCGAGATATATCACCTTGCCTTTATATTTCTCTAACATCTGATCCAATTGTTGTTGGGCAAGGTTGGTTGGTTCCGCTGGATCATCCTGGGCTTGCCCAAGAATACTGTACAGCCCTATGCCGCCAATGAGCACGGCCGTTAGCAGCATCATATAAATTGTCTTAGACATACAGGTTAAAACTCACTCATTTAATACTTAACCCAGACTACCATGAAGATAGTTGTTTTTGCTGCTCAACCGCATCCTGCTCCGCTTCTTTGCGCACTTCGTCCACTTCCTGTTGGTTCTGACAACGTTCGACAACCTGGTCGTCACGATAGTAGCGAAGATTCAAACAATCCTGTTCATAGCGACGCTCTAGTTCGGTACGAAGAATTGGTTGTCCTCGGGCATTATCTATCTGCTTTTTAAGGCTGAGGCACTCATTTTGTTGTTCGGCGCTGATGCGAATATCATCACAATTTTCACTCTCGGATGAAGAACACGCGACCAAAAACAACGTTAAAGAGATGGATAACAGGAATTGCTTCATGAAGTTCCCCTTTATTATAGGTATTTTCCGACACGCAAAGCGCTTTAGATCAACACCTCCATATAAGCTGTCACACATCGAAAATCTACTGGCTTATGCAAGGCACTCGAACAAAAAACTCTCAACTGGGCGGTATGAATATAACCAACATAGCAGTAAGCTTTCGTGCAGGCAATATTCATCCGCCTAATGTTCAGCTAAAATATACAGCAAAACAGGAGGAGTTATGATGCAGGTCGTTGATTATCAACACCCTGAGGCTGCACAACAATTTGTTGCCTCGTTAAGAGAAACAGGATTTGGGGTTTTAAAAAATCACCCAATCCAACAACAGTTAGTCGAATCTATTTATCAAAACTGGCAGGAATTTTTCGACTCTGAAGAAAAGCATAGTTTTGCCTTTGACCCGAAGAAACAAGATGGTTATTTCAGCCCGCAAATATCCGAAACCGCCAAAGGCCATAAGCAAAAAGACATTAAAGAGTATTATCACGTCTATCCCTGGGGCAGGATCCCCGCGCAATTAAAAACCGATATTCTTGATTACTATCAAAAAGCGTCTTCCCTTGCCGAAGAGCTTCTCGACTGGGTTGAAAAATACAGCCCGGACGAGGTATCGGCGCTTTATCATGAACCCTTATCCAATATGATCAAGGACACCCCAAATACCTTGTTGCGAGTATTGCACTACCCGCCATTGCACGGTGATGAACAACCTGGCGCTATCCGCGCTGCGGCCCATGAAGATATCAATCTGTTAACCATTTTACCGGCGGCTAATGAGCCAGGCTTACAAGTACAATTACAAAACGGTGAATGGATGGATGTGCCATCTGATTTTGGAAATTTGATTATTAATATCGGTGATATGCTGCAGGAAGCCAGCGGTGGCTATTTCCCGTCAACCAGCCATCGGGTAATTAATCCTGAAGGGGCCGATATGCAGAAATCACGAATTTCGTTGCCATTGTTTTTACACCCAAGATCGGAAGTGGTGTTATCCGAGCGCCATACACAGGCCAGCTACCTGCTAGAACGCCTACGCGAGCTCGGCGTTAAAGACTAATACCAATCCCATTAAGTTTGTGCACAACTCAGAGTTAGGGCAGAGGTTCAGTTACAACATAGATTTCGTTGATATAGTCATTCTATATTAATGAAATATAGGGCAGTAAATGGGCCTCTCACTAACTCTCTACGGGTGAGTTTTAAAGGCATTTATCCTGCGTTACTGATTTTGACAATGGTATAACCATTCTCTGCAATCAAAGCCTTGTCTAAAAGCCTTTAAATTCTCACTGAGTGAGCAATAATTTAATGGGGTTGGTATAATCCCGTAATCTAGCGATAAAAAA
Organism: Thalassotalea litorea; assembly: GCF_043642205.1. GTDB lineage: Bacteria > Pseudomonadota > Gammaproteobacteria > Enterobacterales > Alteromonadaceae > Thalassotalea_A > Thalassotalea_A litorea. Next base: position 23,087 of record NZ_JBHZSG010000046.1, on the reverse strand, counting down.
AGGGCTGATTTTTAATCAGCCCTTTTTAATACTCGTCTAAATTTAGCTAGGTAATTCCGACACTGACGCGTCCTTGCTATCCGAGGACTCCAGTTCGTCATCACCTCTGAACCAAGCCATCATGCGCTTAAACGCACGGCCGACATCTTCAAAAACAATATACAGACATGGGATTAAGATTAGTGTCACCACGGTGGCAAACAGTACACCATAGGCAAGGGAAATTGCCATCGGCACAACCATTTTCGCCTGCATACTGGTTTCCAGCATAATCGGCACCAAACCAATAAACGTCGTTAATGACGTTAACAAAATGGCTCTAAAGCGTTTACAACCGGCTTCAACCACCGCTTTGGCGGCGCTAAGCCCCGCAAGTCGTGCTTTATTCACATAATCAATCATTACCAAGGAATCGTTGACAACAACCCCAGCGGCGGCAATCAGGCCAAAGAAAGAAAAGGTACTCAAATCCAAACCATGGACCATATGGCCAATCACAGCACCAATAAAGCCAAACGGAATGACCGACATGATGATAATAGGTTGGCTGTATGAACGCAGAGGAATGGCCAGCAAACTAAAGATAATTAGCAGGGTAATGCCGGCATCTCGCATTAACGATCTTTGACTGTCAATTTCCTCTTGAATTTGACCACCAAGTTCGCTTTTTAAACCTGGGTATCTTTTACGTAATTCAGGAATAAAGTTTTCACGTATATCCTTGGCGATTTGAAATGGCTCGGCCTGAAATGAATCGACTTTCGCCCAAACATTAATGGTTCGGTTACCATTTTCGCGACGAATTTGGTTGACCCCATCAACGATGCGAATATCGGCGATTTCCGACAATGGCACCTCCGCCCCATTTGGTGCTTTAACCATTACATCATCGACATGACCAATCGAGCTACGCTGCTCTAACGGGTAACGCACCATGACTTTAATTTCTTCACCATTGCGTAAAATGCGTTGCGCTTCCAGGCCATAGAAACTGTAGCCCACCTGCTGCGCCACATCGGCCAGCGTCAACCCTAAAGAATAGGCTAATGGCTTTAAGTCAAACTGCACTTCTTTCGCGCTGTCCATGCGAGAATCATTGACATCACTGACCCCTACTAGGGTGTTTAACTTATCCTTGAGCGCTTTTGAGGCTCCCAGTAATTGCTGGTCATCCTGAGATTCAAGTCTAAAGCTAATATCACCGTCATCCATATCCGAGCCAAACAGGGTGTCCTGAATATCCAGCTCTTTCACCCCAGGGATCACCGGCAAATTAGCGCGCCAGCGTTCGGCAACTTCAAACGTCGTCAACGGTCGATCTTCAGGTCTGACTAATTTTACCGTGATCCCCGCCCGAGTTCTGTCTCTTAAATAAACCAGCATCACATCAATCATTTTAGAGCCATATTCCAACTCTAACTGACGATCTACCTCGATTAGCGACTGTTCAATTGCCCGTGCGGCATCCAATGTCGCTTGCTCTGATGCATCCAGATTCATCTCAAGATTCACTCTCGGAAAATCATGAGGAACTTTCGGCATCCCCGTCGAGCGAACCAGGCCACCACTAAATAACCCGACACAAACCATAATTAAGGCGATAAATAAACATACTAAGGCATATCGGTATTCCACGGTTTTCACCAACATAGGTCGGTAAACATTGGCAATAAAGTTTTTCAATCCCGTATCAATTTTCAATCGTAATACATCAAACGGATTGCGTGGATTATGGACCTTGGTTTTCATCGACGCTAAATGCGACGGTAAAATCAGTTTCGATTCGATTAATGAGAAGATTAAACACAGCACCACGACCATACCAATGGCTTGCCCCCAGGCGGCTTGTGGGCCATCGGCAATAACAAAAGGCATAAAGGCGGCAATCGTGGTTAAAACACCAAAGGTTGCCGGTATCGCCACCCGTTTAACGCCACGAATCACGCTGTCAATGCTGTTGCCACTTTTTTCAACTTCACTGTGAGCACTTTCACCCATCACAATGGCGTCATCGACGACAATCCCCAACACCATAATAAAAGCAAATAAGCTGGTTAAACTGATGGTGACATTAATAAATGACATTGGCATAAACAACAGCGTGCCCAAAAAGCAAACCGGTAAGCCCATCATCACCCAAAATGCCAAACGGATACGTAAAAACAACGCCAGCATTAAAAAGACTAATATCGCACCACTGGCCAGGTTGGAGATCATCATATCCAGACGCTCTTCCAGATATTCCGTTAGATCCACCCAACTTTCCAGATTAACGCCTGCGGGCAAGGTATTTTGCTTCGCGGCAATGTAATTATTAACGACATCAGCGATATCGGTAATTGACTGGTCATGCGCGGCTTTCACTTCAAACGACACCGCGTTTTTCCCGTTAAACCTTGAGTATTGGATACCTTGTTCAAAACCATCGGTGACAGTAGCAATATCGCCTAATAAGATTTTTGAGCCATCTTCACGCGTGATCAGCGGTAAGCTTTCAAATTCCTGCCCTACATAAGCCTGATTTTCGACGCGCAGATTGATATAGCCGTTTTCAGCACGAATTTGCCCTGCTGACATATTTCGCGACCAGTTGCGCACCGCGTTAGCAACATCGGTGAAGCTTAAGTTGTAGGCACGCAGCTTGTCTTTGGAAACTTCAATGGCGATTTCATAATTTAAGCCACTATTGAATTCGGTAATATTGACCAAAGGTAACTGCCGAATTTCATCATGGATTTTACGACCTAGCTCCTTCAATTGAATCTGAGTTAAATCGCCATATAAGCTAATATTCAGAACTTCCTGTTCCATTTTGACCCGTTCAACCGTTGGCCGTTCCATGCCTGCAGGAAAGGTGGAAATAGAGTCTATTTGCGACTTAACTTCTTCGAGTACGACTTGCGCATCGTAGTTGTCGTCGACACGGAACCAACCGTTAGATAAGTTACGACCCGAATAAGTGATCGTTCTTTCCAGCCCAGGTACGGATTCAAGCGCTTCTTCGACTTTAATCGTGATACCTTCTTCCACTTCCTGTGGCGCCGCGCCCGGATACGCAGCTTGATAACGTAACCAGTTGATTTCAATTTGCGGGAATATTTGTTTACGAATGGTGCCCATGGTAAGCAGACCACCAATGATGATCACCGCCATTAATAGATTCGCCGCAACCGGGTTACGGGCAAACCAGGCAATCAAACCTTTATTGGTATCATCCATTAGTTATCTCCCAAAGCGACCTGAGTTTCACTCTCATCCGTTTCGCTATCCAGAGGTTCGGCAGACTCGTCCGATAATAACGCTAACTTCATGCCAGGCAGCGGATAATCCATCGCTGAGGTGATTATGCGGTCACCGTCACGTAAGCCCTGATTGACAACCACCGATTTTCCTTGCTGACGCAGAATATTGATAGCACGATATTCGAGCTCATCATTTTTGTTCATGATCGCAATTTTTTTATCCTGGACCAGATGGCGCGGTACGATTGCCGCATCAGTAATTTTAATGCCATCGATGGTGGCATTCAGATATGTACCAAATTTGAGCGGCGTCTTTTGTTCCGTTAAGCCATAGGGGTCATTCACCTCAACAACCAAATATGACATACGAGACTGATTGTCGATAACGCCTTCTGAGCGAACAATCTTGCCTTGCCAGCTAAAATCTTTACCAACCTGGTCTGAAGTTAGGTTTACCGAACTGCCAACTCCCTGTTCATTGAGGAAACGTAATTGGTTATTTGCGACCGGTAGGCGAATTTCACCGGTATCCACCGACATGATGGTACCCATTGGATTTCCCATCCCGACAACGGCGCCAAGGCCAACCGTACGATCAGAAATCAGGGCATGATAAGGGGCAATAATCTTTGTACGGTCAAGGTTACGACGAGCGCGTTTCACCGCAGCTTCCGCCGCTTTGACTCGAGCCATCTCCTGGGCCAGTTGTGGCTTACGCAAACTTAACTCGGTTGGTGAAGTATCTTTTATTCGTTGCCATTCACGCTCGGCAACTTTGCCTTGTGCCTTTTCCAGCTCCAAAGCTGCAGTTGCAGACGCAAGGTTTGCTTCAGCATCGACAAGGGCTGCTTCATAATCACTCGGGTCAATTTGTGCCAAAAGCTGGCCTTTTTCGACGAAGCCACCGCGAACAAAGGTGTCCGAAAGCTTCACAATCTGACCACTCACCTGAGCAATTAGCTGAGTTTCATATTTGGGTTGCATCACCCCATAAGAGGACACATCTAAAGACAGAGAGCCAAGTGCGACATCCTTGACGGCGACAATAGGAACCACGTCTTCCTGTGGTTTCTCTTCCGGTGGCTTACGCATGCTGGACAGGGCTATTAAGGATCCCACCCCCATGACTAAGATCACGATTGGAAGCATAATTCTTTTGATTTTCACGGTAAAACCTCGGTATGTAGGCAATTTTCTAGGCAATATGTTACCTATTTGTAGTCAAATGTAACCGACAATTATGTAAACACTTGTAACAAGTCATTACAGTTTGTGTGGAAAACCCCTAACCCTTTGAATTAATGTAATTTTAAAGGCTAAATAATTTTTCATCTAAATCACGTTTTAAGCAATAAAATTGCGCCGAATAAACTTTTTGAACAAGGAAAAAGACTGACCTACCGAGATCGGTGATAATTTTACAATTAAGCGAAGATAACATGACATTTGTAGATTCCGCCATTTGGATAACGGTCAGCAATTTGATTTCCCGAACCTGATAAACAATGCTAGATTTAAGGTATTCGTTTCAATTTCAAAAATCTGGACGGTCATGCTTACTCGGGTACGTGTATTTTTAAAAAGCCTGCATCAAGATACAGTGGTGAATCAGGTACTTTCATTGGAAGTGGCTACGGCGGTATTACTCTTTGAAGTTATTCGCGCTGATGAAAAATACACAGATGAGGAAAAACGTTACTGCCAGACAATGTTGATCGAGCAATTCTCACTTGAGCGGGACGAAGTCGACGCCATACTAGCGGCAGCGGAAGATGAGTCATTCCACGCGACGGATTACTATCGTTATACCAGTCTGGTAAACAAGCATTTTACCCTGGGGCAGCGTATCGAGATTATCGAACGCTTGTGGCAACTGGCATTAAGTGACGGTAAATTGGATGCGATTGAAGAACATACCATACGTAAAATCGCCGATTTGCTGCACTTGAACCACCAGGAATATATTCAAACCAAACTCGCCGTGCAAAATGCCGGTTAGGTTGGACAATGCGCTTCCTGACACCCTTTTTCATAGGCATTAGGCTACGAGCCTGTTAGAATGCGCGCCTTTGTAACATTCCTTTTCTGAGTACTTCTAATGGCTGACGTTGGCAAAATCAATACCCTGAATATCATTAAGATGACAGACATCGGTGCGTATCTCGACGGCGGTGATCTGGGCGAGATATTATTACCAACCCGCTACGTCCCTGAAGACTGCGACGAAGGCAGTGCCCTTGATGTCTTTATATACTTTGATTCCAAAGACCGGCTCGTTGCCACCACTGAAAAACCCAAAGCACAATTAGAAGCGTTTGCCTATTTGAACGTAGTGCAGGTCAATAAAATGGGAGCCTTTTTAGATTGGGGATTACCCAAAGATTTATTGGTCCCATATAATCAGCAAAAAACCCGCATGGTGGTTGGCAAGTCGTATCTGGTAAAGGTTTATCGGGATCATTACAGCGATAGAATCGCCGCTTCCAGTAAGCTCGATAAATTTCTCGATATCTGGCCCGCACAATATGAAATCGGTGAACAAGTTGATTTGATCATTGCCACCAAAACCGATCTCGGTTTTAAAGCGATCGTCAACAACCGGCATTGGGGTCTGTTGTACGACAATGAAGTTTTTCAGCATTTGCGTACCGGTCAAAGCATTAAAGGGTACATTAAAAACGTGCGAAGTGACGGCGGTATTGATTTGATATTAACCCGCGGTGGCATCGCCAAAGTCAATGATTTCGCCCCGGCACTCATTGCGTATTTAAAAGCACACAAAGGCTACTGCAACCTTCATGACAAAAGCAGTCCTGAAGAGATTAAACGGGCATTTGGTGTCAGTAAAAAAACGTTTAAATCGACCTTAGGAAACTTACTCAAACATAAAAAAGTAGAGTTACTAGAACAAGGATTTCGCCTAACCGATAAAGGCAATAAGTAAGGATATAACCGGCACCAAGGCCTTGCTATTTTCAAGGCCTTTATTGAGACATTAGGCCCGATATTGGCGCTAATATTAACACCCCCATCAATAATACCAATCAGCTCCCTTTGCCATGCAGAGCACATCAGCCGATATTTGTCGCCATCAATACAGTTTTTGCTTAAGTCAGGCATACACAAATCGCTCTTCTATACTAAAAAGACCTAATAACATTAATCAGGTTCAGACATGAAAAAACTTATCTTTGCTTTGAGTGTGTTACTGCTCAGTGCCGGTTGTCAGTCAACCGCTGATCAGACTCGTGAAGAAATGCGTTCGAAGGGCTACAGTAATAGCTACGCCGATGGATTTGCCGACGGTTGTGAAAGCGGCAAGCAAGCAGGTGGCAGCTACTTCGATGAATTTCAAAAAGACAACAATCGATTCAATGCGGAGCAGGAATATGCGCAAGGTTGGTCTGACGCGTTTCGCCAATGTGAATTAAAAGAAGAAGCTGAATTGCGTCAACAACGGATGGCGATTGAATGGCAAAATATGGAAGACAGCCACAAAGACAATATTGAACATGAAGCTCTAAAAGGGCTGGAAAACGTCGATACCAGTGAGCTGAAAAGCCTGGAAAAGAATGATCCCAATTAAAACTTCACTGGTGTTTAAACTGTAGTAGCTTGTATCTGACCTGGCACTTGTAATTAACAGGGTTCGATGTGATCTGACAGACTGCAATGAGCTAGAGTCATTCAAAGCCCTATTTGGATTAGGGTTAATTAAAGATAATTAAAGTTAATTGCCGAGAAAGTCGTACCGAATTTGTCTGCAGACAACGGTTGGATTAACAGCAGGTTAAATTACAAAGACGACGTAAAAGTGAGTAAGCTGTCTAAAACAATTCCATTCCACTTGATTGAATCTTTTTTCGTCTTCATGGGGATCATTTACGTGTCGGCAGAGTTAAATAAACAAGTATTAAATTTAGGAGTACCCCTAGGAGGATTCTCCACACAAATAATTTACGCTTGTATTATGGCTTGCGCTCTTACGTTTTATGAACGTAAAAAATTGGCAAGGAAGATAGGTGAACCATAGGCTGGTTAGAGCGAACTACAGACATTCAGAGATATGTATCTTTAAAGTCTCAGTGTAGCCGCTCTTATCATTCGCTTTACCGATTTACTGCCTGAGAATTAATATATTTGCTGACTTCGGAAACCTGTGCCGAGAAACTCGCCTGAGTGGGAGGGAATTCTTCGAAACTTTTTACGAACTGTATAATCTGTGCGCCTGCAGGACCGAGCGTCCAGGAACGATTTTCTGCCCATTCGTCATAGCCACGCGCTTCGATAAAACGCTCAAACGGATCCAGTTTTAAATTGATGATGTATGGGGTTGTCATTGCCTGTTGAGTGGCTCGGAACCATTCGTGTTGGTCAATGAACAGGAATTTCCAGTCACCGTAACGCATACCATGGAACGTGGTTTCGGTGAAGTAATAAAACTCTTTGCGTTTCGATGGCCCTTTGTTGAACAGAATGTCGGTTTGATCGTATCCGTCGAGATGAGATTTTTGCTTTTTACCGGCGATTTTCACGCCGTCGACCAATTCCTCCTTGATATCCTTCTCACCGACAATTGACATGATAGTCGGCATCCAGTCTTCCATCGTCATGAACTCACCGGTGGATGTACCAGCGGGAATCTTACCCGGCCACTTGACCAACATTGGAACGCGAAATCCGCCTTCCCAGCCGCCGACGCCTTTTTCACCGTGAAACGGCTGGTTCCCACCATCGGGCCAGGAGTTAGAAGCTGCGCCATTGTCGGTGGAGAACATCACCAGGGTATTGTCGGTTACGTCGAGCTCTTCAAGCAAATCTAGCAGTTCGCCAACATCATCATCCAACTCCATCATGCCATCGGCGTAAATGCCATAACCACTTTTACCTTCGTATTCCTCGGTTAAATTAGTACGATAGTGCATTCTGGTCGTGTTATGCCAGACAAAAAACGGCTTTTCGGCTTTTACCGCATCGCTAATAAAGCGTTTTGCCTGCTCTAGTACATCCTGATCTATGTTGCGCTGCACTTCGCGGCCCCACGGGCCGAGATCTTTTATATCCTGGCCACCATCGGATCGCGCCTTGGAATGAATAATGCCGCGCATCTTGAGGTGAAAGCGTTCCTGAGTTTTATCGTCTTTCGGGTAGTCATATTGTTCCGAGTATTCGCCAGCGTTCAAGTGATAGAGGATGCCATAGAACTCATCGAAGCCATGGTTGGTGGGCAAGTGTTCATCCCGATCGCCAAGGTGATTTTTACCAAACTGACCGGTGATATAGCCCTGGTCTTTTAACATCTCGGCCAGGGTCGGGACACTCTCTTGTAGGCCTTGTTCAGCGCCGGGTAAACCGACCGTACTCAGGCCAATACGGATTGGATACTGGCCAGTGATAAACGCCGCACGACCGGCGGTGCAGGATGCCTGAGCATAATGATCCATAAAGATCATGCCTTGATTGGCAATCTTATCAATATTGGGAGTACTGCCTCCCATCATGCCTCGGTGGTAGGCGCTGATGTTCCACATACCAACATCATCACCCCAAATTACTAGAATATTAGGTTTATCTGCAGCGATTGTAGGAGTGGACATCACGAAGAGGGCAATTATAAAACCTCGTGTAAATCGTTTTATATTGAGCATTATCATCTCCCGAATGAATTTGAAACATTAAGAACAACAGATTGTTGTTCATTGAATCCATTCAAAAGATTTCCTGATTAGCAGATAATAATAGTACAACTTTAGATAACTAATTGAGCAAACGTTAAAGTATTGGTGACTCTCCCGACAAAGATAGATTTTTAGCGTCAAAAAGCATCGTATATTAGCAATTGCTAACGGACCGAGTTTGGCACAGGCCGTGTGAAAACTATTTCAATGTGAAAAATTAAAGGATGCTACGTAAAGCTTTTCCCTTTATAGGGGGAAATCGTCGCAGAATTAAATCTCAGACACGAAATGGAGTAGTTTTTCTCGATTTTTAGGAGCTAATTTTAATATTCACACTGTCTGGGCAAAAATCGGTCATAGCCTGTTTATCTGATCTCGGATTAATGTGATTGTCAGGTTTGATCTAGACCTATTATTCGCACCTGACAGTTCGAGTTGAGACTCATACATTTAAACCGTTAGCTTGTTCTCCGCTCGTTTAATACCTTAACGTATTTAGCTCCTATAATTATATTTAATAGATAAACTACGATCACTAATGGCATTACGTAGTAGACATCTTCGAAAGTGAGCAACCTGAAAAAGACTCCGATCATTGTCAGGCTTAGGATTGATGTCGTGATAAAACCAACATATTTCAGCCATCCCGAATATTGGCTAACAATCAGACCAATTCCAAGCACCCACAGTAAATTAGCGACGCTAAATATCCACAGAGCTATCTGAAAAAGCGTATTATACCCTTCCTGAGTTCTCGCTTCGGGATACCCGGCCAGCATCACCCCATACATAACAATATAAATGACATGAGCAATTGCTACTAAGTACCAAGAACTATTCTCTTTTGCAAAATGAAAAGACGACCAGGCTAAGGCAATTGCTGCTGTGAGCTCAAATCTCCAAATAGTCGCAACGAAATTCCAGTTTGACATCAATGCTTCCAATCGAATATCCCAATCTAGGGAGGTTGCATTTGCTTCTTCATAAGGGATTAACATCAAGACCACCATCAAAATTGAACCGAGTATAAAAGTGTAGCCAGCTGCCTTATCCATTTTAATTCTTCCCTAAGCATTAGTGTGGTTAATAAATACCTTAGCCTCTTCAATTAGTTATCGCAATTCAATATAGAGATACTCAATTTCTTTATAACTATAAAACAACAAAGGCACCCAGAGGTGCCTTTGAAAAGAGAGGTTTAGAGGTTAAAAGCGCGCTCTTACCCCTAATGTGATACCACGGCCAGGGAGTGGTGCAATGTCTTTTAAGAAGGATGAATGCACTCGAGCTTCGGTATCAAACACATTGTCGACCTTCAAAAACAGCACCGTGTCATCGCCAATACCATCTAAGTAATAGTTTGCATGTAAATCTACCATGGTATAACTATCGGTTTCGGTCTCAAGTGAAGCAAGCTGATCCTGCTCAAAATAATGGGTTACGTTTACTCCGGTTTCAAAATTGCTCGCCTGATATTGTAAACCACCACCGATACGCATTGGAGGAATACGGGGCAGATTACCACCATCAGCAAGCTTGGCGCGAATATAGTCGGTAAAGACATTCACTTTCAACGGTTCACTGAACTGATAAACCATTTCCGCTTCGAAACCATACATATCCACGTCGTCCTGACGATATACAAAAATCGGCAAGCCCTCTTCGTCATGGTCGTGCTCTTCCATTTCCGCTTCTTCGTGCTCTTCTGATTCATGTTCCTCATGCGCTTCTTCGCCATGGTCATGGATGCCACTATCTTCAAACAGCAAGCCTGTATCCTGTTGATAATAGAAATCTTCAGAATGGTTGTAAAATACGCTTGCAACAAAACCGAAATCGCCCGAGAACTTGCGCCAGGTCAAGTCAAGATTGTAAGAGGTTTCAACATTTACATCCTGATCGGACAATTCAATATGATAGCCATCGTCTTCTTCATGTAACTCATAAAGTGCGCCTAGCTCATAGCTGTTGGTGCCAATGTGCGGTCCATTAGAAAATAGTTCTGCTGCAGATGGAGCACGCTGAGAGAAAGCAAATGAAAGACCCAGGTTATAACCTGGCTGGTAATCCCATACCAAGCCAGCCGACGCACTGATTGGCGTAAAGTCCTGCTTGGAAAGTTCTAACTCCGTGTGCCCTTCGTGGTCTAAGGACTCATCCATCTCATGCTCGTGGTCTTCGTGCTCGTCATGGACGTGAACCGGATCAAGCGTTACATGCTCAATACGAGCACCGACTTGCAATAAGACATCACCAAAGTGTTTTTCTTCTAGCCAGGCAAATGCCAGAGTGTCGGTTTTTGATGGCGGAGTAAATGCTTCATCACCGGTAGCTTCAAAATCCGATTGCTTGTAATGCAATGTCCAGGCACCTTTAAAACCATTGTATTCGCGATGATACAAATCGAATTTGGCTTCCCAAAGCTGGTTTTTAAACGTTGTGCCTACCTGACCATCTTCGATTTCCTGATGCTGATAATCGGTGTAAGAGACTTTGGAAGCAACACGGTTAAGAAAGTTATCGTCAAAACGAAGATCACTTAGCATCTGGAAACGATCTTGAGTTAAGTCACCAAATACCTGTTCTTCATGGCCTTCTTCCTCATGCTCTTCTTCGATGAGCATTTCGTCCGCATGTTCGCCATGCTCATCATGACTCGCATGCGAATGCCCAGGGATGCCGTATGTGCGGTCAGTATGGCCATAGGAAAAGCCGACAAAACCATTGTCCAGCAGATAGCTTGTACCTACCGTAAAGCCTTTGGCATCGTTTGAGCTATTCGCAAGACGACCGCTTTCTTCATGTTCATCATGCTGATCGTGCTCATCGTGCTCGTCATGACCATCTTCTTCATGCTCGTCGTGTTCAAGCTCGGCCGGGCCCGGGATTTTATAATCATTGGCTTCACGCCAGAATCCATCGAAGTGAATCGCAAAAGAATCGGTACCGGTATTAATATCAATGGTTGCTAAATCTTCGTCGGCAACACTGTTGTGCTGCAACGAAAAGCCAACACTTTGCTCCAGTTCGGTTGGTACACGGTTATCAACAACATTGACGACCCCACCAATCGCACCACTACCGTAGAACAAGGTAGCAGGCCCCCTTAACACTTCGATTTGAGTTGCTGTCGTGGTTTCAGTTGATACGATATGATCGGGACCAACACGAGATGCATCACCGGCATCTAATCCATTTTGAGTGATCAAAACTCTTGGGCCATCAAGGCCACGAATGATTGGGCTACTGGAAACCGGTCCAAAATACGACGAATGGACACCGACTTCATGTTTAAGGGTTTCGCCGAGAGTAGACGCCTGCTTTAAACGCAGTTCATCAGCGCTTAATACGTTCACCGGTAGTGCCGATTCCATGGTTGATGTGTGCAACGGTGTTGCATATACATCCACCACATCCATCACTGAAGGTGAAAGTTTCACGATGACATTATCAACATCATTACCGGACAATGTCAGGTTACGGTTTTTATGGGTGAAATATCGGGCTTCGACGTGTAATTCGGCAGTACCGTCAGCCACGTCGGTTAATGTAAATAAACCGTTTTCGTCGGTCACGACACGATTTTGAAGAATGCTCACTTCGGCATCGGCGATACCTTTACCTTGAGTATCAACTACCTGACCTGAAATTGTCGCTGCCCATGCTGGAGTTGCCATTGAAAAGGCCAACGCAGTGGCCGTATATAAGCGATTGAAACGCATACTAAATCCTGAAAAAATAAAAAAAGGGAACCAGAGGCATCGTAGGTAACGAGCAAATGCAGACACACTGTCTGATTTGATTTGCGCAGTTGTACTTTATTGGTTAAATATTACCTTGATTACGAGCCCATTAATGTTGAGTTCAGGAAACGTGCGGCGGGCCTCGGCAGGTTAGAGTACGACACAGGGTCGAGGTATAAACAGGTTGTACCGACGCTAAGACATGCTCGGTGGTATGTTGTGCAGAGCGTTCAAAGCCGGCAGTATCCGGTTTATCAATGTCCGCAGCAAACTGCCAACAGACCTGACAATGCATATGATTTGACGATGCATCATGACTGGCCTGATGATGACTAACATAAAGCAAGGCAACCAAAAACAAGCCAATAAGCAACCAGCCATTACTCTTTTGAGTGGTGGCGAGTCGATTGGAATTTTGCGTTAATATCGCAGTCATGTTTATTGGATTACCGTTATTTATTGTCAGCAGGCAAGACTGTTAATGGTTTTGATAACACAGCCCTGTACATTTAATTGTTATATTATCACATTCATTAACCATTAATAACAAGTATAATAGTAGTCAAATGTTTAACTTTCTCATCTATACTCATCCGTCCAGTCGTGCTAGCTTTATCGTTAATGATAAATTGAGTGTGTTGATTGTGACCTATGAGCGAACCTGACAACGTATCTGAACGTGTTTCTGAACATCAAAATCTGACAGATAATGCCTTGCGCCATCCGGTAGATCTTACGATCAAGAACGACATCGCTTATGTCACCTTAAATCGCCCAGAAAAACTCAATGCGTTAGATCTGGCAACCTTCAAGTCGCTCGCCAGTATTGGTCGCACATTACGAAAAAACACGCATATTCGCGGCGTTATTCTGCAAGGGGCGGGGACAGATTTTTGCAGTGGAATTGACGTAAAGTCTCTTATGAAAAATAGCAGTGCGATGCTAACGCTGCTGAAAAAATGGTTACCCGGATCAGCCAATCTGGCGCAACAGGTGAGCACTAACTGGCGTAAAATTCCCGTCCCGGTGATTGCGGTTATTCAGGGACGTTGCTGGGGCGGTGGATTGCAGATCGCTCTGGGGGCAGATTTTCGCTATGTCAGTGCCGATGCAACACTGGCGGTGATGGAAAGCAAATGGGGGTTGATCCCGGATATGGCCGGCAATATGGTGTTGCGAGAGATAATGCCTAAGGATCAGGCGCTGCGTCTGGCGATGTGTGCAGAACCGATCTCAGCACATCAGGCAATGGAGATGAATCTTATCACTCAGGTCTGTGAGGCGCCATTACAGGAAGCACAACACCTACTTAGTCAGTTAACTCACAAATCTCCCGATGCTCTGGCTGCGATTAAGCGTTTATATACGCGCAACTGGCAAAGCCCCGACTGGAAAATGCTGATGATGGAAACCTGGTATCAAATTAAGATTATCACTGGTAAAAATCAACGTCGCGCGGTAAAAAAACAATTGGATCCCGACAATGCCAAGCCATATCAGCCCAGAAAACGCTGGTAACGCACGTTATTGATACTTGCAATATCTCGTAAATACATAGATTCAACTATTGTTAATACACGTATTTCGCTTGGATGGTACACATGACCGCGGCACAAGAGACACAAGATACGCAGGCAAAATTTAGCCATAAGAATCCCACTCATAAAGAAACTGTCCTGAAGTTTCTGGCCTTAGTCGCCATTCTGGTTGCTTATTTCATATATATGAGCATCAAATACGATGCCGCTACGGGCTTTGGCCTGGCAATATTGAGCTGGAGTTTCTTTGTGCTTTGCACGCCAGTGGCCGACGGAGGATTTATACTGGCATTTCCAATTCGCTTATTGTTTGGTGTTAAAATGGCAATAACCCAGGTGGTTATCTGGTTTGTGGCCATTGCCATCAACCTTTACTATGTATTTGCCAGCCCACAAACGTATCAACTCACCCTGCTCACCGGCTTGCTGGAACAGATCCTGACTCAACCCTATCCGTATTGGAGCATTTTGCTGATTAGTGCGATGGGAACGTTTTTGTCGATATACTTTGGTGATGAAATGATGGATGTCACCCATCATCAGCAACGAGAAAAGCATCACCAACATGGTTTGAAGTATCGTATCTTGCTGGTTTTGGGTTTAGGGATATTAACCGTTTTTGCCTATTATCAACTGCTGAACTCTCTCGATATTCAAATGCCACAAGGCTAAAATTCAATTCCATACAGGTCAGGGGTAATTACCAAGACTTTAAAGCGTTCAGTATCAATAAGTTAGAAAACATCCCAGGGGTACACTGACCCCAAAACCCCCCTGTTCAGGCACCCAATTAGGCGCCTACATCATCATTACTTTTTCAGTTCAAAATAGTTACTAAACAGCTTATACAGCTCTGTCCCCTGATTCACACTCGCCGATGCAAAATGCAAGATTGGAATAACTGTTTGGTCTAAGCTCAGATAGTGCAAGGGATCTGCATCGGGGTCACCGTAGTTATCCATTCTTAGGATCCTTGCTAGCGCTTCACCCGGTGCCAGTGGCTGTCCAAATTCGGCAAGATAATCCACCATGCCACCCATTGGCGAATAGAACACTTTATAATCCTTTAGGTAACACGCATACCGTGTCATTTCCTGAGGTTCGAAGCCATTATCCGCAATACTGCCTTTGGCTTGTAAATAACTCAGAATGCTTTTGGCATCAATCAGGGCTTCATCCAAATCAATCAATTCCTGAGAGCCTAATTCAACCGTAAAACTTTCTTTGTTAAAGCTCAGATCGCGACCAATATTTTTATAGGCTTGTTGTAAATCCCACCATGGACAAAATGTCGCTTCATCCAAAGCGCCGGCAAAATCATTGGGAATGAGTATGGTATGAGGGATATCAAAGTAACGGGCACTGTCTCTGGCATATTCCGGGCAATATAAATGCTTAGAAGAAATCGGTCCGGTGTGTAGATCCAAGACTAAATCCGCCTGCAATGCCATACGTTGCAACTGATAGGCGATTCTGCGTCCGGTGGTTAATCCGAAAATATTATGATCGAGTTGATCGTCAATATCATCCAGCATCCACTGCCGAAACTCGCGGCGAATGGTATCGTTATCCGCATCGGGATATTGCTCGACAAATCGCTGCGGCAGATCATCATTGAAATGATACATCCGATTCCAGTTAATCCCGGTAATGGGATCAAAACGACCTAATGTGTATTCGCCATTTTTATGATTACAGCCCACGGGGTTTGCGTAGGGCACTAACGTGATATCGCCATACAATTGCTGTTGCTGTAACAATTCAAGCAACTGATAAATGACCGCATTGCCCTGCACTTCCGCGCCATGAATATTGGCCTGAATATAGACACTGGGTCCATGCCCCTGACCTTTTAATCGATATACTGGAACGGTTAATTCAACGCCGCTGGCCATTTCGCCAACATTTAAGATTTGTTTTTCTACCACGATGCAGTTTGTCTTCTTAGTGTTATAACAAAGCAGGAAAGCGCCTTAACGAATATTAATCCGCTAAGGCGTGTGTGTTTAATTGCGATGCATGCCAACTAGCCACACTAGCATCGGCATCAAGAATATTTTGATGATTGCTAAGTTCAATGTGGGTTAGTGGTGCGCGGAGAATTGGCGATGCAATCATGTCTTTGAGATGTAACAGCACCTTCACCGGAATTGGATTGGCTTCACAAAACAGCGCATTGGTTGCATTATACCAAACAGGGAATAGTGATTGCGTGTCACCAGCTAACGCTTGTTTCACGTAAAGATTAGTCGCTGCTGGCCAGACATTGGAACATACCGAAACCAGACCCACAGCTCCTGCGGCGGCAAGATAAGGCATTAACGCATCTTCACCGCTGTAAATTGCAAGTTCAGGTGCAGCCTGTCGATAGGCAAGAAATTGATGAATATCGCCACTGGCTTCCTTCATCGCCCAGAAATTTGGATGATCAGCAAGATTCGCAACCGTTTGCGTAGGAATATTAATACCGCTACGAGATGGCACGTTGTATATCATGCAAGGATGATCTGCAGCATCCAATAAATTTTTGAACCAATGGGTTTGCCCTGCAACCCCAGGCTTGGCATAAAATGGTGTGCCAAGTAAGTAAGCGTCCACATTCAGACGATTACAATGTTTAATCCAGGTTAACTGCGCCGGCAGATCCGCGCCACCAACGGCAACCATAATTGGCACACCGGGTTTTAACTTGCAGACGTAATCTACGATTTCCAATTGTTGTTCCGGTTGAATCGCCAAACCTTCACCGGTACTTCCCAACAATAAAATGGCATTGCCCGCGTCACTTTGCTGACCCACTAAATGGGCCAGACTATCAAAATCGATAGCACCTAACTCATCAAAAGGCGTGACTAATGCCGTCCATGTTGAATAGTCGGCCAGTGTATACGTGTTTGTCATATTAAACTCTTTTTAATACTTCCTACGTCAAGTGCTCTGTGGCCTTTGACCAAACTCTGATCGCAAAACATCTAACGACATTGCAATCAGTTAATATAAAAATCATTACCGGGGGAATTTTAGGTGTTTGCCTGACGATAATGTCACGCAAAGACCAGAAGTTCTCCACCGTATGTTGGTGACAGCTGCCAGGATTCAGCCTGGTCAGCCGGTAGCATGATCATCAAAAATCACTTCAACGCCTGTTGAAAGCATTGCCACCTCGGCGTTAATCCCCCTCATTATCCTTCGTCGGAGTTTGATCTCCTCCAGATAACTACCTGGTTAACGCTCCTCTTCTGGCCCTCTTTAGAAGGGCTGATGTGCCATATTGGTTGCTGTTTTTGCCGCTAAACAAGCGTCAAACAAAATATAGACACATATAAGCGCTATTAAAGCACTAGATGGGTGACAATTCAACCTGCTTTTTTGTATAAATGCCGCGAAAATACCGCTGGATAGTTAACACCATGGTGTATTTCGTCGTTTATTGCCTGCTTAGCAGAAACTGACTCATACTTAGTCAGTGAGTCCGAGTATCAACGCATTAACCTGTTATTTTCTTTACTGTTGCGCTTTACTATTTCTCATAAACTAAAGAAAATACCCGCAAATTATTTCAGGATCACCACAATGGCCATCTCCACACGTTCGACGCTTTCCAATCCGTCACAGTTACTGCTGAAAAACGACGACCTGTTATCGGCGACATCGGCGCTATTGGTCAATTGCCCGGATCCTGAATTTTGTCGACAAATGCAAAGCTTAAATCCAGACGCATTGATCAGCGCCTTTAATGTTAATTTTGCCGAGCATCAACAGATCGCCAACGTTGCCAATATCAATGCCCAGTTTAGTGAGTATTATCAAACCGAAAAACAACACGATTTGATCATCATTTACTTCCCCAAATCAAAGCACGAGTATATTTATTTACTGAGCATGTTAGCGTCAGTGTTACATAAAGATGGTCTGGTGTTAGTGGTCGGTGATAATAAAGGTGGTGTTAAATCGTCACAAAAACTTGCCACCAAGCTGACCAAGGATTATCAAAAACTCGATTCGGCTCGTCATTGCAGTCTGTTTTCCTGTACCTTTGCAGAAAACATTGCGCAATTTTCTCTGCAGGACTGGGTAAGTAGCTTTGCCATAGAGTTTGCCGGACAAACACTGCAGATCCAATATTTGCCAGGTGTATTCAGCCGCGGTGAACTGGATAAGGGCACAGCGTTATTACTCAACAACCTACCAAGTTCTATGCACGGTACGATACTGGATTTTGGCTGTGGCGCCGGGGTGATTGGTGCTGCCATAGCATCAAGATATCCGGACACCGATGTTCATATGCTCGATGTAAATGCGATGGCATTAGCCAGCGCCCGTATGACGCTTGAGGCGAATGGCCTAAAGGGCAAGGTCTTTGCGTCTGATGGTCTGTCGCATGTTTCGCAACAGTATCAATATGTGGTTTCCAATCCACCATTCCATCAGGGCATCAAAACCCATTACGCCACTACCGAAACGTTTTTAACGGATATCCGCAAGTTTATCCATGGCAAAGGCCAGCTCACGATAGTCGCAAACAGTTTTCTCAAGTACCCGCCAATCTTAAAGCAACACTTTAAGCACTATGAGCTGAAAGCTACAGGCCAGGGATTTAGTATTCATCACTGTGATTAATGAATGCGCAAAACAAAGCGATACGAAATCTGTGCACAAAACTCTCGAAAAACACCCCGAAAACCGCCAACGAAGGTGTTGAAAAAGGCCCGTAAAGGGTCTTAATTACACTTAGTTGCAATTTGATTAACTCACGATTAACAATTAATTTCCCAAGTATTCAACATATCATTAACTCAATCAGTGAGTTATCACTACATAGGTGACAAATTTGTTGATTTCTTGCTGTACATTTTTACAACAATTTCACCATTGTTTCCCATCCTGATTGCTTTATCATTACCCCATCGAATTAACAGCCACGCCACAACCAAAAGGCTCAGTGGGAAAATGCGCTAATAATAGGACGAATATTGAAAAGGAAAATCATCTGGGCAGGCGTGGCTGGATCCTATTAAACATGGTTAGAGGTAGAAATGATTAAAGAAGCAAATATTTTAATTGTTGAAGATGAAGACGTAACTCGCTTGAGCTTACAAAACTTATTTGAAGGTGAAGGGTATCGTACTCATCTCGCCGCTAATGGTGAAGAAATCTTAGCGGTTATCGAATCGCATAACATTGATTTAGTGTTAATGGACATCAATCTGCCAGGTAAAAACGGACTGATACTGGCGCGCGAAGTACTACAAAAGCATCAGGTCGGCCTAATGTTTGTCACCGGTCGTGACAGCGAAGTTGATAAGGTGCTTGGTCTGGAAATTGGCGCTGACGATTACATCACTAAGCCATTTAACCCGCGTGAGCTCACCATACGTGTCCGTAATCTGTTAAATCGCCTGAGCCGCACTGATACCGGCGCGGTTACAACAGAAGGTGATACTGAAGTAATTCAGTTTGATAACTGGAAGTTGGATCCAAATTCTCGTCAGATGATCGCACCAAATGGTCAGAAAATTGCGATTCCACGTGGCGAATACCGTGCCTTGCGCTTACTGATGGAAAACAGAGGCAAAATCGTTTCTCGTCAAGAGCTTATCCGTCGCATGACGGGCCGAGAGCTACGCGAAAACGATCGAACGGTTGATGTAACCATTCGTCGCCTGCGCAAGCACTTTGAAAGCGATGATCAAAGCCCTGAATTTATCAATACCATTCACGGTGAAGGTTATCGTTTCGTCGGAAATTTAGATAGCTAATCACAATTGAGTGATTAATCAGATTGAAAGGGTCTGGGGAGACTTACTGGAGTGATGGTTAAGAAATTAATTTAGCCATTGCTCCAGTGCCTTTAAGGCCTGGTCATTTTTCACGATTAAATTCATCAGTTGTTCAGACAACTCGTCAAAATCTGCTTGCGAATACTCTAAATCACTGGCTAATTGATATACTTCTTTTAAGCCGGTATTGCCCGATGCAGATTTAAGAATGTGGCAGTTTTCCTGCCATTGCGGGTAGCTTTGCAACTCAATAGCCTGTTCCAGCTTTTGAAAATATTTAATCGCTTGCTCTCTGTATAAATCGACATTTTGCATGAACGCTTCATGCCCAAGGACATCACGATATTGGCTTATTAAGGTTTTATCTAATACGTCCATAATGTTCGAATTTCTCTGGCTAGATAATAAAAATCTAGCAGTTATATTGAAAGTGGCGAGTACTTTATCAATTTAGTTGGCAGTGTATGGTCAGTTTTACTTAAATAACCAGAGTGAAACGCCCGTAAATATTGATTTTAATCGACATTTGATCCAGAATACCCGACCTTTTTACTAGGGCATAGCAGTAGAATGCTTTTTAGATGCCTTATAAATTATACAAGCCTTTGATTACCCGGTTATTGCAACCTGGAATAAGGCACAACAACTGATGACAAAACGCGGAGAAGTAATGCCAACATCAATGCCTGATATCGCTAACCACACTAATGCCCAAACCGAGGGTACCCTGGATCGTGTTGGTATGGGGAATATTGAAATGCCAATCATGCTAGCAGCGAAAGATGAAGCTGAACGCATGGTATCAGCGCACATCGACGCGTTTGTAAATTTAAAAGAGCCTAAAGCGAAAGGCATTCACATGTCGCGACTTTACTTATTATTGGACGAGTTGGCGAGCAATAACACCTTAAATTACCAGTCATTAGTTACGCTATTGGACGAGTTTATCAGCTCGCATCACGATTTAAGCGATACCGCTTTGGTTAAGTTTCAGTTCGACTACCCGATGCGTCGTGAAGCCTTAATCAGTGGTAAATTGGGCTGGCGTGTTTACCCGGTAACCATTACCGGTAAGCTTGAGCAAGGCCGATTCGATATCGAGTTGGGTATTGATATCGCCTACTCTTCAACGTGCCCGTGTTCCGCAGCGTTAGCGCGTCAGTTAATTCAAAAATCGTTTACCGAAGCGTTTGCAGACAAAGATAACGTTGCTGCTGAAGAAGTACATCAGTGGCTAGGTACGACTCAGGGAATTGTAGCAACACCACACAGTCAGCGCTCCATTGCTGAAATTAAAGTGAAGCTAAACAGCCAGGTAAATAACTTTCCGATCACTGACATCGTCGATACCATAGAAAACGCGTTGCAGACCCCGGTTCAGGCAGCAGTGAAACGAGAAGATGAACAAGAATTTGCGCGTCTGAACGGCCAAAACCTGATGTTTTGTGAAGATGCCGCCCGTCGCGTTCAACACGTGATGAATCAGGTTAATGGTTACGATGATTACTGGGTTAAAATTAATCATCTTGAATCCCTGCACGCCCATGATGCAGTGGCAGTAACCACGAAAGGTATTGCTGGCGGATATACGCCAGAATAAAACCTCGCGTTAACCGTATTTAAAAAAAGGTTGCGATTACGCGACCTTTTTTGTGCCTGCTGTGCACCAATCCATTGACCCTGCCCTGACATTAACTCTGGCATTCACGTGTCACTTACCAACATTTTCACATAGCTTGCCCCCATACATTAATACCAATCCCATTAAGTTTGTGCACAACTCAGAGTTAGGGCAGAGGTTCAGTTACAACATAGATTTCGTTGATATAGTCATTCTATATTAATGAAATATAGGGCAGTAAATGGGCCTCTCACTAACTCCCTACGGGTGAGTTTTTCATTATGCGCCGTCGCCAAAAGCGAGTTTGCGTCAGTCAGTCTTATCCGATAAATTAACTAGGTAGTAAACGGCCGAGTTGAGCGATCTACAGTCATTCAAAATCTTAAAAAAGGATGTTTATGCAATCAATGATACTGCTAGCTGGTACAGTCATTTTTAGCATCATTTACCTTCTTATCGGCCCCCGTGATTTAGATGCTAATTTTCCTTATTTGGTATTTATTGAGGCTTGTCTCTTTTCTCTTATTATTTGTACTTCACATACAATTCAGCGCAAAAAAATAATTCTTATATTTCCTATCCTAGCAGGGCTTCTAAATCTGATCTTATTCGCAGTTTGGCCTTTTATTCTAGCTGTTCCATCATTAATTATTGAAGCATTCGATTTTTCGATGGCAGTCAATTCGATGATTGGATTCGCTGTGTATTCTGCTATCGGTTCTATAGCGTTTTGTGCTTTAGTCGACCTAATGATCCAGCCAAACTACTTTTCTTATAAGGCTTATGTTTATACCGCCGTATTAAGTTTAACTGCTGGTGTTCCTTTCCTTATATTTGAGAGTTACTTTCTGGTTATTCACAAAATCATATGGTTTTGCAGTTTCTCGGCTGGTTTGATTTTAGCAGAGCAGCATAAAGAGCCTGAGCCTATGTCACTTATTAAAGATAATTAGAATATGTAACCATTGGGAATAATTGCGTCTGTTGTAGCAATCCGGTACTTTGGTAATCAGCCAGGGGCTGTTTAGAGCGAACAGCAGTCATTGAGATTATTGTAAAGTAGTCAATAAAGAGAAGTGAAAATGGAATTGATTAAAAATAACTTCACAGGGAAAACACCACTTTGGCAAGTTTTTTGGGTTCAAAATATATTGTTGGGAGGGTTGCTTCAGCTACTTGTTGACGCATTGGCACCTCAATTATCTACTATATCAACCATCGTATTATTATCTATTGTCGTTTCATATGGTATTTGGGTTATGGTTGGAATGTGGCAATGCGCATTTAATGCTCGGTGGAAAATATGGGGTTATTTGATTCGAGGACTATATATTGCGATTTTGGTAATAGTTGTCGTAACTTATTTAAGAAACTTATAGCCCACCAGAGTGTCAGTTTGGGCTGCAATGAGCGATCAACAGACGCTCAACCATCTGGTTAAAGTATGTTGCTTGCATAGTCAGTAAGGCGACCTAATCGCTCGTT
>NZ_JBHZSG010000045.1:0-27179 GCF_043642205.1 Thalassotalea litorea | reverse complement strand
TTTTGAGAGCGGAATAACCATTCTCTGCAATCAAAGCCTTGTCTAAAAGCCTTTAAATTCTCACTGAGTGAGCAATAGTTTAATGTGATTGGTATTAATATCGTAAATTGAACTTACGCCAGTTAAAAATAGATAACTGGCGTATTAATGTTGTAAATTACTCTACCGAACGCAGTAATTCATTAATGCCGGTTTTTGCTAATGTTTTCGCATCAACTTTTTTCACAATAATGGCAGCATATAGCTGACAAGTCCCGCAGCTTGACGGTAATGTACCTGGCACAACGACTGAACCTGCAGGTACGCGACCATAATGAACTTCGCCAGTCTCACGATCGAAAATCTTAGTAGACTGTCCAATAAATACGCCCATAGAGATCACCGAACCTTCTTCCACGACAACGCCTTCAACAATCTCTGAGCGAGCGCCGATAAAACAGTTGTCTTCGATAATGGTAGGGCCGGCTTGTAACGGCTCTAATACGCCGCCGATGCCTACGCCACCGGATAGGTGTACATTTTTACCTATCTGCGCACAAGAACCAACAGTTGCCCAAGTATCCACCATACAGCCGTCATCAACGAATGCGCCAATGTTTACGAAAGAAGGCATAACCACAACATTTTTACCGATAAAACTACCAGTACGTACGCTCGCTCCCGGTACGACTCGTACACCATCGTTATTGAAGTCGGCATGGCCATAGCCTTCATATTTTAATGGCACTTTATCAAAATACGTGCTTTCACCCGCATGCATGACCTGGTTATCGTTGATTCGAAATGACAGTAATACTGCCTTTTTAAGCCATTGATTTACAACCCAATCACCGTTTATTTTTTCAGCAACTCGGGCATGTCCTTTATTTAGCAAATCTAACGCGGCCAAAATTGAATTTTTAACTTCAGGTGAGACGCTGCTGGGACTGATGTTCGCTCTGTCCTCAAACGCCTGTTCAATAATGTTTTGTATTTCTTTCATCAATAGTTTCCTAGGGACTGTTTATTATTAACGTAAATTTTAAAAATTGTTCTTGCTCAAAAATACCACCGTTGATGTCATAGGGAACGAGCCCTAAATGGTCTCGACATTAGGTAAAGGGTGTTTATGTGGACAAAGTTGTGCTTCCAAATGTGCCTGTTGTTCTTCGTTTAATGCACAGTTGTCCGCCGTAGAGATCAAAAACATATCCTCAGCACGTTCACCAAAGGTGGTGATTTTTGCCGAGTGTATGGTTAATTTCTGATCCTGAAATACCTTGCCGATTTCCGCGAGTAAACCTGGTCTATCCAGTGCGACCAATTCCATAGCCGTAACTTTGGTGTTGTTATGGGGGATAAAGCTGATTTGGGTTTGGATGTCAAATTGCTTAAATTTATGCGGCACAGGTTGTGGCACTATGGTGATGGTTTCCTGACTGGACAAACACTGTATCAATGTGTCTTTTACGTCCTGCATATGATAGTCGTCTTTCAATGCCTGACCCTTTCCATCAAGTACGACGAAGGTATTGAGTGTGTAGCCATCTTTACTGTTTAGTATTTTCGCATCATGAATCGATAACTTTTTACTACCCAGCACTGCGACAATCGTCGCAAAAATATTGGACTTGTCTTTGGTGTAGACAAAAACTTCGGTACCACCACGATAGGCTTTCGGGCTGACTAAGACCAAGGGTTTAGATCGGTCGTGGGTAAAAATAGCTTTTGAATGCCAACGTATTTGCTGAGGACTATAGCGCAGGAAGTAGTCCGGCTTAAATTGCTTCCAGACCGGTTTAATTAGATCGTTACTGATCTCATCCAGATTTAACAACAATAGCGCCTGCTGTTGGTTTTCTTTGATCTGTGCTCGGTATTCTACCGGCTTCTCAAGGCCTCTTCTCAGTGCCCGTTTGGTCGAAAAGTATAGCTCTTCAAGCAAATTCCCTTTCCAGCTATTCCACAAGCTTTCATTGGTTGCCCGCATGTCGGCGACGGTCAGACAGTAAAGATAATCGAGATGGGCTTCATCGCGCACAATCTCACCAAATTCACGAATAACGTTTGGATCGGAAATATCTCGGCGTTGCGCGGTAACCGACATTAATAAATGGTATTTTACCAACCAACTAATCATATTGGTGTCATGTTTGCTTAAGCCATGCATTTCACCAAATTTAATCGCATCCACGGCACCTAGTTCACTATGGCTACCGCCTCGGCCTTTGGCAATATCATGGAAAATACCGGCGATGTATAATAATTCCGGTTTGCGAATGCGTTGTACGATTTTGCTGCACAGCGGGAACTCATGTTTATGCTCTGGCAGCGAAAACCGGTACAGGTTTTTAATTAAGCGGTAACTGTGTTCATCTACGGAATACGCATGGAACAGGTCGAATTGCATCTGGCCGACGATATTTTGCCATTCGGGTAAATAGTTTGCCAAAATCTCATGGTGATGCATTAAGTTAAACGCGCGGCCAAGTCCTCTGGGATGGCGCATTAATGCCATAAACAGACGACGACATTCGGCGTAATCTATTAACTCAGAAATCAGACGTCGACGCGAGTTGCGCAGTAACCGAATGGTATCGGAATGAATGCCTTTCACCTGCGGGGTGTCGGCAATCACCAGGAATAGCTTCATCATCATTTCCGGGCGCACAAAGACTCGGGAGCTTTTCACCTGAATTAAATTGCCAATCATCATAAAGTCTTTATCGATATCGACTTCACGTTGTTTTTCATCATGATTTAAGATGGCTTGCTGGAAATGCTGCAATAGCATTTCATTGAGTTCGGACACATAGTTGATTACCCGGAAAAATCGCTTCATCATCCGCTCGATGGCTTTTTTTCCGTCTTCACCGAACCCCATCAGGCGAGCAACATCGCCCTGATAATCAAAGAGTAAACGGTTTTCACTGCGACCAGCGATGATATGCAGCGCAAATCGCATCCGCCACAGGTAGTCCTGGCATTCTATCAACTCATAAAATTCATTGAGCGTCAGGTATTTATGCTGTACCAATTCATCGAGGCTATCGGCGTGAAAGTGGCGTTTGGCAACCCAGGAAATGTTTTGAATATCTCGAAGACCACCAGGGTTTGCTTTTAAATTCGGTTCAAGGGTATAAGCGGCGCCTTTGTATTGTTGGTGACGCTTGATTTGTTCGTCGCGCTTAGCGATAAAGAATTTTTCCGAAGGCCAGAATTTCTTAACCCATAATTGCGGCCAAAGTTCTTCGGCTAAAGCCTGATTGCCACAGATCAGACGAGACTCTAACAAGTTAGTGGCGATGGTCACATCGCTGCTTGCCAGTTTAATGCATTCTTTAACACTTCTTACGCTATGGCCAATATCCAG
The DNA here is from genome assembly GCF_043642205.1 of Thalassotalea litorea. GTDB lineage: Bacteria > Pseudomonadota > Gammaproteobacteria > Enterobacterales > Alteromonadaceae > Thalassotalea_A > Thalassotalea_A litorea. The sequence continues at coordinate 23,827 of NZ_JBHZSG010000045.1, read as the reverse complement.
GCGAATATCCCAAAGCTGAGTGATAAAGGCGCCGATGTAGTCTTCAAGCTCTTTGGTAAGTTTGTTTTGGGTGAGGATCAGAATATCGATATCAGAATAGGGATGTAATTCACCGCGTCCGTATCCGCCAACGGCCATCAGAGCAATTTGGTGTTCATCAAGGTGCTGTTGGCACCAGACTTTATTCAGCACCCGGTCGACATAATCGGCGCGGGCATGAACCAACTGGGTAATTTCGTGACTGGCAAAGGAGTCTTTCAGCCACTGATAAAACTCTTCACTTTGCTGTTGAAAATCACTGAGCGTCATTGCCGGCGAAGCCAGTGATAATTGCTCTTCAAATCGTTGGGGTAAAATACTTGTTTCAACCACGGTACAAATACATCCTTCTTGTCTGGCAGAAATCCGCTTATCTAATTGATCAACACTCTTGGCAGGTCTTTTTCTTCACTGCGGTGGGTAAGAATTTCACAGCCATTCTTAGTCACTAAAATGGTGTGCTCCCATTGCGCGGAATTTTTTCCGTCAACGGTATAGGCTGTCCAGCCATCGTCTTTATCGAGTACCGTGCCACCTTTACCCAGATTTATCATCGGCTCAATGGTAAAGATCATGCCTTCTTTCATTGCCCGGCCATCGCCATTTTTGTAATGTAGTATCTGTGGCTCTTCATGAAAGACCGTACCGATACCGTGACCGCAAAAATCTTTTACGATTCCGTAACGTCCCGACTTTTTGATGAATTTTTGGATGGCTGCGCCAATTTCATTGAATTTGGCTCCTGGCTTTACTTTGCGAAGTGCCTGGTAAAGGCTCTCTTGCGTAATACGGCACAAGCGGCGATTTTCCGGGCTGACATTGCCCACCAAAAACATTTTTGAGGTGTCGCCATGGTAGTAGGTCTTTTGGTCTTCAGGGGTATCTTCGCTATCGAATGAAATTTTACAGGTAATATCAATGTTGATGATATCGCCATCCTGCAAAACTTGTGATGAAGGAATGCCATGACATACCACATGGTTTACCGATGTACAGATGGACTTTGGAAAGCCGCCTTCGCCATTGCTATCGGCACCATAATCCAGCGGCGCGGAAAGGGCATTATTAGCATGGGTATACTGGGCGCAGATAGTATCCAGCTCTTCTGTCGTTACACCGACTTTTACATGGGGTTCTATCATTTCTAAGACGCTGGCGGCGAGCTTGCCGGCAACGCGCATATGTTCAATGTCACTTTGGCTCTTAATGACAATACTCATTCGATTCCTCAAACATTTGGAAAAACAGTCTCTGTGGTTAGAGAATGCGGATATCAAAGCCGAAATAATAACCTAAAATAAGGGCTTATGCCATATTGAGAAGGGCTGCGACAGGCAAATTTGAGTAAATACTTGATTAATGTTTCTTGGTGTCGCTGTCAGGGGGAAAACCCGACACAGGAAAATGTCGTAGGATGCGAACTTTTTTATCTGCGTTGCTTTATTTTTGAGCTGGTAAATGGTATAAAGCACCGCCCATGAAAAAGCCATCGGTGGATTCACGGGTTCGGGTTCAATTTTGAACATATTAATTAGTTAAAAACTCACATACATCGGCAAACGTATTCCGGGGTGCTGCCCTGATAAATTATCAGTTGTAGTCGGTAATACGGGATGTATGGACGCTTAACCCCAAGAGGATTATAAAATGCCAAACGTATCTATGCGCGATATGCTTAAGGCCGGCGTACATTTCGGTCACAAAACTCGTTACTGGAACCCAAAAATGAAATCATACATTTTTGGTTCACGTGACAAAGTTCACATCATCAACCTTGAGCAAACTGTTCCACTTTTCAATGACGCTCTAGCTTTCTTATCAGGTGTTTCTTCTAAGAAAGGTAAAGTTTTATTTGTTGGTACAAAGCGCGCGGCAAGCGATGCAGTTAAAGAAGCGGCGCTAAAGTGTGATCAATTCTACGTAAACCACCGCTGGTTAGGTGGTATGTTGACTAACTGGAAAACCGTTCGTCAATCTATCAAGCGTTTAAAAGATCTTGAAACTCAAAGCACAGACGGTACTTTCGATGCTTTAACCAAGAAAGAAGCATTGATGCGTACTCGTGAAATGGAAAAGCTTGAGAAAAGCCTTGGTGGTATCAAAAACATGGGTGGTCTTCCGGACGTTATCTTTGTTGTCGATGCTGACCACGAGCACATTGCTATCAAAGAAGCGAACAACTTAGGTATCCCTGTAATTTCTGTAGTTGATACTAACTCAAATCCAGACGGCGTTGATTACATCATCCCAGGTAACGATGATGCGATCCGTGCAGTAAGCTTATACCTTGATTCTGCTGCCAATGCAGTTATCGAAGGTCGTGAGTCGAACATTGCTGTACAAGCTGAAAAAGACGGTTTTGTAGAAGCTGAATAAGCTAATTCTATCTCGGCTGACTGGTTTCTCAGTCAGCCAAAATTAATACTTATTTTTGAGGAATTAACTCATGGCAATTACTGCTGCATTAGTTAAAGAATTACGTGATCGTACTGGCGCTGGCATGATGGATTGTAAGAAAGCCCTTCAAGAAGTTGATGGCGATATGGAACTTGCAATCGAAAACATGCGTAAGTCTGGTCAGGCAAAAGCTGCTAAAAAGGCTGGTAACATCGCTGCTGAAGGTCAAATCATCATTAAAGATGGTACTTTGGTCGAAGTTAACTGTCAGACTGACTTCGTTGCAAAAGATGACAACTTCTTAGCATTTGCTAACAAAGTTGCAGACGCTGCAGCGGCATCTAAGCCTGCAATTGCAGAGCTTCAGGCGCAGTTCGAAGAAGAGCGCGTTGCTCTAGTTGCAAAAATTGGTGAAAACATCAATGTTCGTCGTGTCGCGTATGTCGAAGGCGTTAGCCTTGCATCATACAAGCACGGTGCAAAAATTGGTGTTGTTGTTGCTGGTGAAGGCGACGCCGAAGCACTTAAGCACGTTGCAATGCACGTAGCGGCTTCAAAGCCAGAGTACATCAACCCTGAAGATGTTCCGGCTGACGTTGTAGAGAAAGAAAAAGCTATCCAAATCGATATTGCGATGAATGAAGGCAAGCCTGCTGAAATCGCTGAGAAAATGGTTACTGGTCGTATGAAGAAGTTCACTGGTGAAATTTCTTTGACTGGTCAACCTTTCATCATGGAACCTAAGCGTTCTGTTGGTGACATCTTGAAAGAAAAAGGTGTTTCTGTATCTAGCTTCGTTCGTTTAGAAGTTGGTGAAGGCATCGAGAAGAAAGAAGAAGATTTTGCTGCTGAAGTTGAAGCGCAAATCGCAGCAGCGAAAGGCGAATAATCCCCTTTTGTTGGACTGCAACGCAGTTTCTGGCGTTATTTTCTTTTAGGACTTTTTAAAGTCTTTCAAACGTATTAAAATAGCCGCGGGCAGTAATGTCCGTGGCTATTTTTTTAACAACCTCAAGGAATGTTTATTTTATGAGCAGCAACCCGAAACCAACATACCGTCGAATCTTACTCAAATTAAGTGGTGAAGCCCTGATGGGGGATGAAGGATTTGGTATCGATCCAAAAATTCTGGACCGTATGGCTCATGAAATTAAAGAACTCATTGAAATGGGCGTTCAGGTTGGCCTGGTTATTGGCGGTGGCAACCTGTTTCGCGGCAAAGGCCTGGCTGAAGCCGGAATGAATCGAGTCGTTGGTGACCAAATGGGGATGTTGGCAACGGTTATGAATGGCCTTGCGATGCGCGATGCCTTGCATCGTGCCTTTGTTAACGCACGACTAATGTCTGCTATTGATCTGACCGGTGTCTGTGACAGTTATAACTGGGCAGAAGCGATAAGCCTGTTAAAGTCTGGACGCGTTGTGATATTTTCCGCCGGTACCGGGAATCCTTTTTTTACCACGGATTCAGCTGCGTGTTTACGCGGTATCGAAATTGAAGCCGATGCGGTTTTTAAAGGTACCAAAGTCGACGGTATCTTTTCTGCCGACCCGGTAACCAACCCAGAAGCCAAACTTTACTCCAAACTTTCTTACTCAGAAGTATTGGATCAGGAATTAAAAGTAATGGATTTAGCCGCGTTCACTTTGGCGCGTGATCACTCTATGCCAATTCGCGTATTTAATATGAACAAAGAAGGCGCATTGAAATCCATTATTCTTGGCGGTAGCGATGGCACCGTTATCGACCATGTTGAGAATTTGAATTAAACTCCTGTTAACACACAGGTTTACAGAAGGAAGACTATTTTGATTAACGAGATCAAACAAGATGCAAAGACCCGTATGGGAAAAAGTATTGATGCGTTGAAAACTAACCTGAATAAAATCCGTACTGGTCGAGCTCACGCGTCATTGTTGGATAACATTACGGTTGAGTATTACGGTATGGACACGCCACTTAATCAGGTTGGTAATATTTCTACACCAGATGCCCGTACGATTGCGGTTACTGTCTTTGATAAAGCGATGATTGGTGCTGTTGAGAAAGCGATTATGGCATCTGATTTGGGTCTGAATCCATCTTCGCAGGGTACCTTAATTCGTATTCCTCTGCCGCCGTTAACGGAAGAGCGTCGTCGTGATTTGGTTAAAGTTGTTGGTGGCGAAATTGAAGGTGGTAAAATTGCGATTCGCAATATTCGCCGAGATGCTAATTCCGATATAAAAAGCTTGAACAAAGAAAAAGAAATCAGTGATGATGAAGCGCGTCAGGGCGAAGATGATATTCAAAAAATAACGGATGAATACATCAAGCAGTGCGACTCTATCGCTGCTGAAAAAGAAAAAGAACTAATGGAAATCTAAGCTTTCCATTAACGAAACGCCGTATTTTCTACTGGGAATGGCATTTAAACGCTGCCTGCCTTGGTAAATATACGGCCTTTTTGTATGATCACAATTCATATTGAATTAATTGTAATTTAAAGGGATATCATGTCTGTACCGCAACACGTTGCTATTATCATGGACGGCAATGGACGCTGGGCTCAACAACGCGGCAAAGGGCGCGTTGCTGGTCACAAAGCGGGTGTAGAAACCGTTCGTTCAACGGTGACTACGGCACGCGAGTTGGGGATAAAAGCATTAACGCTATTTGCGTTTAGTAGTGAAAACTGGAAGCGTCCGGAAGAAGAAGTTGGTGTGTTGATGGATTTGTTTATGTTCGTCCTTACTCGGGAAGTTAAGCGACTGCATAAAAATAATATCCGCTTCCAACTGGTCGGTGACAAACAGCGTTTTTCCGAAAAATTACAAGAAAAAATTAACGAGGCTGAGCAACTAACTAGAAATAATGACGCGATGGTTTTATCCATTGCTGCCAATTATGGTGGCCGTTGGGATATCGCCAAAGCTTGTCAAAAAATCGCTCAAAAAGCCGTAAACGGTGAGGTTGAACCTGCCGACATTAATGAGCATATGCTCGATAATTATATTCAGTTGTCCCAGTTACCCGAGCTGGATTTGTTGATTAGAACCGGTGGTGATTATCGGATCAGCAATTTTCTCTTGTGGCAGGCTGCTTATGCAGAGTTTTTCTTTACCGAGAAACTTTGGCCCGAATTTGATGCGGATGCTTTCAAGGAAGCTCTGCAAGCGTTTACCCATCGCGAACGTCGCTTTGGACAGACGGGTGAGCAGGTCAGGGGCATCTGAGATAAGCCAGGGTGGTTAAACCCGGGTTTATGAATTTTAAAAAGGAAGCACGTTTGTTAAAACAACGTATCATTACCGCTGCAATTCTTGCACCGATTGCAATCGCAGCCATTTTTTATTTGAGCTTGCCCTGGTTAGCCGCGGCATTGTTAATCGTCATGGCGATTGGTGCCTGGGAGTGGGGCCCTTTAATGGGGTTTGATAACACGCGTCGCCGCATCGCCTTTGTCGCAGGGATCTCTATCGCCATTATTGCCATGTGGTTTGTGTTACCACCTGAGCAAATCTGGTTGCATGAATCCGGTAGCAATTTAGTACTAAATCCTATTGCCATTTGGGTTCTTGGTATCGCGTCAATGTGGTGGTTATTTACCGTTATCCTAATTTTTAACTATCCAAGGTACTCTGATTTCTGGGCCAAGCACCGCAGTGTCAGAGGGCTTTTCGGTTTGTTTATCCTGGTGCCTACCTGGCTGGCATTTCTAGTGTTAAGAAGTGCAGAGTATAATACCGATGAATTCCATGGTACACGGCTGCTATTGTTGTTGTTTGTGCTGGTCTGGAGTGCAGACATTGGCGCCTACTTTACTGGTAAGCGCTTCGGTAAGCGTAAACTGATGCCTAATGTGAGTCCGGGTAAAACTCTGGAAGGTTTTTTTGGTGGCAATATCACCGCGGCGATTGCGATGGTGATAATGGGATTAATTTTTGAATGGCAAAGTCAGCAAATTGCAATGGCGGTGATTTTGGCATTATTGATCAGTACGGTCTCGGTTTTAGGTGATTTAACGGAAAGCATGTTAAAGCGACAGGCGGGTGTTAAAGACAGCGGTACTATTTTACCCGGCCATGGTGGCGTGCTAGATCGTATCGACAGTTTAACGGCAACGGCTCCAGTATTTGCATTATGTTATGTTATGTTTGGCTGGTAATCACAAATGACACAAACACATGGCGGTAAATTCCAGCCACAGGGAGTTTGTATTTTGGGGTCAACGGGATCGATTGGCCAAAATACGCTGGATGTGATCCGTCGCCATCCTGATGCATACCGGGTGGAATCTCTCAGTGCTCATCAACGTGATGACTTGATGTTGGCGCAATGTAAAGAATTTCAGCCTGCCACTGTGGTTATGGTGTGTGAGACGGCAGCGCGTCGCCTTAAAAGTAGTCTGGCCCAGGAAAAGCTTGCCCATATCGACGTGTTGTCCGGCAAGAGTGCTCTTAAAACGATCGCAGCAGACGAGCGCGCGCCAATCGTTATGGCAGCCATTGTTGGCGCCAGTGGTTTGTTGCCTACACTGGCGGCAATAAACGCAGATAAACGGGTATTGCTGGCCAATAAAGAAGCGCTCGTATGTTCTGGGCAAATTTTTATTGATGCTTTGCGTGCTTCTAACGCTGAATTATTGCCGATTGATAGCGAGCATAATGCTATTTTTCAATGCCTGCCTCCTGCATTCCAGGAAAATACGACGCAATTGCACATTCAGGAACATGGCGTTCGAAAAATTCTCCTTACCGGTTCTGGTGGTCCATTTCGGTCATTGCCGATGGACGAATTGGATGCGGTTACGCCTGACCAGGCATGTGCTCATCCCAATTGGGATATGGGGCGAAAAATCTCCGTTGATTCAGCAACCATGATGAATAAGGGTCTTGAGTTTATTGAGGCTAAATGGTTGTTTAATCTCGACGTATCCGATATTCAGGTGGTCTTACACCCACAAAGCAGCATTCACTCAATGGTGCAATATAAAGATGGTTCGGTGCTCGCCCAATTGGGAAATCCTGACATGAGAACGCCTATCGCTCATGCGCTGGCGTATCCTGAACGCATTGACGCTGGTGTGGCGGACTTTGACTTTTTTAACTGTCAGTCATTTGACTTTAGTGCCCCAGACGGGCAAAGATACCCGAATTTGATGTTGGCGATAGAAGCTTGCCAATTAGGACAGGGGGCTTGTACCGCCCTGAATGCCGCTAATGAAGTAGCGGTTGACGCTTTTCTCGGTGAGCAAATTAAATTTACCGATATCGCGATTATAAATGATAAGGTAATGCGTCATTTTGCAGAACGCAGGATTTCTACCCTTGATGATGTTAATCAGGTAAATCAGGAAGCAAGACAGCTCGGGGAATCCCACGTTGCTGCAATTGCTGAAGGAACACTACATGTTTGAGTTTTTTTGGAACCTGGCATCTTTCATCGTTGCCCTGGGCTTGCTTATCACGGTTCATGAATATGGACATTTTTGGGTGGCCAGACGATGTAATGTGAAAGTTGAACGATTTTCCATCGGTTTCGGTAAAAAATTATTTAAAACCTATGACAAGCACGGCACAGAATTCGTTATCGCCATGATCCCCTTAGGGGGTTACGTTAAGATGCTCGATGAGCGCGTAGATGACGTAGCAGAAGAAGACTTGCCCTATGCATTTAACCGGAAGAGCGTGCTGCAACGAATTGCGATTGTCGCTGCAGGTCCTTTGGCCAATTTTATTTTCGCGGTATTTGCTTTCTATTGTCTGTTATTGATTGGCCAGACGCATCCCAAACCGGTTATTGGTAGCATTGAACCGGATTCGATTGTCAGTCAGACGGCGATCACGTCTGAGCAAGAAATTGTTGCCATTAATGGTGAGAAAACTCAGACATGGGGTGAAGTTCAAATGGCCCTGTTCGGGCTGATTGGAGACGAAGAAATCGCGATATCAACTCGTGAACTGGGCAGTTCATTAGTTCGTGACTACTCACTCAACACATCATCATGGGATTTCGAGCCCAGTAAAATGTCGGCGATGAAGAGTTTAGGGATAGTGCCTTACTATCCTAAAGTCCTGACCACGATAGCCTTGGTTTCTGCTGGCAGTCCGGCGGAAATGGCGGGTATCCAAGCCGGAGATCGTATTCTGTCCATTGACGGTATTGCAGTGACGGATAATTGGCAGGAATTAGTGAAACAAGTCGAGCAGCGGCCGGGACAAGATACACAATTGTCCGTGCTGCGCGACGGGCAAATGCAACAAATTAGCCTTACCCCGGGAACCAAAGATTCTGATGGTGGTCGTAAAGTAGGGTTTATTGGGGTTTCCCCAACCGCAGAAGCCTGGCCAGAAGAAAATCTTATTGATATCCAATATGGCCCGCTCGTGGCAATTGGAATGGCATTTGAAGAAACCTGGAAGTTGATCAGAGTAAGTGTTAATGCCATAGGCAAACTGATTACCGGAGACGTTAGTGTTAGTAATTTAAGCGGTCCAATAGGAATCGCTCAGGGAGCAGGTGATTCCGCAAGCATCGGGATTGTCTATTTTCTAAGCTTTTTGGCCTTAATTAGTGTTAATTTGGGAATAATTAACCTTTTACCGCTGCCAGTACTTGATGGCGGCCACTTACTTTATTATGTTATAGAACTTTTCAGCGGCAAACCGGTACCCGAGAAAGTTCAGGAAATTGGTTTTAAGTTCGGAGCCCTGGTTCTTTTGATGTTGATGAGTGTTGCACTCTTTAACGATTTCTCCCGGCTTGGACAATAGATAGTAGATAAGTTGACAAATCGTATGATAATAAGAAAACTCGCCTTAGCAGTATTTTTGGGCAGCATTGGTTGTAGTGTTCAGGCAGCTGATGAATTTGTAGTAGAAGATATTCAGATTAAAGGACTGCAAAGGGTAGCGCTGGGAGCCGCGTTAACACATCTACCGGTAAGTGTGGGTGATGAGTTAACCGAATTCAGGATTTCCCAATCGATAAAATCCTTGTATGCATCTGGACATTTTCATGAAATTAGTGTTTTCAGAGATGGTGACGCGATTATTTATCGGGTCAAAGAACGGGAAACGATTGCTGATATTACCTTTGACGGTAATGATGATATTAAAGATGAGCAGCTGCAGGAAAGTTTAGATAGCAGTGGCATTCGTGTTGGTGAAACACTAGACCGTTCGGTGTTAACGAATATTGAATCAGGTCTGGAAGATTTTTATCACAGCGTTGGTAAATATAATGCCAAGGTAACCACTAAGATCACCCACTTGCCCCGTAACCGAATTAATTTGGTGTTCGATTTTGAAGAGGGCGATGCTGCGGCGATAGAACAAATCAATATTGTTGGTAATGAATTATTTTCTGATGCTCAGTTATTGGAAAAAATCGAACTGACCTATGATTCCCCGTGGTGGAATTTCATGGCTCAGGACAGATACCAGAAACAAACCCTGCAAGGGGATATGGAAACCATTGAGAGTTATTACCTGGATCGTGGTTATCTGCGATTTAATGTCGACTCAACTCAAGTTTCGATGAGCCCGAATAAAGAAGGCGTTTATATCACTTTGAATGTCACCGAAGGTGAGCAGTACACGGTGAATGAAGTTGAATTTGTAGGTGATATGGCCGGTTACGATGAGACCATTAAGCGTATTACGCCTTTGCGGACGGAACAACTATATTCCGGTGCAGAAGTTACCTACAGCGAAGAGCTAATTTCTAATTTTCTTGGTCGCTTTGGCTACGCCTATCCAGAAGTCAAAACCATGCCAGAGATCAATGAAGAAGATAAAACCGTTAAGCTGGTTGTATCTGTAGATCCTGGAAAACGTATCTATGTAAACCGAGTTAATTTTTCAGGAAATGACGTAACGTCGGAAACCGTTTTGCGCCGGGAAATGCGTCAGATGGAAGGCTCGTGGTTGTCAAACTCCTGGGTTGAAGCCTCGAAAATGCGTATTCAACGTTTGCCTTATTTTGAAACCGTTGAGTTTGAAACGACACCTGTTGCTGGTGAAGAGGATTTAGTTGACGTTGATTTTACCGTAAAAGAACAACCTTCTGGCTCATTTACTGCAGGGGTTGGTTATGGGTCCTATTCAGGTCTTAGCCTCAATGCTGGTATTCAGCAAAATAACTTCTTAGGTACCGGTAATCGATTGGGCTTTCAAATTAATACCAACCGCTATGCCCGTAATGCGAATATTTCCTATACGGATCCGTATTTCACGATTGATGGTATTTCTTTAGGCGGCAACATTTTTTACTCAGAATTTGATGCAGGCTCTGCAAACCTTGTTAACTATAACCAGACGTCATATGGTACCGGGGTTAACTTTGGTTTCCCGATCAATGAATATGTGCGGTTAAACTTTGGCGCCGGATACAAATACAGCGAAATCTCCAACTTGCAGTCTTATGAGCAAATTGAAGATTTTTACAAAATATTCCAGGATCCGAACAACCCTGATGCGAAATTAAATTTTAATACCTATGATTTAAACGGCACCATTTCTCGAGTTACGTTAAACCGCGGTACGTTCCCAACCGCAGGTTCGAGCATGTCATTATCTGGTAAGGTGACATCACCAAACTCAGATATTCAGTATTTTAAAGGTAAATTTGATTCTAAGTTTTATTTCCCACTCAGCAGGGATCACCGTTGGACCTTCCTGACTCGTTTGGAAGCGGGTTATGGCAATGGCTATGGCGATGTCAACGGTAATGATTACTTGTTACCATTTTGGGAGAACTTCCGTGCTGGTGGTTCAGATACGATGCGTGGCTTTGAAAATAACACCGTAGGACCACGCGCAATATTTCGAAGGTCACAAACCATCACTGGATTGCCAGGGGAACAAGAAGTATTAGGTCCAGATTCCGATGTCATTCAAGTGGATAATCGCCGAAGTGTAGGTGGTAATGCACTATTAATCGGTGGTGCGGAGATAATTTTCCCAACACCATTTTTGGACGAGAGTTATGCAAACAGTGTTCGTACCAGTCTATTCGTAGATGTAGGTAACGTTTGGGATACTGAATTTGACTTGTCAGATTATGAAGAATTGGATCCAGTCTATTTTAACATGATTGATGACTATTCCGACCCAATGCGTTTTCGTGCATCAACGGGGATCTCGGTACAATGGTTATCACCTATGGGACCGATGATTTTTAACTTTGCCAAACGATTGAAAACTCAAGAAGGTGATGATCACCAATTCTTTAGCTTTAATATTGGTAAAACGTTTTAGTTTCAGGCAGGATAGGCTGATCAACGAACAACAAGAACTAGGAGAAGTAAGTTGAATAAATTAATTAAATCACTAGCATTCACTGCAGCTGCATCGACTATGCTATTTTCCGGCGCATCCATGGCCGCGGATCAAAAAATCGGTACAGTCAATGTACAAAAAGTCGTTTCTCAATTGCCTCAAATGGCAACGATTCAGCAAACCATTACCGCTGAATTCAAAGAGCCGATGGACGCGCTTAAAAAGCTTGAAGGGGATATTAAATACAACCTTGAAAAGCGTAAGCGTGATGAAGCGATTATGAGCAAGAAAGAACTTGAAGAACTGGACGGTAAGATTGAAACGTTAACCAAAGAATACCAGACTAAGGCACAACCGTTGCAACAGAGCCTTAAGCGTCGAGAGCAGGAAGAACAACAGAAAATTCTTCAACTGGTAAAAACATCAGTCGATAGCGTTGCTGCTGCTGAAGGTTTTGACTTGATTTTGCAACAGTCAGCAATCGTCTTTGCTAAGCCAGAGCTAGATATTTCAGCTAAAGTTGTAGAACAAGCATCAAAATCTAACTAAGAGCTGTTTAATGATTACATTAGCGGAGCTAGCCACCAAGCTAGGTGGCGCCGTAAAAGGCAACGGTAATTGTGTCATCCACAAGTTGGCAGCATTAGAAGAGGCCGGGAAGGGCGAGATCGCCTTTCTGGCTAATTCAAAATACCGGCAACATCTACAAAATAGTCAGGCGTCAGTCGTCATTATTAGCGAAGCTGACATTCCCTACTGTCCTACCAACGCATTGATTTTAGACAACCCGTATCTGGGGTTCGCTAAAGTCGCCCAATTACTTGATACAACACCAAACCCAAGTAGCGGTATCGCCGCTAGTGCGGTTATCGCAGAAGATGCCGTATTAGGAGCAAATGTTAGTGTCGGTGCGAACGCGGTGATTGAATCGGGCGTGGTATTGGACGATGGCGTGGTTGTTGGTGCCAATTGCTTTATCGGAAAATGTGCTAGAATTGGCGCCAGAACCAAGCTTTGGTCAAACATTAGTATTTATCACAATGTGGTTATCGGTGAAGATTGCCTGATTCAGGCCAACACAACCATAGGTTCTGATGGATTTGGATACGCTAATGATAAAGGCAAATGGGAAAAAATTCCCCAGTTAGGTACCGTAATTATTGGCGACAGCGTCGAAATTGGTGCCGGTGTTACTATTGACCGGGGCGCGTTAAAAGATACTGTAGTTGCGAAAAATTGTATCATTGATAATCAGGTGCACTTGGCTCATAACGTCCAAGTTGGCGAAGGTACCGCGATTGCCGGGTGTAGCGTTGTCGCAGGAAGTACGACAATCGGCAAATACTGTGTGATTGCCGGGCAAGTGGGGATTAACGGTCATATTAGTATTTGTGATGGTGTGGTGCTTACCGGTCAGGCGATGGTCACTAAAAGGATTAATAAGCCCGGCACATACTCGTCTGGTATGCCAGCAGCGGAAAGTCGTGAGTGGCGTAGAACAACCGCAAGATTGCGACAGTTGGATGATATGTATAAGCGCCTGAGCAAATTAGAAAAGCAATTGTCCAGCTCTAAGGATGATGCAAAGAATAACGGTTAAACAGAGGGATAGGTTTTGGAAATTAGCAAAAATGTCATAGATATCGAAGAAATAAAGGCGCTCATTCCGCATAGGTATCCATTTTTGTTGGTGGATCGGGTTCTAGATTTTGAACCGGGTAAATCCATTCATGCCATCAAAAATGTGACGGTGAATGAGCCGGTTTTTACGGGACATTTTCCAGGATATTCGATTTTTCCAGGGGTATTAATCCTGGAAGCACTGGCGCAGGCCAGCGGTATTCTTGGCTTTAAGAGCGTGGAAAATCGCGCTGACGGCGAAATGTTTTTATTCGCTTCCATTGATAATGCAAAATTCAAACGTCCGGTTCATCCGGGAGATACCATGCATTTGCATATTGAATTTCTCAAGGATCGACGAGGCATGTGGAAGTTTTATGGTGAAGCGAAAGTCGACGGGAAAGTCGTCTGTAGTGCGGATCTAATGTGTGCAAGAAGAGAGATGTAGTTAGTGATTCATCCGCAAGCGATTGTTGAGCCAGGTGCTCAACTTGGCAAAAATGTATCTGTAGGTCCGTGGACCTATATTGGGCATGATGTTGAAATTGGCGACGATTGCGTCATCGGCTCTCACGTAGTTATTAAAGGTCCGACAAAAATCGGCAAAGGAAATCGTATTTTTCAATACGGTTCCATTGGTGAAGAATGTCAGGACAAAAAATATGCCGGTGAAGATACTCGTCTTGTCATTGGTGATAATAATGTTTTCCGCGAGTGCGTAACCGTTCACCGTGGTACGGTTCAGGATCAATCCCTGACACAGATTGGCAGTAATAATCTGTTTATGGCGTATGCCCATGTAGCCCATGATTGTATGATTGGTGACAATTGTATTTTCGCCAATAATGCCACCCTTGCCGGACATGTTCATGTCGGCGATTGGGTTATCTTTGGGGGAATGTCTGGCGCCCACCAGTTTTGCCATATTGGCTCGCATGCATTTATCGCCGGTGGTGCTATTGTTCTCAAAGATACCCCACCATTTGTGATGGCTTCAGGTTACCCGGTTTCGCCGTTTGGCATAAACACCGAAGGGTTAAAACGTCGAGGCTTTGAAAAACAAGATATTCTGGCCATTCGTCGCGCCTATAAAGAAGTGTATCGTAAGAGTCAGACTTTGGCAGAAGCGATGCCTGCATTGACCGAACTTGCCAAAGAATCGAAACACGTTCAATCATTCGTTGATTTTATCAATAATTCCTCTCGTGGCATCATCCGCTAGTTTATGACAAATTCCAATCCAATAACCTTTGCAATTGTTGTTGGTGAGCACTCAGGAGATACCCTGGGTGCTGGCTTAATGGCGGCATTAAAACAGCGTTACCCAGATGCCAACTTTGTTGGTATTGGTGGTCCGAAGATGCTTAAACAGGGCTTTGACAGTCTGTTTGCCATGGAAGAATTAGCGGTGATGGGAATTGTCGAAGTTCTTGGCCGATTAAAACGACTGCTACATGTTCGCAAGACTTTGGTCCAACATTTTACCAATAACCCTCCTGATGTTTTTATCGGCATCGATGCCCCGGACTTTAATTTAGGACTGGAACAACGTCTTAAAGACAAGGGCATTAAAACCATTCATTATGTCAGTCCGAGTGTCTGGGCCTGGCGTGAAAAACGCATTTTTAAAATTGATAAAGCCACCGACATGGTGCTGGCACTTTTGCCGTTTGAAAAGCAATTTTATGACAAGCACCAGGTTGCCTGCACCTTCGTTGGTCATCCATTAGCGGATGATATTCCGATGCACAGCGACAAATCTGCAGCGCGACAAGAGCTGGGGTTAGATCGCGAAGCTAAGTATCTGGCGATTATGCCAGGCTCCCGGGGTTCGGAGTTGCAGCGCCTGCTTCCGGATTTCTTAGCAACGGCTAAGTTGTTGCAGGAAAAACATCCCCAACTCAAATTTGTGGCGCCACTGATTAACGATCTTCGATTGGCGCAGTTTGAACAAATTAAAGCAGAATGTGCGCCTCAATTGCCGGTGACTGCGATCGTGAACCAGACTCAGCAGGTAATGACGGCCAGTGATTGTCTGCTTACTGCCTCGGGCACGGTGACATTAGAAGGTGCTCTGGTAAAACGGCCTATGGTGGTTGCGTACAAATTTCAACAACTAACCTTTTGGCTGGGTCGACGCTTGGTTAAGCTCAAATGGTTTTCTCTGCCAAATTTATTGGCAAATAAGCCATTATTACCGGAGCTATTGCAATCGGACGTGACGCCAGAAAATCTCGCTAATGAGGTGGAGCCATTGTTGTACGCCGACCAGAAAATGCTTATCGATGAATTTACCAAGATTCATCAAACCTTAAAACAAGATGCCAGTGCCCGAGCGGCTGATGCTGTCGAGCTGGTATTGAACCAACAATAATTGGTGGCTTTGAAGTAATGATGGAACCTTATATCCTCCCGGATGTTGAATTGATTGCCGGCGTCGATGAGGTCGGGCGCGGTCCTCTTGTCGGCGCGGTGGTAACCGCTGCGGTGATCCTCGACCCGAAAAACCCTGTCTCTGGCCTGATGGACTCAAAAAAGCTGTCCGAGAAAAAACGCAACGCATTGGCCGAACAGATTAAAGAAAATGCGCTGGCATGGTGTCTCGGTCGTTGTGAAGCCTGGGAAATTGACCAGTTAAACATTTTGCAGGCAACCATGGTTGCGATGCAAAGAGCGGTGCAAGGGTTAAGCGTGCAACCACAAATGGTTTTAATTGATGGCAATCGTTGTCCGGATTTACCGATGCCAAGCGATAGTGTGGTTAAAGGCGATGCACGAGTAGCGGCAATCAGTGCTGCGTCGATTCTTGCCAAAGTTGCCCGCGATCAGGAAATGCATGATCTTCACGAGCAATATCCCCACTATGGGTTTGCTAATCATAAGGGCTATCCGACAAAAGCCCATTTGCAAATCATTCAGGAATATGGCGTACTGGATAATTATCGAAAATCATTTAAACCCGTAGCCGCAATTATCGACCGCAATCGTACTAAATAAGGAATTTTATGGCCGAGCCGAAGTTTGTTCATTTAAGAGTCCACAGTGACTTTTCTATGTCCGATGGTTTGAACAAGGTAAAACCGATTATTGCCTGCGCCAGTGGCCAGCATATGGCGGCCATAGCCTTAACCGATCAAACTAACCTGTGCGGCTTGGTTAAATACTACGGAGCCTGCCACAGCGCGGGTATTAAACCCATTATTGGCTGTGATTTCTGGGTGCAAAGTGACGAGTTTGAAGATGAACTGTTTCGCCTGGTGTTGTTAGCCATGGATAATACCGGCTATAAAAACCTCACTGAGTTAATTTCCAAAGCATATCTGCAAGGCCACGTTCAAGATAAAGCGGTGTTAACCAAACACTGGTTGGTGGAATACGGCGAAGGTCTCATTATCTTATCCGGAGGTCGCGAAGGCGACGTGGGTAAAGCGTTGATTAAAGGTAATCAAGAGCTGGTAGATTCATGCCTGGGATTCTATCAACAACATTTTGCCGATCGCTATTACCTTGAATTGATCCGTACATCACGGGATCAGGAAGAAAACTATTTGCATATGGCGGTAGCATTATCTGCGGAAAAACAAATTCCGGTAGTGGCTACCAATGAAGTGGTCTTTTTAAAATCAGAAGATTTTGATGCCCATGAGATCCGGGTGGCGATTCACGACGGTTTCACGTTGGAAGATAAACGTCGCCCGAAGCGTTATTCGAACGAGCAATACCTGCGCAGCGAACAGGAAATGTGTGAATTATTTGCAGACATTCCTGAAGCCCTGGCCAATAGTGTCGAAATCGCTAAACGTTGTAATGTAACCGTCAGGCTCGGTGAATACTTCCTGCCGGATTTTCCAACCGAAGGCATGCACATCAATGAGTTTCTGGTTAAAGTCTCAGAAGACGGTTTGCAAGAGCGACTGGAATTTCTTTTTGATGCCAACGCGCCGGACTTTGCCGAAAAGCGCAAACCCTACGATGAACGTTTAAAAATTGAGTTAAACGTTATCAACAATATGGGATTCCCGGGTTACTTCCTGATCGTTATGGAATTTATCCAGTGGTCCAAAGATAACAATATCCCGGTAGGTCCGGGACGAGGATCTGGAGCTGGTTCTTTAGTGGCTTATGCACTGAAAATCACTGATTTGGACCCATTGGAATTTGACCTGCTTTTCGAACGATTCCTAAACCCGGAACGGATTTCGATGCCGGATTTCGATGTCGATTTCTGTATGGACCGCCGTGATGAGGTAATCGATCATGTTGCCGAACTATACGGGCGTGATGCGGTTTCGCAAATCATTACCTTTGGTACTATGGCCGCCAAAGCCGTTATTCGAGATGTTGGCCGGGTACTTGGCCATCCTTATGGTTTCGTTGATCGCATCTCTAAATTGATACCGGGCGATCCGGGGATGACGTTGGCCAAAGCGTTTGAAGTGGAGCCGCGCTTACCGGAAGTGTATCAGCAGGATAATGAAGTTAAAGACCTGATTGATATGTGTCGGATACTGGAAGGGACGACACGAAATGCAGGTAAGCATGCCGGTGGTGTTGTTATCTCCCCGACGGTCATTACCGATTTTGCACCTTTGTACTGTGATGACGAAGGTAACAACCCGGTAACTCAATTTGATAAAAATGATGTTGAAGAAGCGGGACTGGTTAAATTCGACTTCCTGGGTTTAAGAACCCTGACAATATTGCAGTGGGCCATCGAAATGGCCGATGCAAAGTTGTTAAAAGCTGGCAAAGAACCCATCGATATCGCCGCAATCCCGCTTGCAGATGCGAAAAGCTACGAGTTATTGCTAAAAGCCGAAACTACGGCGGTATTCCAGCTCGAATCCCGGGGTATGAAAGATTTGATCAAACGTCTCAAGCCAGATTGCTTTGAGGATATGATCGCCCTGGTTGCCTTGTTCCGTCCCGGACCACTGCAATCGGGTATGGTAGATAACTTTATCGACCGAAAGCTTGGCCGGGAAGAAATATCCTATCCAGATGCCACCTGGCAACATGAATGGTTGCAGCCGATTCTAGAACCGACGTACGGGATTATTTTGTACCAGGAGCAGGTCATGCAGATTGCTCAGGTTCTGGCCGGCTACACCTTAGGTGGCGCCGATATGTTACGTCGGGCCATGGGTAAGAAAAAGCCTGAAGAAATGGCAAAGCAGCGTGGCGGCTTTAAAGAAGGGGCAGAAAAGCTAGGCGTCGATGGCGAGCTGGCGATGAAGATCTTCGATCTGGTAGAGAAATTTGCCGGTTACGGTTTTAACAAATCACACTCCGCCGCTTACGCCTTGGTTTCTTATCAAACGTTATGGATGAAGGCGCATTTCCCGGCACCATTTATGGCCGCGGTTATGTCTGCGGATATGGATAACACCGATAAAATCGTTACCCTGGTGGATGAATGTGCCAATATGGGACTGGATCTACTGCCACCAGATGTAAATTCTGGTTTGTATAAGTTTACGGTTAACGACGATGACCAGATAGTCTACGGCATTGGAGCGATAAAAGGGGTGGGTGAAGGCCCGATTGCGGCCATCATAGAAGCTCGAGAGCAGGGCGGAGCCTTTAAAGATCTATTCGACTTTTGTGCGCGCTTGGATCTCAAGAAAATTAATAAACGGGTGCTTGAAAAATTGATTAAAGCCGGTGCCATGGATAATTTAGGTCCACACCGGGCGGCGTTGTTTGCCAGCCTTGAAGAAGCGATTAAAGCCGCCGATCAACATGCAAAAGCTCAGGCTTTGGGGCAGGATGATTTATTTGGCTTAATTAATGTTGAACAGGAAGATACCCGTCAGTCATTTAAAGATGTGCCTCGATGGGCGGAAGATGTTTGGCTTGATGGTGAACGTGAGACTTTAGGCTTATACCTGACCGGTCACCCGATTGATCGTTATCTGGCGGAAATCAAGCATTATAGTACGGGACGGCTGGTAAGTTTGCAGCCTGCAGGTAAGGACAGAGTCCAGACTGCTGTTGGTTTGGTCATTGGGGTTCGTGTTCTGGTTAATAAAAAAGGCCGACGCTGGGCGTTAGTGACGCTTGATGACAAGAGTGCGCGCATTGATGTACGCTTGTTTCCGGATGACTTTGAACGTTATCAGGATATCCTTGAAAAAGATGCTATTTTAGTCTGTAGCGGACAGGTCAGCTTTGATGATTACTCCGGTGGTATTACAATGACCGGTCGAGAGATCACGAGTATTGCTGAAGCACGTGAAAATTATATAAAATCTCTTGATATACAATTGCATCGCACCCAAATCGGAGATAACTTTGTTACCGATTTTCATCGGGTTCTGGAACCTTTTAAAGAGGGGACATGCCCGGTACGAGTGTTTTATCAGCGACCAGAAGCCAGTGCGACCATCGAGTTAGGAACGCAATGGCGGGTAACCCCCAGTGATGCATTAGTACATGAATTAGGATTATTACTTGGCGCCGATAACGTCGCCATGGCATTTAAAGAATAAATCGTCGGGATATTCCCGCATAGATGATTAGGTAACCAATATGTCACTCAACTTTTTAGATTTTGAGCAACCCATTGCCGATTTAGAAGCAAAAATAGAAGAACTGCAATTGGTGAATCAGGGTCAAGACCTTGATTTGGATTTAGAAGAACAAATCGCTCAGCTGCGCAATAAAAGTGAAGAGTTAACCAAAAAAGTTTTTTCTGATCTCGATCCTTGGCAGGTATCACGAATTGCTCGCCACCCTGGTCGTCCGTATACGGTCGATTACATAAAGCGAATTTTCACAGATTTTGATGAACTGGCAGGTGACAGAGCTTATGCTAACGATGAAGCCATTGTCGCTGGTACGGCACGTCTTGACGGACGTCCGGTGATGGTTATCGGCCATCAGAAAGGTCGCGACACTGCTGAAAAGGTTCGTCGAAACTTTGCCATGCCACGTCCAGAAGGTTACCGAAAAGCCTTGCGCTTAATGGAAATGGCTGAGCGCTTCAACATGCCCATTATCACCTTTATTGATACCCCGGGTGCATACCCTGGAATTGGTGCTGAAGAACGTGGACAAAGTGAAGCGATAGCCCGAAACCTGAAGGTGATGTCTCGTTTAACGGTACCGATTGTTTGTACGGTGATCGGGGAAGGTGGTTCCGGTGGTGCTCTGGCGATTGGTGTTGGCGACCGGGTAAATATGTTGCAATATTCTACGTACTCGGTAATTTCACCGGAAGGTTGCGCATCAATCCTTTGGAAAACGGCGGAAAAAGCCTCGACAGCTGCTGAAGCGATGGGCGTTACTGCAGATCGTATCAAGGAATTAGAGCTTATCGACAACATTATCGAAGAGCCATTAGGTGGTGCCCATCGTGATTTTGATTTAATGGCAATGAATCTTAAACAGGCTTTGAAAGCGGATTTAGCCAGTCTTGAAGATCAACAAAAAGACGAGTTAATCGAAAATCGTTACCAGCGCTTAATGACATACGGTTATTGCTAAACGCAACCGTTGTGATTAACTAAGTGATAAAAATGTCCCTGTTTGGGACATTTTTTGTTTTAATGGCAAACTATACCAATCACATTAAATTAAAACTCACCCGTAGGGAGTTTATCTTAAGGCCCATTTACGGCCCCATATTTCATATATATAGAATGACTATATCAATGAAATCTATGTTGTAACTGGACCTCTGCCCTAACTCTGAGTTGTGCACAAACTTAATGGGATTGGTATTATCTATTGAAATCAAAACTGAGACAGCGAATCAATTGATGAACACCGACAACAGCAACCCGGTTTATGAGGCGTTAATTGCATTTTTAAATCGCCCTGAAATAGCAGGTAAATCGCTGCTACTTGGCTATAGTGGTGGTCTCGACTCGCAAGTTTTATTGCATGCTCTGACGGCGGTTAAAGCACAGAATAAAATCACCCCCAATATTCGCGCGATCCATATCAACCATGGTCTAAGTAATAATGCAGATGCCTGGCAGTCATTTACTAAAGAGCAATGCGCGACACTTAACATTCCTTATCAGGCGGTCCGCGTTGATTTAACGTTACAGCAAGGTGGTGGCATTGAGGAAAAAGCCCGCAATGCTCGATATCAGGCCTTTGCACAAAATCAGGGCCCCAACGACTTAATCCTTACTGCCCATCACATGGATGATCAAGCGGAAACCTTGTTATTAGCGCTGAAACGTGGTGCTGGTGTACTAGGTCTTAGTGCCATGCAAGCAATACGCACAATGCCGGATGTGGGGGTAATTGGTCGTCCATTGCTGGCATTGAGTCGTCGCCAGTTAGAAAATTATGCCGAGCAACATCAGTTGTCCTGGGTTGAAGATGAGTCGAACCAGGATCTAGATTTTGATCGTAATTTTTTGCGCCAACAAGTGTTGCCGATTATTCACCAGCGTTGGCAAAACTTTGCGAGCAGCGTCAGTAAATCAGCTCAGGTGCTACAACAAACTCAGCAATTGCTCGAAGAAGTCGCACAATCGGATTTACTACTATCTAACACAGAGCAGGCGATAGCACTGGATAGCTTGTTAGCCCTGTCGAAAAATCGGCAATTAAATGCGTTGCGCTACCGTTTTAAACAACTGCAAATTCGCATGCCGGAACAAAAACAATTGTTGCAGGCATTACAGCAGATTGAAACGGCTGCTCAAGATAAGAATCCACAAGTAAAGTGCGCCAATGTGATCCTGCGTCGATATCAAGGGCATTTGTATATAACCCGCGATTATCAAGACATTAAAAACTGGTCGAAACAGCTCGAGTTAAAGCACAACTGCGAAAGTCATGATATTGACTTACCTGATGGTTTGGGCACAATTCGAATCGAAACGTTAGCCCACGATAGCGAGCATGTGGAAGCATTGACAGCAAGTGCAGAACATGCAGAAACGGGTGTTACTCAATTTATCCAGGTGCCATTCGATGCCAACATATCCCTTCGTTGCCATCATGACAATCCGGTATGTAAACCTCAGGACAGAGCTCACAGTCGTCCCTTAAAAAAAATCCTGCAAGAGCGGGGTATCGCTCCCTGGTTGCGAAGCCGGCAACTATATATCTATGCGGACAGTAAATTTGCCGCTCTGGCGGGGCAGTTTGTGTGTCAGGGCTTTACCTTAGCAACGGATTTAGCGCACAATAAGCGCATCATAAAAATAACAACAAACATCATTCAAAAATAATAACCCTACGGGGCACCTGAAAATTCTTGGCGATGTCAAAACTTGGGTGACAATGGAGTATCTATGAATCTAATTTTAAAACTTGTGGCGGGTATTGCCGCCGGCTTTGTGGTCGGAATGTTTGCCCCTGAAGCGATCACCCGAACGTTATTAACCATTCAGACTTTAATCGGTCAACTTATCACATTCACCATTCCGCTGATTATCCTGTTTTATATCGCCAGTGGCATCGCAACTCTGCCCCAAGGCTCATCTAAGCTTTTAGGGAAAACGGTGGGTTTAGCCTACGGTTCAACCATTGTTGCCGGCATTTTATCTTTTCTGGTTGCCAGCAGTTTACTGCCGGGCCTGATGGAAGGGTCACAAATCGAAGCAATTGCTGAAGGCGAGGGGCTAAAATCGTTTATCGAGTTTTCCATTCCGCCAATGTTCTCGGTTATGACAGCTCTGGCATTAGCCTTTGTGTTTGGCCTTGGCATTAGCGCGACTAACGCCAAAAATTTACGCGCCAATTTGATTGAAGGGCGCGATATTATCGAATTGCTCTTAACTCGCATTATTATTCCGTTGTTACCGGTGTACATTGCCGGGGTTTTTGCGGAAATGACCGTTGCCGGTACGGTATTCGCAACATTGAAAACCTTTGCCGTGGTACTGGTAATGGCTTTGGTCATGCACTGGTTGTGGATCACTACCATCTATGTGGTGAGTGGCCTTGCATTAGGTCGTTCGCCTGTGGTTTTGTTAAAGAACATGCTACCGGCTTATTTTACCGCACTAGGGACCATGTCCAGCGCCGCCACTATCCCGGTATCTCTTAACTGTTCGAAACAAAATGGTGTTGATGATGGGGTTGTAAACTTCACCATTCCTTTATGCGCATCGATACATTTAAGTGGCTCGACAATCACCATTGTTACCTGCGCAACGGCAGTAATGCTGCTAACGGAATCGTTAACCGTACCAGGGTTACTAGGGATGATCCCATTCATTCTGGTTTTAGGTATTACTATGATTGCTGCCCCGGGAGCCCCTGGTGGTGCGGTTATGGCGGCACTTGGTCTGTTAGCCAGTATGTTAGGCTTTAACGAGGCGGCACTTGGTTTGATGATTGCATTGTATCTGGCACAAGATAGCTTTGGTACAGCGTGTAATGTGACCGGTGATGGTGTGATTGCCCTTTGGGTGAATCGTTTTGCCGGAGAAGAAGGTTTAACGGTTGTTAAAGATAACGACTAATACCAATCACATTAAATTATTGCTCACTCAGTGAGAATTTAAAGGCTTTTAGACAAGGCTTTGATTGCAGA
>NZ_JBHZSG010000044.1:5356-30409 GCF_043642205.1 Thalassotalea litorea | reverse complement strand
TTCTCTGCAATCAAAGCCTTGCCTAAAAGCCTTTAAATTCTCACTGAGTGAGCAATAATTTAATGTGATTGGTATAAAACGTCTGAGCTAATCAATATAATCGGCGAACAAAAAATGCGAGAATCCTTGCTTGAATTAAGGATGAAACGCTAGCCTTTAAGGGAAGTTGTGAACCGCTTGTAAACCTGCATGCTTAAGCATTAATCAATCGATATGCGCTTGCCAAAACCCGTGATAAATTGCATTGAATCAGCCCCCATGAACCGATACACTAGCTGTTAGCGCTAATATCAAAACTGTTGGTTTTGGAATAATTTCACTGCAGTTTTCCCTCAAAACTGACAGCTAATAACAGGGACCTTACATTCGCATGTCTGGATTACAACGTATCATTCTGATCGATACCCATTTACCTGGTATGGTCGAATTAAAAGTCGATGGCCACACAAATATCTGCGGTACCAATGCTTCCGGTAAAACCACGTTACAACGCTTATTACCAGTGTTTTATGGTGAAGCGCCATCTAAGGTCGTACCCGCTACACGAGATAACTTCCAAACCTGGTATCTACCTCGTGAATCCAGTTTTATTATTTATGAGTATCAGCGCCTTAGCGGTAAAACCTGTATGGCGGTGCTAACCGCCTCTAACCATGCAGTGGTGTTTCGATTTATCGATAAAGGCTTTGATATTGCGGATTTCATTGCTCAGGACATTGCCGGCAATCGAGCGATACCTATCTCTGAAATTGTACGCAATATGCGCAAAGATAATGTCATCACATCAAAGGCACTGAATAACAAGGAATATCGCAGCGTGATCCAAAACGATCGCACAGTGATGGCGACCAACAATGGCAAAAAAGAGCTACTGACCGCCGCCCGATACTTTAGTTTGTGTGAAGCCGACGCTAATTTGCGTCATATTGAGAAACTTATTCGCGCTGTCCATTCCAAAGAAGGCAAGATGGAGACCATCAAGGCAATGATTGCCGCCATTTTGGAAGAGGATGGAGTACAACCGCCAGCATCGAAGATATCGAAAACTCAGGTGGAAGAATGGATCAAAGAATGTGCTTTGATTCAAGAGTTTGAGCACCTGATGCCGCAATATAAAAAACTGCAATCCTGTGAACTGGATATCGTTCAGACGGAACAGCGTTTAGCGCAGTTAAAACAACAGCTATCCCGTGATTTAAGCCTGTTATCAAAACAATTGAATGATGATGATAATGCGTTAGCCGAGGCAAAGCAGGCGCAATCTGAACAGGCCCGGAACTGGGAGCAGAAACGCGATGCCTTTAACCAGAATATCTCGGTGGCTAAAGCAGAGCTTAGCAATGCAGAACAGCACTTAGATCAAATAGAATCAGAGTTTAATGACTGGCAGGATCAGGATATTGAACGCCATCAGGCCAATTTAAAACTACTGCCGCAATGGCAATCGGACTATCAATCGGTAACTGAACAACATAGCTTATTAACAGAAGAGCATCAGGATATTGAAGCGGCGTATCATAAGCGTCTTGCTGCACTGGAAAGTAAGCAAAGTCGGGAATTCAAATCCCTGAACACGGAAGAGCAGCAGCTTGCGGAACAGCTGCGAGTAAAGCAGCTTGATGAACAACAGGCATTGCAAGGGTTACTATCTAAGCAGCAACTCAATTGGCAACAAACCCAGGCGCAGTATCAGGAACAAATTAACGACAGTAAACTGACCATAGGTACGTTACAAACACAGGTATCAATGGCGGCACCGAGTTTTGAAGAGCAACAGGCACTTGCCTTGCTCGATAGTGCCATTGAAGAGGCACAATTGAGCGAAGACCACGCCCGCCATGAGCTCAATCACCAGCAACAAAATCTGCAGCAATTGAAATATCAGCAGATCGGCGCCAATGAAAGTCTGAACAATGCCAGACAAATCGTGAAACAACGTCGCCAGCATCTGGAACAGGTCCAAGCCTGGTTGTATCCGGGAGACAATACGTTATTGTCTTTTTTACGCAAAGAAATTCCCGACTGGGAGCAAACACTCGGACGGGTAATTAACCCTGAATTACTGTCTCGTTCTGATTTGGCGCCCGCTAAGGCCGAGTTGCCGGAACATTTGCAAGACACTCAAAAAGCGATTTTTAATGGCATCGTCATTGATTATGACGCCATAGACCCGCCCGAAATTGTGCGTTCGCAAGAACAATTGAAAGCGCAATTAGCCAGTGCCGAAGTGGCGTTAAGTGATGCCCAAGCCCAGCAGGAAAACGCTGAAGAGCAGTTAGCAAAACTGACCGAACAGGTAAAGGACACGGAGCAAACGATCACCACATTGACCAGCCAATGTCAGTTTAAAGCGGATGGCCGTAAACGAGCTCAAGAAGAGCGACAACTCCTGAAAGAACAACAGCGACAAGCGCTGGCAGAACGCAAGCAAGGTGTTGAACGTCAGCTTGTTCAACAACAAAAAAGTTTGGACAAGTTGCAGTTAAGTTTTGCTGATGCGCAAGAAGAATATCAGCAAAACTGTCACGATGAAAAAATGGAACATGAAATGCATTGGCAGCAGATCATTGGTGATATTGAAGCGCAACGTGATTCCCTTACCGAGCGTTCTGAACAATTGCAGGTCGCGCATCGCAAAGATAAAAAAGACTGCAAACGCTGGTACGAGGATGAACTGGCAAACAGAGATGTAGACGTCGATAAAATTGCCAAATTGAAACAATCGATGGCAACTTTGAAGTCCGATATTGAAGCTACGAATAGGCATCGCGATGCCGTGGCGCAATATCAACGTTGGTACCAGCTGGTCTTTACTAAGCAGAAAAGCCAATACCTTGAACAGTCGAGTAAGGCGAAAACCAACAAGGCAGAATACGAACGCCAGTTAAATCAGCAGGACGCTGAATACGTTAAGCAAAAACAGACATTGCGAGCTGAAATTCAGACTCTGGAAGGGCTGCTAACCACTAACAAAGAAGCGAGTGCGTCTATTCAATCGTTGAAGCATAAACTTAACGCTCTGGTATTAGCTGACGTAGAACCGAAAACTGAACAAGGGACGGTTACATCCCGCATCAGTGAAGCTCAACAGTTGCTGGATAAACAACGGCAATTGGCGGAAAGTCTGGAACAGTATATTCAGTATTTTGACAATGCCATTGGCCAGAAAAGTGGCACGGGGTTAACCGAGATCTGGGAAATTGCCCGCCGCGATTGCATGGTTAAAAATGCTCAGGGCGTGGAAAGTGTCGATGCCCGACAAATGGTTAGCCATTTGGATCAACTATTAAATACGCTGGTACCGCAGCGCCTGGATGGTCTGCGCAACAACGGACTTATTTTCGGTAATGACCTAACTCAGTACTACCATATCCTGGCGGATATTGATTCTCGTATTGAACTGCAGTCAAAGCGGATTTCCAAAGAGGTTGGTCAAGAGCTTAGTCTGGATGGCGTATCAGAATCTTCGGTGCAAATCCGCTCGAAGATCAGTGAATTTGATTTCTGGCCCAAGCTTAAGCATTTTAGCAAGCTCCATAAACAGTGGTTGGATAACGAGGCACAAAAGCTGCCGAATGATGACTATATTGCCACCATACGCGAAGTGCTGGATGTATTGGGTCGAGCCTCAATGCAAGGCGGTATCAGTCAGTTGCTGGATATTGAATTACACCTGACGGAAGGGCAATCGAAGCTGTTGATCCGCACCGACCGTCAGCTAAATGAATCCTCCAGTCACGGTATGGCGTATTTGATCTTATGTAAGTTCCTGCTCGCCTTTACCCGTTTATTGCGCGGCCATTCGAAAGCCATTGTGCACTGGCCGATTGATGAAATAGGCACCCTGGCACATCACAATGTGAAGAAAATATTTGATGCCTGTGAAGACAGTCATATTCGTGTTCTCGGAGCATTTCCAAATCCGGAATCGGATATCCTGCAATTGTTTGTTAACCGCTATTTAATTGATAAGCAAAAGCAACAATTGCAGGTGGTGCAACCAAAAGTCAATGCAGTAAAAGCCCGCTTACAGCAAAAGCGCGAGCAACAACAATTTGTAAGTCAAAGCAAAGCAGCGGAGGAATTATCATGATCAGTATGCACGGACAAGTCATGGAAAAACTCCTGCAAGGCGAGTTTATCTGTACCGTAAGCGATGAAATCGCATTCGGATTTTTACAGCAGGCTGAGGCTGCAGACAAAATTGAAGCGCAGCTAAACCAGATGAATCGAACCTTAGTCAGCGCTAACGATGGTCAGGTGTTTTATTGCGGCTATCAAACTCTAGGCGACAATGAACGTAAGCACTTATCACAGCAATTTAAAGACATTGGTGGCGCACTATTGCCGTTGGTCGAATGGTTGGTGCTGGTTCAGGAGGCTCAGGGTGACAAGGCCTTATTGACCGCAGGCAAAGTCATTCGCTTACAAGAATTGCAATTGGTTATTGAAGACACGCCGGCGTTTAGTGAACAATTACAGAAAATTGCCCGCTATAGCCTGTTCAACTCCACCAGTATCAGTAGCGACGGTCAATTAAAGCAAATTTTTAAACGGTTATTGGATCTGGGCTATTTATTAAAACCAAACAAAGATAAGCAAATCTTTATCGCTACCGGTAAAGTCGATTATCTGTTTGATGTGATCCGCTTTATCGATGAAAACGAAAAGCTCGCGCTAGCTGAGCAAAGCAAGGTTGAAACGGAGCAGGGAGAATTGCTTTGAGTCAGCCGATCCTCGAATCCGGACAAAAGCTATTAAACGCGCTGGCGAATCACTCCGATGTGGTAATGCATGCATTTGTAAATGGCCGGATCAGCGAAGAGTCCCATAATGAACAAGTGCTTAAATCCCTGCAAAAGCTCGGTATCCTCTGGCGCCCAGAACCTGGCGAAGAACTGCGACTGAGAAGTCATATTCGCAGTCTGTTGGAGCATAGCTTACGGGATGAAAGCTCGCGCCAGCTGGAAACCAATATTCAGGCACGACTGCAAACCATTAAAACCGTGGTCAGCCATTATCACGAAGCGATGAATGATCAAGGCTATGCGCAGGCGGAAGTGTATCTGGAAGATTTGACTGAGCAGGTTTATGGCTTAAGTGACAGCTTAAAATCTGGGGTGCGAAACCTATGGCGTCGTATTCATAATGAGTTTGGTTATGTGTCATCCATTAATGCCAAAATTCGTGAGAATGAGCTAGCACAAAAGCAGGTAACCCAAATGCGTGAGCAGTTGCAGCTTTTGCAATTCGATGAACTTACCAAATTAGCGGGAACCTCAAGGCCATTACGTCGATTGATGGTGGTTCATTTACAAAACTGCCATTCAGAAACCTCAAAAGAGCTAAGCTCGGCGCAGGCGCGATTGATTGAATTACTCGGGCAGTTTCGACAATACCTGCAAAGCTCGCAATTGCTTAAGGGCTTTATTCGTCACTGTCGGCAAAAGCCTCAGTATCAGCCCAAAGATCCTGGCATGCAAAATGCTGTAAACCCTCTATTTAATCGCGCCGCCGCAATCATTAAACCGGCAGCAATTTCCGTGAATAACATAGAGCATGAAACCGACTTGTCGACATTGGTTGCTGGGTTAAAACGCATCAATCGTAAATTGGACGCCAGTGATGATAAGCGTCAGGGGCAGGATGTTGCCATTGGCGACGTTGAAGAGATTAGCTTGATCGATGATGAATTACATCAGGCCGTTGAGCAGTATTTCTGTGAAGTCATTGATAACGCCTCACAGGTATCGGCAATGCAGTTTCTGTCGGATCAATCATTAAACTTTGATGCCGAAGAATGGATTTATGCGGTCATTAATGGTTATCAAGGCCTTGGTTTTGAAGAACAGGAATTCTTTGAAATGGACACCTTAGGTCACCAGCACCCGATGTTTAACAATAACTTCGTTATTGAAGATGTGCGTTTAGGCTTACGATAGATTGTCGCAGATCCAGCATTTAAGTAGTTTGTATGCTGAAGTATTGGCGAAACGGTAAAGTTAGAAGTTCATCAGGTGTAACGCTGTTATTCAGTTATGTCTGGCTGATCCCAGTTATCCCTGCCGCAGTAATCGGTGCTCTATTTGTTCTGACTCATAAAGAACGAAGAAGGACATCACGCACGATATTGGATCAGGAATATTGGCACTTGTTTATCTCTGCCCCTATTCCATTTACATCGCTTTTGTTAGTCGTAGGCTTGTTTGGAAGTCAGGTCGATAAAAGTAGTATCAAGGTGATCAAAGTATACCGTTTAGGGCTTTTAGGAACCTTGTTGGATGTTAAATCTAATGCTGGAGCCTGTTTGTATTTGTTGGCAAAGTGAAAAAAGATACTCTGAGAGAATATCTCAGCAATGATTCCATTCAAGTAGGCTAATCTCACTAAATCAAGGTGAAACCCGATATGCGAGATCAAATCTTGTGAAGTTGATCATCTGCAAGCTATTCGTTTTTCAATTTCAGCTTAGTTGAACCGTCCAGCCATTCCTTGAATAACAGAATTAAGCTATTAGGAGCTTTTTGCCGCTCAGCGCTTATTGTTCAGCCACAATTAAACGTCGTCTCTGATGATATTTAAATATCCCGACTAATGACGCCATGATCCAGAATATTTCTATGACAAAGCTGGCCAGGTTGAAATTAATAGAAAGGCTTATCAGCAATAATATGGCGCCAACCAGATTCAGTAAATTGTACTGCAACCCTTTAGGGTTAATCCTTTCTAACTGGATCAGGAAAAAAGCTAAAACCACAGAGGCAGTACCAAGCATACCGATAATATCGGCAAAGAGCGAAATAGACATAAGTCACCGTTATACGTTAAATAGTTAACCCAATAGGGCTAGTGAAATAAAACTGGCGCGGTTCCTTGGAGACTTGCCCAAATCAACGAACGTGACTTTCCTTCTGGCAGGAGCTGAATTCTATCCTATTTTCGTGTGAGATTAAAACCCTATCCCATTACCCCAACTGCCTGCCCCCTGTTTTCTAACAAGTTTTCGCGCTATGTTAGTGCTATGGAGTAAAATTTAACCGAGTTTTTCTGGCTCAACAGTAGAAAAACTGACGATATACCAATAATTAAAGGGAATGATATGTCTATTAAAACTGGTGTACTAAGCACGTTGGCAATATTGATGCTAACCGCGTGCGGAAAGGCTCCTGAAACAACAGAACCAACAGCACCTGCAACGTTGAGTGAAAACAAGCAAGTAACAACCTTTAGTGCGGAAGAGTTTTTTGCAACGACCACCGTCTTTGGTTCATCCATAAACCACGATGGAAGCTCGGTACTGGTTTCCAGTGACGCTACCGGCGTATTTAATGCCTATCGCTATCCGCTGGATGGCTCAGAGCCCGAGCAATTAACGAAATCGGATAAAGATACGGTTTATGGCATCAGCTGGTTTCCAGAGGATAACCGTTTTATCTACACCGCGGATCAGGGCGGGAATGAGTTAAATCACTTATACGTTCGCGAAATGGATGGCAGTGTTAAGGACTTAACGCCTGGTGATAACTTAAAAGCTGGATTTTTAGGTTGGAACGATAATGGTGATTTTTACGCAATTAGTAATGAGCGTGATCCCAAAGCGTTTGACGTATATCGCTATTCTTCAAAAGATTATCAACGTGAATTGATATTTCAAAATGACGAAGTTCTGTCTATTGGTGATGTATCTCGTGATGGTCGTTGGTTAAGCCTGACTAAAGCGGTTTCGGGCGCAGACTCGGACTTGTATTTGATCGATTTGACTGCGGAAGAAACAACTCCGATTCATATCACACCACATGAAGGCAATATTGAATACTTTAGTTATGGTTTTACGCCTGATTCAGGCAAACTGATTTTTGGCACTGATGAACACAGTGAGTATAGTCAGGCCTGGGCTTATGATCTTGAATCGGCTGAATCGCAACTGTTCTACGAAACGGACTGGGATGTGAGCTTTGTATACTTCTCAAAAGATGGCAAATACACGGTTATCGGTGTTAACGATGATGCGCAGACCAAGCTGACTATTTTAAACAGTGAAACCAAACAAAGCGTGCAAATGCCTGAATTGCCAGCAGGCGATTTGGCTGGCGTTAATTTCTCTAACGATTCCACTAAAGTGGTATTTTATATCAATGCCGATAATTCACCATCGAACCTTTATACCTATACACTAGGTGGCGACAAAATCGTCAAACTCACAGATACCCTGAATCCGGCGATGACGCCTGAAGATTTAGTTATGAGCGACGTCGTTCGCTTTAAAAGCTTTGATGGACTGGAAATCCCAGGCCTACTATATAAGCCTTTACAGGCAAGTGCCGACAACAAAGTACCAGCTTTGGTTTGGGTGCATGGCGGACCCGGTGGCCAGTCACGTAAAGGTTACCGTGCGGCAATTCAGCATTTGGTCAATAACGGTTATGCCATCTTTGCGGTAAACAACCGAGGCTCTTCGGGCTATGGGAAAACCTTTTACCATTTGGATGACAAAAATCATGGGGAAGGGGATTTGCAGGATATCGTTTACGGTAAGAAGTACCTACAAACTCTGGATTGGGTAGATAGTTCGCGTATTGGTATTATTGGTGGCAGCTATGGTGGTTATATGACCATGGCGGGTATGGCGTTTACTGATGAGTTTGAAGTTGGTATCAATATCTTTGGTGTTACTAACTGGGTGCGCACCTTAAATAGTATTCCACCTTGGTGGGAAGCGTTTAAAAAAGCACTATATGATGAAATGGGCGATCCGGCGACCGATGCCGAGCGTCATCGCAAAATTTCCCCGCTTTTCCACGCAGATAATATTAAAAAACCCGTATTAGTGGTACAGGGTGCCAATGATCCTCGTGTGCTTCAGGTAGAAAGTGATGAAATGGTTGCCGCGATTAAAGCCAATAATGTGCCGGTTGAATACGTACTATTTGAAGATGAAGGCCATGGTTTTAGAAAGAAAGCGAATCGTATAACTGCCTCCAACGCGTATGTTAGATTTCTTGACCGTTATCTGAATAATTCAGCGAACCCGCTTTAACTAACCGAAAAAATAAAAGGGTCAGTGTGAAACTGACCCTTTTTTGTATCTAAACCTGTGGTTTAAAGTGGCATGGATTTACCAGATACGAACCCGCTCTTCAGGCTTAAGGTAAAGTTTGTCACCTTCCTGAACATTAAACGCTTCGTACCAGGCATCGTGGTTTCTTGGTGCCAGAGAACGGTAACGACCCGGCGCGTGAGTACCAGCGCGCAATTGGTTGAGCATACTTTGCTCGGTGCGCTTTTCTTTCCATACCTGTGCCCAGGCTAAAAAGAAGCGCTGATCGCCGGTAACACCATCAATCACAGGTGCTTCTTTACCATTAAGGCTCAGTTTATAAGCGTGGTATGCCATTGCCAACCCACCGACATCACCAATGTTTTCACCAAGGCTGTTACGGCCATTGACAAAGTTACCTGGGATCGGCTCGTACTGACTATATTGATCCGCCAGTTTGTCGGTTTTGGCATCAAATGCGGCGCGATCAGATTCTGTCCACCAATTACGCTGGATACCATTGGCATCGGATTTTGAACCCTGATCGTCAAAACCATGGCCCATTTCGTGACCGATTACCGCACCTATGCCACCATAGTTAACGGCTGGATCGGCATTGGGATCGAAAAATGGTGGTTGTAGAATTGCAGCAGGGAATACAATCTCATTGAAAGACGCATTGTAGTAGGCATTAACGCGTTGTGGCGTCATGCCCCAACGATTGCGGTCAGTTTTCTGTAATTCTTTAGACGCGCTGTCAGCACGGAAGAATTCACGCAGATTGGTAACATTACCCATTAAATCGTTATTGCTCAGCTCAACGCCGTCAAAAGACTGCCATACATCCGGATAACCGATTTTAGGAACGAAGGCGGCGAGTTTTGCACGGGCATTAACCTTGGTTTCCTCTCCCATCCAGTCTAGGTTATCGATACGCTGACCAAGGGCGGTGCGTAGGTTTTCAACCAGCTCTGACATCTGCTCTTTGGAAGATTCCGGGAAATGACGGTCTACGTATACTTTACCAATCGCAAAGCCAAGGGATGTTGTACCAGACATTTGGCTGATAGCACGCTTCCAGCGATCACGAGGCTGTTGCTGACCACTTAAATGGGTGCCATAAAACGCGAAGTTAGTGTTATAAATGTCTTCAGATAAAAGCGAGGCATTGCCGCTAATTGCGTGGTAAGTCAGATAATCTTTCCATACGGCCAAATCTTCATTGTTAATCAGCTCAATCATCGCCTTGATTGGCTCAGGTTGGCTTACGTTTAGGTGTGGTACCTGATAACCCGTTTCTGCAAAGAAAACATCCCAGTTAAAGCCAGGATACTCTTTGGCTAATTCCGAACGTTCGATTTGGTTTAAGGTTAAGTCGCGGTTACGACGCTTTTCCCGAGGCCAGTGACCTTCGGCAATTTTCGTTTCAAGCGCAACAATAGCCTCAGCGCGTTCTACCGGTTTATCCTTACCGGCAAATTTAAGCATCTCGGCAATGTGCGCAACATAAGCCTGGCGAGTTTTTTCAAAACGCTCAGATTCTTCCAGATAGTAAGAACGATCCGGAAGACCCAAACCACTGGCGCCAACCGAAATTTGATACTCGTTTGGATCAAGGCGGTTAAACCACATACCACCACCGATAGGAGCGCTTACGCCATTTAGCCAGGACTTACCAAACACCTTGGTAAGTTGGTCGGTATTCTCAATAGCAGAGATATCATTCAGCAGAGGCTCGATAGGCTTTATACCCAGCGCATTAAGGGTTTCTACATCCATAAACGAGTTGTAGAAATCGGCAATTAACTGTTCTTCAGCATTCAGGTCTTCGCGAGCAGCGATATCATCGATAATGGCTTTTACCTGGTCGTCACTGCGCTCCGCTAACAGAGAGAATGCGCCGTAACGGGTCTTATCTGCTGGCATTTCAAAATTGTCGTACCAGGTGCCGCTGGCATACATAAAGAAATCATCACCTGGTTTCACGCTTTCGTTGCGAGCACTCAAATCAACACCAAAGCTACCTAGCTCTGGCTGATCTTGTTGCGCATTCTCCAGTGGAGATTGCTGGGTTTGTGCTTGTGCTTGTGCTTGTGGTTGTGTTTGTTGTTGTGGCTCAGGTTGTCCACACCCGGCTACAAATACTGTAGCCAAAGCTGATGCGATCAGTTTTATTTTCATTGTTCGTTCTCATTTTTACGCGAGTTTTACCCGCCGATAATTCTGTCAATGGTAGGATATCTTTCAACGACAATCGTGTACAGTCAAGCCATTAAAATAGGCGAATAAATCGGTAGGGGCGGGGCTTGGGCAGTAGCAGTAGGTTTACATCTGTACCATTTAGTTTGACATTATGGACGCGCTTGCTGAGATTTTGCACCAGATTTAAAGGTGGCGGCTTGATACCCACCTTCCACTTGCCCGTTGTAATGTAAGGTATAGGTTTTATTCGCAGCTAAGCCTTCAAATCGGGTTTTTTTATTATCAGGATAACTGATTTCAACATTCACCTGCTCGGCATTGCCGATATGAAATGTCACAGGTTCTCCGTTCCAGCGGGATTTTGCCAGCAGAGTACGTTTCTTATTCTCTTCTTTATCTGTGATATAAAGCTTAATCAGGGAGCCTGCTGCATAAATATTAGGGATTTTATATCTGGGGTATACAGTGACCTGATTGCCGGCCATTTTACTTTCATTGATAAAAATCGACAGTCGAGTATTGCTTTCGCTATTATTGCCACCGAGAATCAAGTCATTATCGCCATCATTATCGATGTCGGCGATATATACAGGATTTGCACTCCAGGATTTACTGAATAATACTCGACTGAAGTTTCCATCCCCGAGATTTTCATACACTTCGGTGATTTTTAATCTTGGGTTATTCATCACGAAATCGGGATCGGAATCACCATCAAAATCGACTGGATAGGCTCGCAACAAGTAGGGTGCACGTTTTTTAAAAAACGCATCCATGCCGGTTGAGTGATATTTAAATCCGTCTAAGGAGTTCAAATACCATCCACTTTTACTGTCGCCAATTACCAATAAGTCATCAAGGTGATCATTATTAATGTCGCCGTAATAAATCGGCACCGCATCTTCAGGCAGTCCTAATGTTTTGTTGGCACCAAGATACTGGCCTTTGTCGTTTTGCAATAGATAATGACCTATCTTGTCTCCGCCATAGCTGGCAGAGCCTGCGATAATAATATCTCCGAGACCATCAAAATTTAAGTCGATAAGGTTTGGGCTTAAACCATGCTGATGTGTGGGAAAGTATTGAAAATATTTGGCTCTGAAAAAACGATTTTTCTTGCGCATCGCTTTGTGTTTTTCCGTCAGGTTTTGGTACTTTTCTTCTAACCCAGGCGGTTCCGTTGTGGTGATTGGCTCGTCTCGATTAAATGACTTAGTTTGTGGTTGATATATCCACACACCTTTAACGCCACCATCGAGGTCAAGGTAACCATCGAAGTTAATATCGAGGATATCCAACGGTTTGGATAAAGGTCTTAGGGTGAAGCCTTTACCGCGACCGAGAAACCCATCGCCTTGTTGGTTAAACAAGTACTCGGGCTTGCTCTCGTCCGATAAACCGGCGATATCGAGCCAGCCATCGCCGTCAAAGTCGAAAAATTTAGGCTTGTCGTCGGCACCGGGTAAATAGGGTAGCGAGGGGTTGATTTGTTTTAAATCAATAAACGTCAGCTTATTGCTTTCCTGCAACTGATTGACCAAAATTTTGCCGCCAGGCTTACCATGGTGTGACAAGTAAAGATCGATGTCACCATCATTGTCATAATCAAAGCCGTTAACGCCCCAGGGCCACCAACCATGGGATTGAAACTCGCCTCCTTGACGCTTTTTCTCACTGTCATGCCATTTCTGGATAATCGATTGGGTTTGGTTTTCAGCATCATCTGCCAGTTCAAAGCGAAGATTACCAGATTGGTTAACATTCATCGCAGCCATGATTGGATAAGCTTTGGAATATAGACGATCGGAAAAAGTAAACAGGGTGATGGCGACACAGCCAAAACCGACAGTAATCAGCTTTGTGAGTAGTTTCATAGACTTGTTGTTTTTTATTTAGGCTAAATTGAGCATAGCAAAGGCTCTGGGATTTGCTACGCAACCAGGATTTTTGTGGAATAGACAGAAACGCCGTTATTAGAAAAAAACAAACCCCGCATGGCGCGGGGTTAAAATCTAGTATTTAAGGGAGAAAACTTATGAAAAGTTAACGCTGATAATCATACCTCTCAAACTTAGTAAAAGCTGTTTTCACCCTGTAAAACTTGCCAGCAAAAATGTTTTGTCTGGCAATCGATTGTTATTGATTGCGACAAAATGTAATGGCTGACATTCAAGTGTAATTATCTTTGTTTTATGTAATCGCTAGCCTTCATTTTGAAATAGGAAACATGCTGGTAAGGAATTTCTACCGGACTTGGATCGACAATGTCGATGGGGATTCGATTATTAATCGCAGCTCTTAATGCCATTTGGGTAATGTTGACACTAAAAGAGGTTCCCATAAACACCATTCGCTTGGCATCCTGCATGCGTTGCTGTGCTTCACCAATACGATATAAATCGGTATAAAACTCATCAAACAGTAATACAAAGGGTTTAAAAGAATGATCCAACTGTGGAAGTTTTGAACTGGGATCGATATTAAAAATGTTTAACAGTGACTCTTGAATGTTGTTGGGGTCGACGTCTTCCCAGGGTGTCATATATGTGTCGACGACAGGGCCTTGTTCATGAAACAAGGTCATTTGATCCAATCGTCCATGAATGGCGATATAGTTCTGATTTCCGGCTTTGCCATCGAGGCCATCAATATTTTGAGTGATCAGGTTTTTATCTGCAAGCCAGTGGTGTACGTCGTTAGGGCCGTGATGGCGGTAGCTGGCAAAGCGGTGATAATACCAGGTAAGGAATTCCACGGGATTGGTTTGATACATGGCTCGAGTCGCCATCTCTTGTGGCGTGTAATTTACGCTGCCTATGGTCCAAAAGCCATCTTCACCTCGAAATGTCGGAATACCACTTTCGCTGCTGACGCCAGCGCCGGTAATGTATAACGTTTCATCCATTTGTCTATACCCAGGTTAACTACCGCAATAATGGCACGCTACAGGGATTTTGAGCTATGCGCAAATTCAACCATGACAATGGGACAATAGTAAGGCTTAAATAAAATGGTCTTGGGAATGCTAACGGCGTTGATTTTATGTAACTGACTATGGCGCATGCCAGGCAGAAACTATAGAATAAGCGCAATTTTAGATACTCGTTTTAATGGTAATAAAACAACCCATGTTTGAATTAAAATACCAGACACCACCAGAGTGGGCGCAGGTTGCCCTGGAAGATTTTGATGCATTTTTGCAAGACCATGCCGCAGCTGAGAAAAAAGCGTCCGGAATGGCAATGTCGATGCTCTCCCACTATCCGGATCGTAAAAACCTGGTTCGTGCTATGACCGATCTCGCCATTGAAGAAATGATCCATTTCAAGCAAGTGGTAAAGTTGTTGCAAAAGCGTGATGTGACTTTAGGAAACGATCAGAAAGACCCTTACATTAATGAGATTCGCACCTTGTTCCGTCGTGGCTCTGACGTATTCTTTCTCGACCGACTATTGGTTGCCGGCGTGATTGAAGCTCGGGGGCATGAGCGTTTTTCGTTAATCGCAGACGCACTACCCGCAGGCAAGGAAAAAGAGTTTTATGTGGCCATTGCCAAATCGGAAGAAAAACATAAAAACCTGTTTGTGGAACTGGCGCTGGAATACTTTGATGAAGAAACGGTCTATCAACGTCTGGAAGAAGTTCTCGACTTTGAAGCCAAAATCTGTGCCAAGCTGCCCTATAGAGCGGCGCTACATTAGCCCGATACCAGGTATGGTTAATTAGGGCGTTAACACATAAAGGCTCAACGCATTAATATTAACGTTCTAATACTTAACGCACTGGCACAAATAAAGCATCAGCGTTAGCACAGGCAAGGAGAAATCATTTGGTTGTCGAAAAAACATTTACCAAATATCTGGCGAACTTTGCCGAGCCGGAAACGCAATCTCTCAGTTCGTTTCCACAAGCCCTTGTTTTTGAACACGTTGTTATTTTACCCGCGTATAAAGAATCTGCGCAGTTTTGCCATCGCTTTGATCGACTTACCACAGGTAATGCAGGGCAACTATTGATTGTTGTTATTAATCAGCCTGATACCGATAACAACACGGAACCCCAGCAAAGGCTTTTTGCGCAACTGCATGCATCCGCAGAGCTGATTTGGCAATGCGATAATTTGTCTTTGTTAAAATTGGTTAATGCCGGTTATGTGTTGGTGGTTGAACGCTTTATCCAGCCAATTCCATATAAACAGGGGGTTGGATTGGCACGCAAAATTGCCGCCGACCTTGCCTGTTATTTAATCGCTCATCATGGTATTCAATCGCCATGGATATGTTCAACCGACGCCGATGCGCATTTGCCTGCAAATTACTTTTCGTCATTACCAACAGACAGTCAAAACATCAGTGCGTTAGTGTTTGATTTTTATCATCAGCGAACCGACACCAAAGCCAATGATAAAACAGGGATCGCAACCGACCTTTATGAACAATCTATGCGCTATTATGTTGGCGGTTTGAACTATGCGGGTAGTCGTTATGGATATTTCACCATCGGCAGTATTTTAGCGATCAGTGCTAATGCATACGTAAAAGCGCGAGGTTTTCCAAAACGCGCAGCCGGCGAAGATTTTTACCTGCTCAATAAAATCGCCAAACTTGGCGAGATAAAAAATGTACAAGATGTACAAATAAAAATCGATGCCCGAGTATCAGATAGAGTGCCGTTTGGCACCGGCCCTGCGGTGCAGAAAATCATCGATTTACAGCAGGCTAGTAGGGATTATTGCTACTATCAGCCTCAAGTTTTTATTGAGTTAAAGCAGGTGTTAGATTTATTCAAAACCAGCGCAGGAAATCTGCAACAATTAT
The DNA here is from genome assembly GCF_043642205.1 of Thalassotalea litorea. GTDB lineage: Bacteria > Pseudomonadota > Gammaproteobacteria > Enterobacterales > Alteromonadaceae > Thalassotalea_A > Thalassotalea_A litorea. The sequence continues at coordinate 14,353 of NZ_JBHZSG010000044.1, read as the reverse complement.
TGTCTGGCATTGAAAAACTGTCGGTATTAAGTAAGCAATCATTGACCGACATAGGTTTTACTAAGTTTGTTAATATACTTCAAAAACAACGCTCGTCTGACGCGCAAACTGCTCGACAACTAATCGTTTGGTTTGACGCATTCAAAACCTTAAAATTTATTCATGCCTTGCGCGACAATGGCCTGACAGATATCCCCTTACAACAGGCGCTGGACAATCCTTATTTTGCTAGCAATCGATAGTCGCTGCTCTAGTGAATATCAGCAGATGGAAAACCTGCAGCCTGTCAGAACAGTCTCCTGCAACCTGAACCCTAAGCCCTTATATTTCCACCCTTGTTGTGTAGGGGGCGTAATTGATCATATTTGCTCATGGTAATGTCAGGATCTCAATATCAACATTCGCTATCGTCTAAGAGCAATACATGCGCAAGAGGAGGAGGATTTAATACTAATCACATTAAATTATTGCTCACTCAGTGAGAATTTAAAGGCTTTTAGGCAAGGCTTTGATTGCAGAAAATGGTTATTCCATTGTCAAAATCAGTAACGCAGCATAAATGCCTTTAAAACTCACCCGCAGGGAGTTTATCTTAAGGTCCATTTACGGCCCTATATTTCATTAATATAGAATGACTATATCAATAAAATCTATGTGGTAACTGAACCTCTGCCCTAACTCTGAGTTGTGCACAAACTTAATGTGATTGGTATAAGTGGCATCCTGTCGTTCATATATACCTCAACAACATCATCGTCAATGGCTCGCTCAGTTCGATGATACTCAGGTGATCCAGCAAGCCAAGGCGGGCAACATGCTATTTATGGAAGAATTGTTTAAACGGGCCAGGCGTTTGGAATTTGAAGGGGATTTGCTCATGGCATGTCAATTGTACCGCCAGGGATACAGATATTTCCAATTTGAATAAGCCGTGGTCAAAACATTTAATAAGCTTTGTAAATTGTCTTTGAATCTGGCGGAAAACATGACTGATGCAAGTTGATGGAATTGAACATTTGTTGCATTTAATCAAATACAAAGGCAAAACGTAATTTTTAAAATAGCGTCTATACTCAATAAAAAACCCAAGTTTTTTAATTGAGATAATAACAACATGCAAGGATCACGCTATTTATTTTCCCTACTGCGTACACCGCTTTTCGTCCTGAAAAGTCCGGTACTGTTTTTTGTCACTTTCACGATGTTGTTGGCGCTTGTTTTTTCTTTAAATGCTGCGGCCAGCACGCAGCTTACGCCGTTGCAACAACGCGCTGACATTGTCGCCGAGCATACGTTGGGGCCAAATTCTGTTGTCATTGAAACCGCAACCATTGACGATTTATTCGCCCTGTATGAACTGCTTGATTACCACCCGGTAAACTGGCACCACAATAATCAGGCAGTACCGCGAATTACGTTTTCTAAACTGGCGCCTACCTGGGTGACGGATACTCGAAAATTGCCGGTAAATGTCAAGAAATCGCTTTTTTATAAATTAATTATGCCGTTAATTTTGATGTCGAATGAAGCGATATTGCAAGAGCGAAATTTTATCATGAATGCGAGTTTGACGGATCCCAAACTTGTCCGTCTGGCATTAAAATATCAAGTGATTGCAGATAACCGTACGAGCATTACCGAATCACAAAAACAGCGGTTATTAGCCCGTGTTGATATCATTCCCCCTTCATTGGCACTGGCACAGGCTGCCGAGGAAAGTGGTTGGGCGACATCGCGATTTACCCTGGAAGGGCACGCATACTTTGGCCAGTGGGATTATTCTGGTAATGGTATGGTGCCCAAACAACAGCGAAAAGAATTAGGGAATTATGGCCTGGCGCGATTTGACTCACCTTTGGAATCTGTTCAGGCATATATGCTGAATCTTAATACGGTATCGGCTTATCAGGAGTTCAGAGCGCAACGCCAAAGCCTGCGCGATTCTGGCGAAACCATTACCGGTCTTGATTTAGTTGATAACCTGACCCTTTATTCCGAACGTGGTGAGGCATATACCCGCAGTATTCGTGGTTTGATTACCTATAATGAACTGCAATATTTCGATCAGGCTTATCTTGCCAATATGCCCGTGGCGTTCGCGATTGCTCAAGTCGGGCGCTAATGTGAGGCTATGACTGTAAGATTCTACTGATTCGATTAATGCGGTCGAATATTTCTAATTTTTGTTCGGTTCAATTCCTGTAAAGTGATGCTTAACGGTTGCTAATAACAGCGAATCGTTGAGCGCCTCACGTGTAATGAGATCAAATTTTTTCAAATTAGGCGTAATCAAATCCAGTTAACATTTACAGATTTTTAGGAAGAATATTATGGGGTTATTAGTCGAAGGCCAGTGGCAGGAACAATGGTACGATACCAAAGCAAGCGGCGGGAAATTTGAACGCAAAGCGTCTTCGTTTCGTCACTGGTTAACCGCCGATGGCAGCCCCGGACCCAATGGCCAAAAAGGATTTAAAGCGGAGCCAAACCGTTATCACCTGTATGTTTCTCTGGCTTGCCCTTGGGCACATAGAACCCTGATATTTCGCAAATTAAAAGCACTGGAAGGAATGATTTCCGTTTCCGTGGTGCATTATCTAATGCAAGAAAATGGCTGGACCTTTACCCCGATAGAACATTCCGATCATCCGGATTGGATTAACGTTGAGGATGAAATAAATCACCAGGAATTTTTGCATCAGGTATATACCATGGCCGACCCTCAATATACCGGTAGAGTTACGGTGCCGGTGTTATGGGATAAAAAGACTAAAATCATTGTATCGAATGAATCGTCTGAAATTATCCGTATGCTTAATGTCGCGTTTGATCACCTTGGCGCCAGGCCCTGGGATTTTTATCCCGAGTCATTGCAAGAGGAGATTGATACCATCAATGATTTCGTTTATCGCAATATCAATAATGGCGTATACCGAGCGGGATTTGCGACCACTCAGCAAGCTTATGATGAAGCGGTACAGGAATTATTTGTGGCATTGGATAGCCTGGAACAACGGCTAGGAAAACAACGTTACCTAGTAGGTGATTCTATCACCGAAGCCGATTGGCGGCTGTTCACTACGTTAGTTCGTTTCGACGCGGTTTATGTGGGTCACTTTAAATGTAATTTACGACGCCTCGACAATTATCCAAACTTAAGTGGTTATCTGCGTGAGTTGTATCAAGTGCCGGGAGTGGCGTCCACGGTAAATATGACGCATATTAAAAGACATTACTATCAGAGTCACGATATGATAAACCCGACAGGCGTTGTACCTCAAGGCCCGATTGTGGATTTCACTCAACCCCATTGTCGAGGGTAACTAAGGTTTTATCTAGACGAAAAACGGCTTAATTCACAAGCCGTTTTTTATTTTTCAAGAACGTGACTAAAACGTCATTTCAGGCACATTCCCATTGACCACTAACTCGCCTTCGGTAAGCTTTACGATCTCATCGACACTAACACCAGGAGCCCGTTCCAGTAGGTGAAATTTACCGTCTTTAATTTCAATGAATGCTAAGTCGGTCAATACTTTTTTGATACACCCTTTACCCGTCAAAGGTAACGAACATTGTTTAAGAAGCTTAGAAACACCGTGTTTCGAAGCGTGCGTCATGGTGACGATAATATTGTCAGCGCCTGCCACTAAGTCCATCGCTCCCCCCATCCCCTTGATCAATTTTCCTGGGATCATATACGAGGCGATATTCCCGTTAACATCAACTTCAAACGCGCCCAATACCGTCAAATCCACATGACCACCGCGGATCATGGCAAACGATTCCGCACTATCAAATAGCGATGCGCCAGCGACCATGGTAACGGTTTGCTTACCGGCATTAATTAAATCAGCATCCACTTCCTCTTCGGTTGGAAAGGGTCCCATACCTAATAAACCATTTTCCGATTGCAGCATCACCTCAATGCCATCGGGCACATAATTGGCCACAAGTGTCGGGATACCGATACCCAGGTTCACGTAGTAGCCGTCCTGTAACTCCTGAGCAACGCGCTGGGCGATTTGTTCTCTTGTTAAAGCCATCACTAAGCTCCTTGCTTGCTCGTTGTTGATATAGAAGATGTAGTAGATTCGGTTACGGTTCGCTGTTCGATGATCTTTTCAAACTCACCTTGGATCAGCCGATCAACGTAGATACCGCTTAAATGTATTTCATCGGGATCCAGTTCACCCGGCGCAACAATTTCTTCCACCTCAACCACGGTTATTTTGCCTGCGGTTGCCGCCAGTGGGTTAAAATTGCGGGCGGTTTTACGGAATACCAGGTTACCGTAAGTATCGGCTTTGTATGCTTTAACCAAGGCAAAATCGCCGGTGACGGATTCTTCGAGAATATATTTCTTGCCATTAAACTCTCGTACTTCCTTGCCGTCAGCAACCGGCGTACCATAACCTGTGGCAGTATAAAATGCTGGAATACCAGCGCCGCCCGCGCGCATTTTTTCAGCTAACGTACCCTGTGGGGTCAATTCAACTTCTAACTCGCCACTCATCATTTGCTGTTCAAAGTTATCGTTCTCGCCTACGTAAGACGCAACCATTTTTTTGATTTGCTTATCGAACAACAACACACCTAAACCATGTTCGGTAGTACCACAATTATTTGATACGACGGTTAACCCGCGTGTGCCAAGGCGTTTGATTTCTTTGATAAGATTTTCCGGATTGCCGCACAAGCCAAAGCCACCGACAATTAACGTCATATTATCTTCCAGGCCAGCCAAAGCTTCCTGATAAGAATTTACGACCTTGTTAAAGCCTGCCATAAAAACTCCTGTTTCCCCGTTTTTTGGGGTGATTGCATAGTGTTACTGACATCAGAATAAATCACTGTTGCCCACGAACTTTATTATTGGGGTCGATAATGGAACAAAGGCTCAGTTAACTCAATCAAATCCCTATTAAGTGGATAACCATTGCATGATTTCGCGGAAAATTTTGTTTACAAGGAAAGGAGGTTATGTTCATGGATGAACGGTATGCCGAAAATGCATGTCGATACAGGGATGTATCTTATTAGAGCAATGCATGGAGCAATTGCCGAGAGCTTATTTTCGGTGGAAGGGGCGCGACATCCTGAATATTAGCTTTGCTTTTTCCTGACATCGGTGCGGCGATGTCTGTCACCTTAAAGATGCGCTTTTCGCATCTATTGTCAGCTTAGCGCCGCGATGTTTGCGGCGATTGTCAGCCTACGATGTGCTGTTTGCATCGTTTGTCACCGAAAATTGCTCCTCGATAACTGCTCCTGCGTTATTCTACCTGCGCACGTCCATGTCCTTGTGCATTTTCGGCATATAGGCCTTCCATGGCCAAAACCCTGCTGATGCGCAAAGCTCGCGCATTAGCTTCTCCGCGTCAGCACATCGTTTGTTCAGTTTTAAATACACTACACACCAGCCCATAAGCCTGGCTGAATGGAGTCTAAGATTAATCAGGTGTAAAGTTTTGCCAGTAAAAATCGTCCGGCAGCTAAATAAAAGGTAGTGTCTAATGAAGATTTTCCTTAGTGAAGAACAACAAATGATCCAGGATATGGCGAAGAAATTTGCCGAGTCGGAGCTGGCACCGGTTGCGGCGCAGCTGGATGCGAACCCAGATGCTGAATTATTTAACGCCAATTTGGCTAAATTGGCGGAACTAGGGTTTATGGGGTTAAATATCAAGGCAGAGTATGGCGGCGTTGAAGCCGGAACTGTGGCATTTTCATTAGCTATCACCGAGCTTGCAAAAGCCTGCGCAGCGACTGCCGTGACAACATCCGTTACCAATATGGTGGCCGATGTGATCCAAGCCGTTGGCAATGAGCAACAAAAGCAAACCTATCTGCCAAAGATATGCTCCGGAGAGTTCCTTGCCGGAGGGTTTTGTTTAACGGAATCTTCCGCCGGTTCGGATCCTGCTGGGATGAAAACCACAGCGCTAAAAGACGGTGAAGACTACGTGCTTAATGGAAGCAAAATTTATATCACTAGTGGTTCTATTGCCGGCGTGTTTGTGGTTTGGGCGGTCACAAATCCAGAAGCGGCGAAAGGCAAAGGGATTTCCTGTTTTCTGGTCGATGCAAATACTCCCGGGGTAAACGTCAGTAAATCCGAAGATAAAATGGGACAAAAAGCCTCGCCGACAAACGAAGTTCATTTTGAAAATTGTCGGGTTCCGGCTGCCAATATGCTTGGCTTAGAAAACAAAGGTTTTGCTATTGCCGTATCTGAACTGGCTGGAGGTCGCATTGGTATCGGATCTTTAGCATTAGGCGTGGGGCTTGCTGCCCTTGACTATGCGAAAACGTTTATTCAGGAACGTCAACAGTTTGATCAACCTCTGGCGAAATTTCAGGGTTTGCAATGGATGCTGGCGGATCGATATACCGATATGGAGGCGGCGCGAATGTTGTTGATGCAGGCGGCAAGCCTGAAGGAGCAAGGGCAGAGTTTTGCGACCCAAGCGTCGATGGCAAAACTGTTTGCCAGCGAAAAAGCGAACAAAGCCTGTTATGATGCGCTGCAGTTGCTAGGTGGCGCCGGCTATATCAAAGAGTATCCACTGGAAAGGTTCGCTCGTGATGTGCGGATCACTTCGATTTACGAAGGCACCAGCGAAATTCAACGCATTGTTATTGCCCGAGATATTTTACGCTAATACACAAAGAAAGGACTACACATGACGGTTAACATTATTGTTGCAGATTATAAAAACCCTAAGCATGCAGAAGATTTAATCATGTTGTTGAATGCTTATGCACAAGATCCTATGGGCGGTAATGAACCTTTAACGGATTATGTAAAAGACAACTTGTGTGCAAAGCTTGCCGAGCAACCCTCGGTATTAACCTTATTAGCATATGTGGATGGTAAGCCCGCAGCAATCTGTAACTGCGTGTTCGGCTTTTCGACATTTAAAGCCAAACCTTTGCTAAATATTCATGATATGGGGGTTTTGCCTGAGTTTAGGGGGCAAAAACTAAGCCATAAGTTGTTGCAACAGGTTGAGCAAATCGCCATCCAAAAGGGATGCTGTAAATTAACCTTAGAAGTGTTGCAGGGAAATCAAGTGGCCAAGCAAAGCTATATTAACTTTGGTTTTTCTGGCTACGAGCTAGATCCACAATTAGGCAATGCTGAATTTTGGGAAAAAGCGCTTTAAGCAAAAGGTTTTTTCGGATTAATCTTGTGCCATCGGTAGCGGTTTTTTGTTGCGGGTGGTTCGATGTACGTGTATTGAACCACTTTTACGACGATTTCAATCAGGGAAGCACTTAAAAGGAAATGGAACGTCTCCCTGTGGGTGAACGTTTTTCAGTGTTTGTCTCGGATTTTTTCTTCGCCGTTGGTTTTCCAGTCCCGCCATTCTTAGTCTTAGTGTTGGTCTTGGTCTTGGTCTTAGTTCTGCCTTTGGGTTTAGCCGAGACTGTCGCGTGACTGTCGGGGTTTGTCACCGGCTCAGCCGTCGCAGCTTTTGCATCGTTTGACGCTGTTTGTTGCGCGGATAAAGCAGGTGCGTCAACTAAGCGAATTTGCATGAATTCGCCGTTAAATTCGACCAGATCGCCTTGGTAGATTTTTCTGCGTTTTTGCTGACACAATTCCCCGTTTACACCAACATAGCCGTCAGCTATTAACATTTTGGCTTCGCCACCGCCGCCTACTAAATTAGCAATTTTGAGCAATTTGTATAGCTCAAGCGGTTCAACGTAGACATCAATGGTGTTGATATCGCTTTCATCAAGCTCAATAAATTCGGGTTCGGACACAATGGATTCCAGTGTTAACAGGGTTTAACTGATCCAAGTTTACCACAGGCTCCTAACCAACCGATACTATCTGTTACAGCCATGTTCTGTCACGCAAACGGTCCACGGCTATTATGCCTGACTTTAGGGCGCTGCTATTCGGTCGTTCACCACATCGTGGCATGAAAGGCCGCCCCCCTGGGAGAAAGGGGGCGTAGTTATTATCGATTATTGCTGATAAACGATAATAAATTCCATGCTGTGCTGAACTAAGATGAGTAATGGGATTACTCTGGAGCGTCGTCAAACGTTACTTCATAAGTCACTTGCTCATTTGCAGCTAAATCAGTAATGCTCGCGCCATCAAGTTTTTCGTTCATATAGTCGGCGGTGTTGTTGGCGCCACGATTCGTAGCAAAGGTGATCACGTCTTCGCCATTACATACAAGACCTAACGCGACCGTTTTCGCTTTTAGGTTATATTCATCTAACGTTTTACGCAGTTTTAACGTGCTATCGGATATTGCGGCTTTACAGGTATCTACAAGCGCAGTTTCCATATAGTTGCTGTAGGCACCCTGTGCATTCACACTAAATGCGGTAAGTGCAGCGATAAGACCAGTTGTTGCGATTACATTTAAAGTTTTCATGGTTCTCTTCCTTAGTTGCTTTACACACAACACGTTGTAAAGAATTTTTTAATGACTAACACCTATATAGATGGCACAAGTACGTGAATTAGTTGCTAATGAGATTTGACGGGATGTAACAAGTTATTTCAGTGAAATATCTCATGCTCTAAATCAAAATTCAGAGCAACTCTTTGTGGCTGTTGGTTTTTTGAGCAGTTGTTATGGGGAGGAACGGGTCTGGCTACAAATACTCTTTTACATTCGCCCACACTTTATTACGACTTTTTTCGTGTTAATGGGCGGGAATTGTTTAAACGATTGACGATGGAATCACCCAGCTTTGATGAATATGCTTGTTTAAAAGGTTGTTTAAAGGGGCATGTAAGTCGGATTATCTCAATGCAAAATCGAGGATTAGATTAGGGAATTGTTTAATTGCTTTAAAAATCGGCAAACAAACGATTTTTCTTAATTTATTTAAACTTTGTGTTGACAGGTTTTTGCCGATCCCTATAATACGCAACCACACAGACGGACGGTTAGCTCAGTTGGGAGAGCACCGCCCTTACAAGGCGGGGGTCACTGGTTCGAGCCCAGTACCGTCCACCAT
>NZ_JBHZSG010000044.1:0-5256 GCF_043642205.1 Thalassotalea litorea | reverse complement strand
GGACGGTTAGCTCAGTTGGGAGAGCACCGCCCTTACAAGGCGGGGGTCACTGGTTCGAGCCCAGTACCGTCCACCATAAACTTAAATCAACTCAACTCAACTCAATTCAATTCGATCAATTTAAATTTATAGAGAAAGCTTAGTTGAAAGAGCACCGCCCACTCTTAACAACCCGCGCCGAATCACTGGTTCGAGCCCAGTACCGTCCACCATAAACTTAAATAAATTCAATTCAACCAATTTAAATTTATAGAGAAAGCTTAGTTGGGAGAGCACCGCCCGCTCTTAACAACCCGCGCCGAATCACTGGTTCGAGCCCAGTACCGTCCACCAATATACCAAGTCCAATAGTTATCTGCCCAATGAGTCGCATTTTCCTTGAACTAAAATGCAACCCTACGGGAATGAATCTAACACGTTCTAACGGCTTAAAATTTAATGAAGATAGGGCGACTATCCCCATCAAATTTTATTTGTTATAACCCGTTATCTAACATTCTCAGTCGAACACCTAACTAATGGAATTGGCATTAGTTCTCAGCGTATGTCCGTCAAAAATTAATTCCAAAACCATAATTTATGCAATCGCTTTCGAAGCAACGTTTTATCGCGGGTACAGAATTTCAGTTCCCGACAAACTCGGCATACCAAGGTTCATGTTGGCAACCCTAAATAATCTTCGATGATGTACCCGCAGCAATGTTGTTTATCGCGTACCCTCAACCATCTTCGACCTTAATTTCGAGTTATTTGCGTTTATCGTTTTAACCTGTCCCGTCCTCTGCTAAAATATGGCGCAAATTTTTCCGTGTTTCTCTGTTATGCAGATTCTTATAAGTCAGTGATTATTCTGCGAGAATTGCTACCTGTACAGAGACTTTGTTAGTGAGATAAATATGACTTTAACAACCCGTTTCGCACCAAGCCCAACTGGTTATTTGCACGTTGGTGGTGCCCGTACAGCCCTATACAGCTGGTTATTTGCCAAGAAAAACGGCGGTGATTTTGTGCTTAGGATCGAAGATACGGATCTGGAACGTTCTACTCAGGCTTCTGTGGATGCCATTATGGACGGGATGAACTGGTTGAACCTTGACTGGAATTTAGGACCATATTATCAAACCAAACGTTTTGATCGTTACAAAGAGGTAATTCAGCAATTAGTGGATAATGGTCAGGCCTACCGCTGTTACTGCACCCCGGAAGAAGTTGAAACCATGCGTGAAGAACAACGCGCCAATGGTGAAAAGCCACGTTACAACGGTTTGTGGCGTGATCGCACCGATTATCCTGAAGACAAGCCTTACGTAATTCGTTTTAAAAATCCACTGGATGGTTCGGTTATCATTGAAGACCTTGTAAAAGGGAATATCGAAATTTCCAATGGGGAATTGGATGATTTGATCATTGCTCGTTCTGATGGTTCGCCAACCTATAACCTAACGGTTGTAGTTGACGACTGGGATATGAAAATTACCCATGTTATCCGTGGCGATGATCACGTTAACAATACACCTCGTCAAATTAACATTCTAAATGCGCTTGGCGCGCCACTGCCCAAATACGCTCATATTCCAATGATCTTGGGTGATGATGGTAAGCGTTTATCAAAACGCCACGGTGCTGTAGGTGTCATGCAGTATCGTGATGACGGTTACCTGCCAGAAGCCTTGCTGAATTATTTAGTACGTCTTGGCTGGTCTCACGGCGATCAGGAAATCTTCTCCCGTGAAGAAATGATTGAACTGTTTGATCTAACGGGTTGTAACCGTGCGCCTTCGGCGTTTAACACTGAAAAGTTAATCTGGGTAAATCAGCACTATATGAAATCATTGGACCCTGAGTATGTTGCCAGTCATTTGCAATGGCACATGAATGCGCAGGGTATTAACACGGAAAACGGTCCAGCATTGCCAGAAGTGGTTAAGGTTCAGGCAGATCGTGTGAAAACGTTGAAAGAAATGGCAGAAATCAGCCGTTATTTCTATGAAGAGTATCAGGAGTTTGACGAAAAGGCGGCGAAGAAGCACCTTCGCGGTGTCGCGAAAGCGCCTCTTGAGCTTGTGAAAGCGAAACTCGCTGCCATTAGCGAATGGACACCTGAAAATATTCAGGCGGCAATCAACGGTACGGCAGAAGAGCTGGAAGTGGGTATGGGTAAAGTGGGCATGCCATTGCGTGTAGCCTCTACCGGAGGCGGTAACTCACCATCTTTGGATGTGACATTAGCGTTACTCAAGCCTGAGCAAATTCAAAGTCGTATCGACAAGGCAATTGCCTTTATTGACGCTCGAGCTCAGCAGTAGTCGACGACAAGTATTAAAAATGGACTTGTTGAGTTAGTCACAATAATTGGTAACCGACTAAACTAATGAGTAACGAATAAAAACGCACAGCTTGTGGATACGAACTGTGCGTTTATTTTTATCCTCCCAAGGAGCATAGATTTTTGCAATTTGATCAATTTAATCTGGACAATCGATTAGTCAAAGCCATTGACCATTTGGGTTTTGACCAGGCATCAGAAATACAGCAGCAGGCGATTCCCGCGGCGATGGCGGGGAATGACCTGATAGCATCGTCAAAGACTGGCTCTGGCAAAACCCTGGCGTTTTTGTTACCGGCGTTACATCGTTTAATTCGCCAAAGAGCGTTGGCAAAACGCGATCCCCGGGTTGTTATCCTTACCCCGACCCGAGAATTGGCAAAACAGGTATTTACGCAATTACGATTAGTCAGTTCAGGTACCCCGTTTAAATCGGTATTGATCCTTGGTGGTGAAAATTTTAATGACCAGGTTAAAGTGTTGGCTAAAGAGCCGCATATTATTGTGGCAACGCCGGGGCGCTTAGCGGATCATCTTAACCAGGGACATTTTTATCTGCACGGTCTGGAATTGTTAATTCTCGATGAAGCGGATCGTATGCTTGATTTAGGTTTTGCTGAGCAACTTAAGCAAATTCATCAGGCCGCGGATCATCGCAAACGTCAGACGTTGATGTTTTCTGCCACCATGGATCATCAGCAAGTTGAAGATTTTGCTCTGGACTTGATGAATAAGCCGAAACGGATTGCTGTAGGCAAGATAAGCTCTGAGCACAAAGACATTCACCAGCGTTTTGTTCTTAGTGATCACTTAGATCACAAAGAGGTTCTGCTTAATCACTTGCTGAGCAATGAGTCTTTCCAGCAGATGATTATTTTTACTGCAACTCGCTCTGATACCGAGCGTTTGGCAAATTTCCTGCAACAGCAGGGGATTGACTCGCTGGCTTTAAGTGGCGATTTAAAACAATCGGATCGTAATCGCATTATGGAGCAATTCTCCAAGGGGCAGGCAAAAGTGCTGGTGACAACCGATTTAGCGTCCAGAGGGTTGGATCTGGTCAATGTTTCCCATGTGATCAACTTCGATTTGCCGAAACATCCGGAAGAATACGTCCATCGAATTGGCCGAACGGGGCGTGCGGGCGAAAAGGGCGATGCGATTTCGTTTATTGGCCCTAAAGATTGGCAGAGTTATCTGAGCATTCAGGCGTTTCTTCAGCAAGCCATTGAATTTAGCGTTATAGATGGTCTTGAAGCCAGCTTTAAAGGCCTAAAACCAAAACCTAAACGTAAGCCAAGCGACAAACAAGCTAGCAAAGTGGTGAAGAAAAAATCGGCGAAACCAAAAGCAAAACCGAAAAAGCGTGTGTTTCATGAAGCCCAGGATATTGGTGATTTACCGGTCATGCGTCGTAAAAACAGTGAATATACTGATGACAATGAATAGGGGCTAGGCTTCAGATCTCAGATTAAAGTCTATTACCAATCACATCAAGTTTGTGCACAACTCAGAGTTAGGGGCGAGGTTCAGTTACAACATAGGTTTCATTGATATAGTCATTCTATATTAATGAAATATAGGGTCGTAAATGGGCCTTGAGGTAAACTCCCTACGGGTGAATTTTAAAGGCGTTTGGACTACGTTACTGATTTTGGCTGATTTTGAGAGCGGAATAACCATTCTCTGCAATCAAAGCCTTGTCTAAAAGCCTTTAAATTCTCACTGAGTGAGCAATCATTTAATGTGATTGGTATAAAGTAGACGCTGGGTTTAAAACAGAGTTAAAAAAAATGGCGAAACCTTGGTTTCGCCATTTTCGTTTATTCGTTTAGTGGTTTAGTTAGGATGAGCGACCAGTTCCTGTTCTGGGACCTGATATTTGTTATACAGATTGGAATTAATTACGCCTTTGCGATGGGCAAGAGCGGCTTCCAGTTTTTTAACGGAACTTCCGATGGCCTTGTATAGGTCGTCGTCTACGGCAGAAACGGATACTTTGACGTTTTCATACTGTGTAGTGACTTCGATCTTTTGGATATTCTTCTCCACTTTAAGAATGATATCCAGAGACATTAAGTTGGGAAAGTGACTGGCAACCTTAGCAAATTTACTATGAATGACATCGGCGATAGCCTCGGTTACTTCTACATGATGGCCTGAAATATTTATTTTCATACAGCTCTCCTTTTTTCGAGTCTTCATGATAAGCATGGGGACGATGATTCGACCTTGCAAGCTTAAACAGGTAAAAAATTGTATTTAATGGGAGATTAAAGGTTCCTTATTGATTAATGTTGCTTAAAAAATGGGTGTTTAGACAGGATATTTTGTTGCCATATCCGCGTAAGTTTTTTCGATTAACTGTTTTAAAATATCTAGGTTTATGTCCGCCAGCTTATTGATATACAAACAGGATTTTCCCACTTTATGTTTACCGAGCTGCGCCAGCATGGTTTGGTAGTGGCTAAACCCCAGCATGATATAAATGGCTATATTTTGTTTGTGTGGCGAAAAGCCAGTGCGTAAAGATTCTCCTTCGCGACCTGAATCATAGCAGTAATGATATTGACCAAAGCCGATTATAGAAGTTCCCCAGAGTTGAGGTTTTTGTTTGGTTATCTGTTCGAACAACTGGAGAAGTTGTTCGCTATCCTGACGTTTGATCGGATGCTCAATGGCAGCGATAAGCGTATCGGGATTAAGGGGTGTTGGTTGGATTTTATTGTCGTTCATTAACCACCTTAATCATGTACGTTATGACTTAACCTTACTCCAAGTTTGATTAAAGTGACAAGCGTTTCATGCAACATTTTTTCTAATCCGTTGCGTTAAATCAATGAAACGGCGTTTTAATACCAATCACATTAAGTTTGTGCACAACTCAGAGTTAGGGCAGAGGTTCAGTTACAACATAGGTTTCATTGATA